>JAICWQ010000049.1 GCA_025934755.1 Chthoniobacterales bacterium | reverse complement strand
ATCTCCGCGGCGAGGCCGAGGAAGTTCTTCGCACCGAAAAAGAAATCCTCGGGCGCGAAAAACGCCTCCTTGATCGCAAAACCAACGCCGCCAAAATTCGGATCCATGGCGATTACCACCTCGGCCAGGTGTTGTACACCGGTAAAGATTTCGTGATTCTCGATTTCGAGGGCGAGCCGGCGCGTCCATTGAGCGAACGGAAATTGAAACGCTCGGCATTGCGCGATGTCGCCGGCATGATGCGCTCGTTCCAATACGCAGCCTACAGCGCGCTTTGGCAACCCGGGATGCGCGCCGAAGACATTCCGTTCCTCGAGCACTGGGCCGACATTTGGTATCGACTCATGAGCAGTGTCTTTCTTCAGAATTACCTCGACACAACTTCCGGCGCTGTATTCGTCCCAAATAACTTCGACGATTTCCAGATTCTCCTCGAAGCCTATCTCCTCGACAAAGCCGTCTACGAAGTCGGTTACGAGCTTAATCACCGGCCGGATTGGGTCGTTATCCCCATTCGCGGAATCAAACATATTCTAAAGTCCGCCTAGAAGGTCCTTCGCAGATTTCGAAGATTGCCGGCGAGTGGAAATGAAAGATTGCCTGACTCTTCGTAAATCTGCGTAATCTGTGGAAGGAAACCTATGAATCAATATCTGGACAAGATCGACAATGACATCGCGGATAAGCATCTCTTGAAACACCCGTTTTATCTCGCGTGGGTGCGCGGCGAGCTGACCAAAGAAGCGCTGACCGATTACGCCAGGCAATATTATCATCACGTCGCGGCCTTCCCTACCTATCTGTCGGCGGTGCACGCAAAGTGTGAAGATCAGCCAACCCGGAAACAGATTTTGTCGAACCTGATCGACGAAGAAGCCGGCTCGCCGAATCATCCCGAACTGTGGAAACATTTCGCTGAAAGGCTTGGCGTTAAGAATATCGACGCGGTCAAAGAATCCGAGACCAAAGGCTTGATCGCAGCTTTTCGATCGGTTTGCGGCGAGAAATCGACCAGCGAGGGATTGGCCGCGCTCTACGCGTATGAGAGCCAGATTCCAGCCATCTGCGAATCGAAGATTGACGGCTTGAAGAAGTATTACGGCCTCACCGATCCGACCGCTTATGAATATTTCTCAGTCCACATCGAGGCCGACAAAGAACACTCAGCGGTTGAGCGCGAGATGCTCGGCAGGTACATCAACGATGAGAACATCGATCGCGTGCGCGCGTCAGTGGGCCGCGTTCTCGACGCGTTGTGGGAAATGCTCTCCGGCGTTTGCCGGAGACACGCCATTGCCTGTTAAATGGGAGGGCGCCCCGCTGTCGACGCCCGGATTGGATTGAAAATGAGTCGGACACGACGGCGCGTGTCCCTCAAATCACCGCGGCGTGATCCCTTCGGCCAGGTCGACATGGAAACTTTGTTTCACTTTGTTCTGACCAAACGTTAACTCCGCGTTGTAGTCCCCCGCCGGCAACAATCGCTTCGGGTCGTCACCGCCGTATTCGATGCTGACGTCTTTGGTTGGGCGCAGGTCCCAGTTCAAGCGGGTGAACCCGGGCGTTCCAGGCGCTTTCAAATTAGCCACCGGCTGGCCGTTCGCTTTTGTCACCGAAATTTTAATCTCGTCACCGGTAAATTCTTTCACCCAAACGGTAAAGATCGCGCCGTCCGGCGGATTTTGTCCGCGATAAACGCCTTTGCCGTTCGAATCGACAAAGCCCGGCTGCAAATACGCGCCGGTCACGTTGCGAACGCTAAATAGATGCGCGGGCTTCGCCGCAATCTCCGGAGTAAATTCACGGAACGGCTTCGTGTCATCGAGAATCGCGATGCTGCGCCCGTGAGTCGCGATTGCCAGATCGGCCGTCCGCGGATGAATTTGAATGTCGTCCACCCGAACTGGCGGAACGTCGCCAATTCGGACCCAGTGTGCTCCCTGATCGAACGAGGCAAAAATTCCGAAATGCGTTCCGGCATAAAGCAGTTTCGGATTCACCAAATCTTCGCGAATCACTTCGACCGGATCGTTGGCCGGCAAATCGCCGGTAGCGGAAGTCCACGTTTTGCCCAGGTCGCCGGTGCGCAAGATCGTCGGACGATCGTCTCCGGTTCGATAAGCGTTCGTGGCAACATAAGCTACGTTCGGATCGATATTCGACGCCTCGATCCGAACGATCCATTGTCCGCGCGCGGGTTCCGGCAAATTGTTGGTGAGCTCGGTCCATTTGCCGCCGTCATTCTCCGTAATCCAAAGACGTCCATCGTCCGTTCCAGCCCAAAGGAGCCCGGCCTTTTTGGGCGATTCGGCGAGAGAAAACACCACGCCGTAACTTTCTGCGCCGCTGCCCACCGCATTCGTCTTGGCTGGATCGTTATGAGTGAGATCCGGGCTAATCACGGAATATTTTTCCATGCGGTCGGTCAACTTGAACACGCAATTTCCGCCCAGATAAATCACGCCCGGGTTGTGTTTGCTCATGATCATTGGCGAATTCCAATGAAACCGATAACGCGTAGCGCCTTCGAACGGTTCTGGTCGCAAACGGCGCAACTCGCCGTTGCGCAAGTTAATCCGGTGCACTTCCCCACCCTGGCTCTCGGCGTAAAAGGTATCGCGATCGGCCGGATCGAACAGAACGTAGAATCCGTCACCGCCTGAAAGCGCGGTCCAGTCCGCGTTGCGAATCAGCTCTTTGCTCTGGACGCCACTCGGCCCGACCCAGTTCTCGTTGTCCTGCAATCCGCCCGCGATCCGAAAGTACGGCTTCGAATCGTCGAGACTAATTCGATAAAATTCGCCGCCGGGAAACTTGTTCAAGTGGTCCCAATTTTTTCCGCCGGCAAAACTTTGATAAAGACCGCCATCGGTCCCCAAAAGCAGCCGCAAACAAACAGGCGGCTTTGGAGGTTTGTTTTTATCTTCGGGTTTTGCCGGCTTGGGCGGCGGTGCGCTGTTTGGCTGAATCGCAAACGCGTGACAATCGGGATGAACTTTCTCCGAAAGATCCTCCCGGAAATTCTTGCCGCCGTCGTCCGATACCATCAATGCAAACTGCAGGAGGTAAACTCGCTGATCGTTCACCGGGTCGATCCGGATCTGGCTGAAGTAAAATGGGCGCGGATCGATCGCACTCATTCGGGTCCAATGTTCGCCGCCATCTTCAGATCGAAACACACCGCCGCTCTTACTGCGCAGATCGCTGAGCGTTCCCGAACCGCCTTCGAAGCTCTGCACGACCGCCATCACGATATTTGGTTTGCTTGCAGCGATGGCAAGACCAACTCGACCCGTCTGCACCGGGAGTCCACCCGTTAATTTTTTCCAGCTCGCGCCGCCGTTCGTACTCTTAAAGAGTCCGCCGACATCATCGCCGTTGGTCGCATTTGGACCTGAAACGAAACTCCAGGGCGTGCGTTGGCGCGCGTAAAGGGCGGCGTAAATCGTTTGCGGATTATTAGGATCCAGAATCACATCGCCGCATCCGGTGCGCGCGTTATGCGGAGCGGCCGCGTGCAGGATCAATTTCCAATTCTTTCCGCCATCGGTTGTCTTGTAGAGACCGCGCTCACCGCCATCAGCCCACAAATTTCCCATGGCCGCCACGTAGGCGACCTCTGGATTTTTCGGATCCACCACGATGCGCGCGATGGCGCGGCTATCTTTCAATCCAACATTCGTCCAGTGCTCGCCGCCATCGGTGGTCCGATAAACGCCATTCCCCCAATCGGTCGAATTTCGGTCATTCGCTTCGCCTGTGCCCACCCAAATGATATCCGAATCCGATGGAGCGATGGCGATCGCGCCAATTGAGAGATCCGATTGTTTGTCGAAAATGGGATCGAAGCTTACGCCGGCATCGCCGGATTTGAAGATTCCTCCGTGACCGAGCCCGACGTAAAAAACGAACGGATTCCGCGGATCGATCGCGATGTCGGAGACGCGTCCGCCCATCACGGCCGGGCCAATCGAGCGCGCTTTGAGATTCTTGAAGAGAACGTCGGTGAGTTGTGGCGTGCCCGATGACGGCGCGGGGGTGACAGAGGCAGAGAAAGCCGGGGTCGTGCCGGCGGGCGAAGCTGCGGCGGAGGACGATGCAGCGCCTCCCGGAGAGGATGTGGGGGGAGATTCTTCCTGCGCGAAGGAAACGGTACTAATTAAGAGAGCGGTGATTAAAGCGAGTCGAATGCTCATAAATTAAAGAAGAAATGATGGCGGCTGGAACGCTTCCTCGCAAGCGCCTGGCTTGCGCACTGCTGCGACCGTAGCTCATATTACCGGCCTTGTATGACTCAGCCCGTATTGGAAGGAAAGACCGGAGTTATTTTCGGTGTGGCTAATAAACGCAGCATCGCCTGGGCGATCGCCAAGGCCTGGGCGGCAGCCGGAGCGCGCTTGATTTTTAATTATCAAGGCGAACGACTGAAAGAAAATGTAGAAGAACTGACCGCTGCTTTCGGGGAAAAGGTCCCATTATTTCCATGCGACGTGTCGAGTGACGCCGAGATCAAAACATTTTTTGAGAAAGTCCGCGGCGAAACCGGTCGCATCGACCTCCTGCTCCATTCGGTCGCGTTCGCTCCGAAAGAAGCTCTGGAAGGCGATTTTGTAAGCACGACACGGGAAGCGTTTCGGGTTGCGCACGACATCAGCGCTTATTCGTTAGTCGCCCTGTCGCGCGAAGTGGCGCCTATGATGACCGACGGCGGAAGCATTGTTGCGATGACCTACTACGGTGCGGAAAAAGTGGTGCCGCATTACAACGTAATGGGCGTGGCAAAAGCCAGCCTCGAGGCATCCACCCGATACCTCGCTTACGATTTAGGCCCCGGGAAGATCCGTGTGAACTGCATTTCTGCAGGGCCTGTCCAAACTTTGGCTGCGCGTGGAATCAGCGGTTTTAGTCAAATGCTAAAGCATTATCAGGAACGGGCGCCCCTGAAGCGCAGTTGCGATCCGAGCGAGCTCGGCGCCACCGGTGTGTTTCTGGCGAGCGACTCTGCCGCGGCGATCACGGGCCAGGTCATTTACGTAGACGGCGGTTATCAAATCATGGGAATGTAGCGTGCGTTTTGTTTCAAAACGGAAGGACCCCGGAAAATGATTGCTCGAATTTGGTACGGTTGGACAAGCCCTGAGAATGCCGAGAAGTACGAAAAGCTATTGCGCGAAGAAGTCTTGCTCGAAATCGCAAAGCGAGCGATTCCGGGTTACAAGGGCGCGGAGATTTTTATTCGCGATGGGGAAAACGATGAGGTCGAGTTCGTCACCCTTCTCCGTTTCGAAACCATCGAGGCGGTGAAGGCTTTCGCCGGCAAGATTTATGAAATCCCGGTAATTCCACCGGAGTGCAAGAAATTGCTCAAACGCCAAAGCGAAAAATCGCGCCATTACCGCATCGTCCCGATCAATTAGGGCGGAACGCGTCGGCGAGCGAAACGCTTGCCCTCCAACAGACGTGCGCGACCTTGGCCCGGATGAATCTTGCTTTCGAACTGCGCCAGTTGCTCGGCACCGACGCTGTCGCCGACGATGAGCAAACCCTGGCCGCCCACAGCGGCGATAAATGGTTCGCTGCCAAAGCCCCTGAAGCCGTCGTCTTTGCAAAGTCGACTTCGGACGTCTCCAAGGTGCTGAAATTTGCTTCATCAAAAAACATTCCTGTCACCCCGCGCGGCGCGGGATTCGGTTACGCCGGCGGCTGTGTTCCCGTAAAAAAGGGTATCGCGCTTTCCCTGATGCGAATGAATCGGATCAAGGAAGTTAACTTTGCCGAGGTGGTTGCGGTCGTCGAACCCGGTGTCATCACTGCCGATTTGAAGAAGGCGGCGCGGGATCAAAAACTTTTTTATCCACCCGATCCGGCGAGCATGAAAGATTGCAGTATTGGCGGCAACGTGGCGACTAACGCCGGTGGACCTCGGTGTTTGAAGTACGGAGTCACTCGAAATTACGTGATCGGGCTCGAAGTTGTGCTCGCGAACGGGGACGTCTTGCGAACTGGTGGCCGTGTCCACAAAAATAAGACCGGTTTCGATTTGATTGGCCTTTTTGTGGGATCGGAGGGATTGCTCGGCGTCGCCACTGAAATTACGGTTCGACTGCTGCCATTACCCCCCGCCCGGGCAACCTTGTCCGCGGCGTTTGCGAAAATGCCGGAAGCGGCCGCGGCAGTTCAGGAAATTTTCGCTGGCGGTTTCCTGCCCGCGGCGGTGGAGATCGCAGACAGTTTTACGCTTGAGGCCGCGCGAAAGGACCTGGGCCACGCTATTGTTCCGGCTGGAAACGCTCATTTGCTCGTGGATTTGGATGGCCAGGAAGCAAGCGTGCGCAGTGAAGCGGAAGCGATCCGGGATTTGCTTGCCGCAAGGAAACCCAATGCAATCGAGACGGCCATGGGCGAAGAAGCGTGCGAAAAACTTTGGGCGCTGCGCCGGCAATTCAGTAACTCGCTCCGCGCAACCGGTCTCACCAAATTGAATCAGGACGTAGTCGTCCCGCGCAGTCACATCGTCGACCTTACTGAATTCGCCGAATGCTTAAGCGCGAAGTCCGGATTTCCGATAGCCTGTTTCGGCCATGCCGGCGATGGCAACATTCACGTAAACATTATGGCCGCCGGCTATAATCGGGACGAGGCAGTGCGCGAGAAAGTCGAACACGCCTTGGACGAACTTTTTGCACAAGTGTTAGCCTGGGGAGGAGTTATCACCGGCGAACATGGAATCGGTCTCGCGAAAAAACCGTGGTGGCCTGAAGCAACCACCGAGCCGGTTCGCAATTTGCACCGTCAGATTAAAGCGGTTCTCGACCCAAATGGCATTTTGAATCCTGGAAAGTTCGTTGACTAAATGGGGTTTGCGCCAGAGGTTTGGTCGCGGCGCTAATTCGAACCTCAGATCCTTTCCTTATCTCGTTCGAATTTTTTTAGCCGGCGTCGCGTCTAAACATAAGCAGCGCGTTGTGCTGCCGTTGACGCATGAAGCCCGGAAAAATCACCCATATAATCGCCGCCTTGCTTTCGTCGATCACCTCGCTTGTCGCTCACGGCGCAGTCACAAAAGCCGAACCGGCAAAATCAAAGCTCACCAAGAAGCCGCAGAAAAAGTCGGAGGGCGAACCGATCGTCAGCATTAATTCGTTAGTCTTCGCCCCAAACCAATTGCGGCCTGCCCAGCCGGAGCCCGGCGGAGGTTATCCGTGGAAGGTTTCGATTGTCACCACCGTTTTCTGGATCGGCGAAAAGCCGACGGAAAACAATCCAGTGCCCAATCGCGCGAGTTCTTGGGACAAAGAATGGTCGAAAAGTTACGGCGGGCTGGACGATCCGGCCCCTTCGCATCGAAGCGATTATCTGCCTGTAAAGTTTACGCCGCGGCAGAATCCATTTTACTGCGCGCTCCCCTATAACGACAAAGCCGCAACGGGCCATCGTCCCGAAGCGCCCCAAGTAGTTCCCTGGTTCAACGAAGCTTACCAGGGACCTGGCGTCTCAGTTTGCAAGGACCGCTGGATTGCGATTCGCAAAGGAAACAAGGTCGCTTACGCACAATGGGAAGACGCTGGGCCATTTCGCACCGATCACTGGCAATACGTATTCGGTGACGAGCGACCCAAACCTAATCTCAATAAAGGCGCCGGCCTCGATGTTTCACCCGCAGTCCGGGACTACCTCGGTCTGAACGAGACCGACGTTACCGACTGGCAATTCATTGATTTCAAAGATGTCCCACGCGGTCCATGGTCAAAATTGGGCGACAATAACACTTTCGTCATCAACGATCGCAAAGCTGGAACCGCAGTGGCCCAGGCAAAAAAGCGGGGCGACCCAATCGTCGAGTTGATTACGGAATAATCGATCCACCTAAGATCGACATTAATGGTTAGGAGTCGCGACTGGGCGATTCTGTCGTTCCTCGTTCACTCGGTTGTAGGCGAAGAAGAAACCGAGCAGACAAGCGGCAAACAACAGAAACAGAAACAAAACGGCAAGGGAGCGGACCGATTTCTTGCGCTCTTTTGCATGTTTCCAAACTAGACGCTTTTGGGCCAATTCCAGCTCGAGCGAGCGAGCCAATTGGTCCGCATCCGCCGGTGCAGGTTGGATTTGAACGCGGTCGGACATTGGCGAAAGAGCCCGCAAATCTCATGCCCGAGATTGCAAGTTACTCCCCCCGGGAAGACAAAGAATGGCGTCGGTGGCACCGTCACTGCTGTAAAAGCGCGCGTGCACGCCACGTTTTTGCAGAAAGTGATCATTTGCGCCTTCGCCGGTTTTCTGGCCGCCGCGTTGATTCAGTGGGCAAAAGTCTTTGTGGAAGGCGCGGACGACGCCCTGAACAAAGGTTATGCCCACCATTCGGTGATGTCCTCGCCTTAAGGGACCGCAAAACGGATATTGCCCGAGCGACGCAGACGTCTAATTTGCCGTCGTGAAGATCGGTTTCGCACAGCTGAATCTGACGGTGGGCGATTTGCAGGGCAATTTCGATAGAATCGTCCAGTCTTACGACCGCCTCGCTGCTGCCGGCGCCGATCTGGTGATAACGCCCGAGCTCGCGGTGACGGGTTACCCGCCGCAGGACCTCGTTTTCAAATCCCGGTTTGTTCCCGAAACGCTCGCGATAGTGAAACAACTTCATTCTCGAATCGGCAATACCGCCTTGTTGGTGGGATTCGTTGATCGCAACGAAGGTCGCGGGCGACCTTTTCACAACGCCGCCGCATTGCTGGAGCGCGGTAAACCGATCCGGGTCGCGCACAAATCGCTTTTACCGACTTACGATGTTTTCGACGAGGACCGTTACTTTCAACCCGCGGCGAAGGTCGAGCCCTTTGAATGCGGCGGAAGGAAGATCGGCATCACAATCTGTGAAGATATCTGGACCGAACATTATCTTCCGCGCCCGCTCTACGATTGCGAGCCGACGCGGAGCCTGATTGAGCAGGGCGCGGAAATAATTCTGAACTTGAGCGCCTCCCCGTTCACCCTGCAGAAGCCATCTATTCGGTACGAAATGGTTGCAACCCTGGCCCGCACTTATCAGCGTCCAATTTTTTACTGCAACATGGTCGGCGGCAACGATCAGCTCGTTTTCGACGGCAATTCAATTGCGGTGAATTCGTCCGGCGGATTGATCGCCCGGCTACCTGGCTTCCGCGAAGACGAACAAATCATCGATACAGATTCAAAGGCCTCGATTGAATTTCATGAAAGTCCGGCGCCGGAACAGCTTTTCAATGCGCTCTCGCTAGGCGTGCGCGATTATCTGCGAAAATGCAATTTCAAGTCGGCCGTTCTCGGACTGAGCGGCGGTATTGATTCGGCGGTCGTCGCCGCAATTGCAGTCCACGCGCTCGGCGCCGAAAACGTCGTAGGCGTTTCCATGCCGAGCCAATATTCGTCGCGCGGAAGTGTCGATGACGCGAAGAAACTTGCCCAAAATCTCGGGATTAAATTACTTCACATTTCGATCGCCGAAGCGTTCGCCGTTTTCAAAAGTCAGTTCAAGGAAATCTTTTCGGGGCTCGCCGAGAACGAGACCGAAGAAAACATGCAACCGCGTTTGCGCGCAATGACGTTGATGGCGTTGTCGAACAAATTTGGCCACCTCGTGCTTTCAACCGGCAACAAGAGCGAGCTCGCCGTCGGTTATTGCACGATTTACGGCGACATGGCCGGCGGTCTGGCTGCGATCAGCGACGTTCCTAAAACGATGATTTACGAGTTGGCGCGGTGGATGAACTCCGACTACCGGTCGCGAGCAGGCCGTGAAAAGGAAGTCATTCCAAGTCCAACGATCGAGAAACCGCCCAGCGCAGAATTGAAACCGAACCAGAAAGATCAGGATACGCTGCCCCCCTACGAAATCCTCGACGAGATTCTTCGGCTCTACGTTGAAGAAAATTTGAGCGCGCGCGACATTATTGGACGCGGATTTGACGAAAAAACTGTGCGGTGGGTGCAACGCCGTGTCGATCTCAACGAATACAAACGCGAACAAGCCGCACCCGGATTAAAAGTGACTTCCCGGGCGTTCGGTCTGGGCCGCCGGATGCCGATTGCCCAAAAATACGTCGACTGAATATTCGTGCCGTCGGTGTTTAGACCAACACCACGGGCGGATTGTGAAATTTCGAGCGCACGATTAGTACCGTACTTCGGGCTAATTACGCCGCCGCGATTTGTAAGAGTTGAGGGAAAAAATATAGCAGGTGTAGTTGCAATCCATGTTCTCAATAATCTACCCGGTATTGAGGATATCGGGTACGCAACCAGACACGGCTAGCTTTTAACACCCAGCAATTCCCGTTGCCATGGAACAACCAGCGCATCGGCGCGGGATTGGTCGGCGGCGATGGCTTCCAACGTCGCGCGTGGCGCGATGAAAGAACTTTCGATTTGCAGCTCTTTCGCCGCGTGGTCGCGATTTTGGCGAAGTTTTTCGGTTCGCTTGATCACCTCGGCGGTCGGCCGGGTTCCCGAACGCTTTGGGCGCACCGGCCAATCTTTTTCCGGCAAGTTTAAGGCCCGCTCGGCCGCTTCTCGAAATCTATGTCGCCGGCGCTCCGAGAAATGTTTGTAGTCCGGCGATCCGCCGGCCGCGAATTTTTCGGCGGACTCCAACAGCTCACGATTTTGCAAAATGTGAAACGGCGGGCGATCGACGGCCTCTGCCTCTCGCTCGCGCCAGTTCCACAGTTCGCGCAAAACCGCCGACGCGCGTCCGCGCAAGGTTCCAGCCCCGCTAATTCGCCAGGCCTCATCGATGTCGCGCTCGCGATCAATCGCCGAAAAATCGAGGGCGCGCTGGCACGACTGGCGAAACCAGTCCACCCGATCCCGGGATTCCAGCTCATCTTCCAAACGTTCTGCCAGCGGAAGCAGGTAACGCGTGTCGTTCATGGCGTACTCCGCCATTTTGGTGGAGAGAGGGCGCTGGGCCCAGTTCGCTTTCTGCGACCCTTTCACCAGCTCGATATTGAAATAACGTTGCACCAGCGCGGCCAGGCTGAATTCGCGAATGCCCACCATCCGCGCAGCGATGACGGTGTCGAAAACTCGATTGGGCACAAAATCCATGTTTCGACGAAGCAATCGCAGATCGTAATCCGAGCCATGGAGCACAATTTCCTTGCCGGCCAGCGCCTGCCGAAGCGGTCCGAGATCCGTCTTGGCCAGTGGATCGACAATTGCATCGCACCCCGGAACGCTGATTTGGAGCAGACAAAGTTTTTCGCGGTAGCAGTGCAGACTGTCGGCTTCAGTATCGAGGGCAATACGCTCGTGAGGTTTTATCTGATCCACGAGATCGGTGAGTTGTCCCGCGGATGTAATCACGGCTCCAATGTCGAATATCGAATGTCGAAACCCGAAACAATTTCAAAGCACGAAATTCGAAATCTTCTCAGGCCGCGGCTTGAGGACGGGTCGCCGGTTTTGGATTTTGCGGTCATTCGCGCTTGTTTCGGATTTCGAGATTCGAATTTCGGGTTTGCGCAGCAACTCATCTTAACCCGCTTAACAGAAGTTCCGCGTTTGTTTTGGTCGCGTTCATGTTGTCGATCAACTTTTCCATCGCTTCGATCGGCGGCAGCGCAGCCATTGCTTTTCGCAGAAGCTGGACCCGCTCCCATTCCTCCGGGTGATAGAGCAAATCCTCACGCCGCGTCGCGGAGAGCAATGGATGGATCGCGGGGTAAAGTCGTTTTTCCTGCAGGGCGCGGTCAAGATGGAGCTCCATGTTGCCGGTGCCTTTGAATTCTTCAAAAATCAATTCGTCCATTCGGCTGCCGGTTTCAGTCAAAGCGGTGGCGAGAATGGTCAAACTGCCACCTTCTTCCACGTTGCGCGCGCTGCCGAAAAATTTCTTCGGTTTGGTCAGCGCCTTGGCTTCGACGCCACCGGTCATGGTACGACCCTTGCCCGGCTGCAAACTATTGTAACCACGGGAAAGGCGGGTGAGACTGTCCAGCAGGATCACCACGTGCTTTTTCATTTCGACCAGGCGCTTCGCCCGTTCAAGCACCAGCTCCGCGACCTGCACATGCCGCTGCACATTCTCGTCAAAATTGGAATGGTAAATCTGGCAATCGATCTCGCGCGCCAGATCGGTCACCTCCTCCGGACGCTCGTCGACCAACAGCAGAATCAAAACAATCTCCGGATGATTCACCCGGATCGCTTTCGCAATTTCCTTGAGCAAAATTGTTTTGCCCACACGCGGCGGGGCCACGATTAACCCGCGCTGACCGTGGCCGAGAGGCGCCAGAAGATCGACCCCACGGGCGCAGATTGAATTCGTTTTCGGATTTTCGAGCATGATCCGGCCTTGGGGAAACTGCGGAGTCAGTTTCTCGAAATCAGTTGGCTCATTCCATTTTTCAGCCGGCTCGCCCTCGATTGTCAGAACGTCATCGAGCACGAGACCTTTCTCCCGGTCGCGCGGGAGACGAAGGCTGCCGCAAAGGTGTTGACCCGGCCGCAAGCGATAGAGTTCGATCGCGGCGCGCGGAACATAAGGGTCTTCAGGTACCGGCAAAAAATTAAGTTCTGGATAACGAAGCAAACCGTAGGAATCGCCGACCTGGTCGAGAAAGCCTTCGGCGGTGACGGTTGAGCCCTGGCCCAATGCGGCGCGCGCGATATCCAGAATGTGGTGGTGCCGGCTGCGCGCCGGATGCAGATGCAAATTGAGACCGCGCGCGATCGGCAAGAGATCGTCGAGCTTTTCCAGCTCGTTGATACTCAACTGTTGCGGCTGTTCTTCTGTGACGGCAGGTCCGAGCCCGACTGGCGTTGTCTCCGGGTGCAAATCTCCTGCCGGAGACGAGACACCGGCCTCCACCGATTGTTCCTTTACCTCTTCGTCCATTTTTCCTGACGCCACAGGTCTACCAATGTCGCCGCCTGGTTCGCGAGAACAGATTTATCGCTGTTGTTCCAGACAACGTGATCGCTTCTCTTGATTTTTTCTTCGAGTGGCATCTGCGAGTTGATCATTGCGTTGGCATCCGCTTCCAGCCGATGTTTATCAGACACAGGCTGGGCGCCCCTGCCACCCATTCGCCCCATGAGATTAGCCAACTGGATGTCGCGCGAACAGGCGACCACGACCACGCGGTCACACAGCGTTTCGCCAGTCGTTTCATAAAGAAGAGGAATGTCGGCAAAGAAAAATTCGGGAGATGTGCGGTGCTTGTCCGCTTCACTTCTCCATTGCTGACGAATCCGCGGATGGAGAATCTTTTCGAGCGCCCGCCTTTTAGCAGCGTCCCGAAAAACTATCGCCCGAAGGGCGGCCCGGTTCAAGTCGCCGCCTGGAGAAAAAATACTGAAGCTGAACTCATTGAGCAGCTCCTGTTTAACCTCGTCGAGATCGACCAGACCATGCGCGGCCTGGTCGGCGTCGAAGAATTTCGCTCCGGGCAAAATTTCGCGCAGACAATCGCAGAAAGTGCTCTTGCCTGTTGAAACGCCGCCTGTAATCCCGATTGCTGGCACGGTTGGATTTGACGCTGAGGAGGATTAGCTGATTCAGGTCAAAAAGAAAAGCGGCCCGTGCTTTGGGCACGGACCGCTCTCAAAACAAGTCGGAAACGCCGGATTACTTGCCGGTGTTCACATACTGGATGCAATCACCCTGGTTCTTAAAGGTGCTGCCGTCCGCGCGAACGCTGGTCATCCAGCCGCCGTTTTTGCACTGGCTGGCGCTGGTCGGGACATTTCCGCCAAAGCAATTTCCACCCGGCGCAGGAGCGAGCAGCCATGGCCTGTAATTGACGTTGGCGGTAGTCGCGGCACCGGTTCCCCCTGGGTTGCTGGCCACGGTTGGACCGCTTGGACTGTTCCACCAGTTACAAGTCCCATCGACGTTCATCGACGGAAAGGCCGCGCTGAGCGCCGGATCGACTGCAATTCCGGCCTGAGTCGCCGGAAGATTGAAGTTATTTTCGTTGACCGCTCCGGTTGCGAAGGAACTGCCTTCTTCGCTCTCGAACCAAACGCCAAAAGTATCGAGGGCCGGTCCGGTTAAATTGCTGATCGAGTTACCGTTTACGACCACGCCCGGCGTATTCGCCTCGAGACCGATCGCATGCACCCAGCCGCCGCCCGTGATGTTCGTGATCGAATTAGTTAAAATGGTCAGGTTGCTGTTCGAGGTTGCGCCGTTTCCGTTGTTGATCGAAACGCCATAACCGCCACGGGTATCGCTGGTGATATCGTGAATCGAATTGCCTTTGATCTGAACGTTCTGGCTCGGATCGGTCGAACCGCCATCGCCTATCTGCACGCCTTTGGTGGAGCGATTCCCGTGAACGTTTTCAATTTCGTTGTCCTGGACGTTCACATTGTCCGGACCGGCTTCGAGATAAACTCCCTGGCCGGTGCCATTGCCGCTGGTGTCCGCAGTGGTGATGCCGTCAATGAAGTTGTTCATCACGACCGTGTCCATGGCCGTGTTCTTGATATCCACGCCGACTGCCGACCCCGTCGTGATCGTGTTCTTGATGGTAAATCCGTCAATGGTGACATCGGAGGCTTTGATCATAAACACCGGGTTGGCGCCGACCGGATTCGCGCCGCTAACGGTGGATTCCCCAGGACCGCCCGAGGTCCGGCCAGCGACCGAGTTACCGGCTTGCGCTCCATTGATGGTGGTCGAGAAGTTTACGACAACGTTTTCACTATACGCTCCGGGAGCAACATCAATCTCGCTGCAACTTGGATCGTTGGCGGCTGATTGAATTGTTGGATAAGAGCCCGAAGGAACATTGCAGGTCGCTGCCTGGGTCAATCCTGCGCCAAGCGCAATGAGCAAACCGCAGATGGCTGACATTAGTTTAGGTTGAATCATTTTAATTTGTTTCCTGATTACTTTCTTTCTGTTCTTGGTTCTTGTGGTCGGCGTCTCGCTCAGACGTGGCCGATTGATGAAAAAAGCTTGGAACAAATAATTTGTTCTGACTACAGATTTGTTAGGCCAGGTTCGGACAGCCGGGTCTAAGCTGTTCGCCGTGAGACGATTATGCCAAAGAGAAAAGCGACGATAACCCTGGTCAGTGATCGTATTGGAGCTGACCCGCGTATTTGGCCAGATCGGCCAACCCCGCAGCCGGTTTTATTTCTTACCAACTTTGTAACGCGGCCCGTTTCCAGGTATTTTTGGCGGTACAGATGTAGATGTAGGACGCGTCCCAGGCGATGGTTCCCGGTTCCCCTGCATCACTCGAACTCGACGGGGTATGGGTCGAGATAATCAGATTACCGGCTACGGATACTCGTCCGGTTGAAACGTCCACTTCGCCACCTTCGGCATTTGCTCCATCGAATGTGCCGATTTTCAAATGCCCGTTGTGCTGATGCAATGAGCTGTAATTCCAGTCCGGCGAAGCCGCATCGATTCCAACATCGCCGAGAACGAACTGCGGGCGGGTGTATTGAGCTTCGCCGTACGGATTCGTTATCGTGGTTGTCCCTTGACTGCTCACCGTGAACACTCGCGGCCACATGCCTTGAGTGGGATTCCCCCATCCCGAAATAAGCGTTCCGCCATTGGCATCATTCGCCACCCCGTTCGAAACAGAGATGGCAACCGGCACATCGGCCCAAATCGATGCCATGCTTCCGATCGTTTCGCTCGCTCCGTTCCCGTTCCCGATGAGCGCCAGGTACATGTTACTCTGAAAATGACCGTCGGGTGTGAAGCCGGAATAATAGCGCTCACCGCTGACTCCGTTTCGATAGGCGCCGACAACCGCGAACGGCCAGTTTGCATTGCTGCTCGCAGTGGAAATTAACAGTTGGCTGCCAAACAGGGTCGAACTCAGGTTGGGTATGAACGTTGCGCCGAGCAACAGGGTTGTTGCCGGATTCGAAAAGGTCCAATTATTCGTGTCTGTTTTCGCCCCGGTTATCGTTTCGGTCCCGGACAAGTGCACGACATCTTGACTTTGATTTCCATTGCCGCCGAAGGAGGAGCGCGAAAGCAAGATCAATGACAAAAACATTACGGCATAACCGACATGCCGGCTGAGTCCGGACCGTGCGCGAGTGATCGCTTTCATTTGACCGTTGTCGGCCGTGTGTCCAGCTACTGCTTGGGGGCCACAACTTGATCCGGCGGTAGGTTTATTTTCTATCCTGGTTTCCATAAGAACACGAAATTTGAAGGCCCGGCTTGTTTACCACCGAGCACTCCCTTAAGAGCCCATTGTGGAACGAACCGTTCAGGACCGCCACAAATTTATTACGTCCTATTAAAGAAAACGTAATCTGCTGGCCGGCTGCTGCGAAAGGCAAAGCCGGGACGGGCTATTTTTTGTAAGCGGGGATTTCCTGCAGCACCGGCGGCTCCACCGTTTCCTCTTCTTCTTCCGTCTGGTTGACCGGTTGACCCGCCGGATTTACCAACCGCGCGGTCACGAAAATAATCAGGTTTCGTTTGATGTGCTGGTCGACGTTGGTCCGGAAAAGCCGGCCGACTAACGGGAGATCCCCGATCAATGGAGTCCGGTCTTCCACTTTTTGAACGTCCTCGCGCATCAATCCGCCAAGGACAACGGTTTGCCCATCCCACACGCTCACGCTCGTCGTCACTTTGCGAGTGCTGAAGATGGGCTGATTAATGACGTTATCGGTGAGGGTAATCGATTCATTGGCGGTCCCGAGAATAGTGGTGGGAACGCCGAGAAATCCGAGGAGCGCCGGATTTACCGTCTTAATCGGACTTCCATAATTGATGAAACCTTCGAATTCGACTACTTGCGGAACGAGATTCAGGTCAATCGTGACGCCGTCTGGACCAACGACTGGTTCCACTTCCAGCGTAACTCCGGTGTTTCGGGTTTCGAAATTTGAAGGCGTCGATGGACCGACGACCGGTAGTGCGATCGTCGTCGTCGCAGAGTTACTCGAGCCGCGGCCCTGAATGTCCGGAACCTTCGGCTCCGTGAATTGAGTCGGGTAACGAAATTCACGGACGATTTCGATTACGGCGCGTTGGCCACTCTTGGTTGTGATCTTCGGGGCGGAAAGAAGATCGACCCCTTTCTTTTGGTTCAAGGCGCGGACCACGACTTGAAATTGCGGATCGGTGAAAACGCCGGACAATCCGAAAATTCCGGGCGCGAGCGAACTGGCCCCCATGCTCGGAAACAACAATGCATCGATTGCATTGGCGCTGATCGCGAAATCACCGGTGCGATTGCCGGCCGTGACCGGAAACTGTCCAACGGGGTTGCTGCTGCCAGGAGGCACGAACGGGAAATCGGCGGCATTGACCGGAGCGCCGGTTCCGGATGTTCCACCGCCGGCGAAAAGTTTGTGATTTCCGATGTTGAACTGACCAAGCAACCAATCGAAACCGAGTTCCTTCAAATTGTTTTGAT
>JAICWQ010000211.1 GCA_025934755.1 Chthoniobacterales bacterium | reverse complement strand
GGTGCATATGATGGCGTAGGTAGGGGCGCTTCACCGAAGCGCCCGTGGGCGACTGAGGTCAATCGTCCCCCTTCCTTTGACACTTCGGACACCAAGCCGTGGTGCGGCCGGCTACGGTAGCTTGGCGCAGAGGATTGCGATGGATCGGGCAGATGCCGCCGCGTTTCCATTTTTGGTGGATCAGCCAATTGCCCGGCGGATCGGAGAAATCTTTTCCGAGCGTCTCCAGCGAACGGCGCACGACCCATTTGGTCGCACGGAAAATCGCACATCGTTCCCGACTGGTTAGTTTGTTAATCCGTTTGGAGGGCAAAACCTTGGCCCGCCACAGAATTTCGTCGGCCATCCAGTTTCCCACGCCGGCAAAACCACTTTGCATCAGGAGCGCGGCTTTGATCGGCGCCTTCCGATGTCGATCCAGGAAGTCGTTGAAGAATTTCCGATCGAATTCGGGTGTATCGATTTCCGGGGAACGATTTCTCCACCAATCGGGTTCGTCCCTTCCAGGATGGAAGCGAATTTGCCCGAGTTGGCGATAATCCGTAAACACCAGCGCGCGGTCGGGCTGAACCAAAACCAGATGATCGTGCTTGGCCGGACGAAAATCAGATCGCTCGACGTGGGTTTTGCCTGTCATGCCGAGATGAATGCCGAGCCGGTTATCTCCGGAAAACTCAAACAACATCTGTTTTCCGCTTCGTTTCGAGCGCAGAAGCTTTTGCCCGATCAGACTCTTGCGAACGGCCTCACCATCGGTCCCGCGAAAGACATATTTCCGCGAATGGGCTTTTACATCGACAATTTTGTGGCCGATTCCGGGATTCCATTGTTTACGAAACCATTCAACCTCGGCCAGTTCTGGCATTTTTCAGATTACGCGCGCGATCACCGGGGGCAAAAGTGAAGTATTTCAGTAACACCGGACTTTAGTCCGGTGATCAGCTACACAACTGATAGGTCCAGCTGTTTTAACAGCTTCCAGGGAAAGCCGTTGAAACGGCTGAGGCGGACCTGAGAGCCCGCTGATTCACCTGGTTGAAGCCAGGTTAGTACGAGACAAATACCTCGTTTAGATGGCGCTGCGCCTGTGTTCCGCTTGCGTCGTGTGCTAGATTTATTCATGGAGAAAGTGATCATCGTGGGCAGCGGCTGCGCGGGTCTCACCGCCGCGATTTACGCCGCGCGCGCGAATCTGAATCCGCTGGTTTTGGAAGGCCGTCAGCCGGGCGGCCAGCTCTCTACCACGACGCTGGTTGAGAATTTTCCGGGGTTTTCGGAAGGAATCGACGGGCCGCAGCTGATCTTGAACATGCACCAACAGGCCGAGAAATTCGGCGCGCGTTTTTCTTACGCGGAAGTGACCGATTACGAAGCCAGGAACGATCACATTCGGGTCATGGCGGATGACGAATGGCTCGAAACCCAGGCCCTGATCATCGCCAGCGGCGCCTCGGCTCGTTATCTGGGGCTCGATGACGAAGAGAAACTGATCGGCCATGGCCTAACGAGTTGCGCGACGTGCGACGGCGCATTTTACAAGAACGTTCCGGTGGCGGTGGTTGGCGGCGGTGATTCCGCGGCGGAAGAATCGACATTTCTGACCCGGTTCGCCTCGAAAGTTTATCTTATTCATCGCCGCGACCAGCTGCGGGCGTCGAAGATCATGCAGGAGCGTGTGTTCGCCAACAAGAAGATCGAGCCAATCTGGAACACGGTAATAACGAAATACCTTCCGGACGAAAAAGGCGAGATGAGCGGCGTCCGTTTGCGGAATGTGAAGACGAACGAGGAACACGACCTTCCGGTGGCATGCGTGTTCGTGGCCATCGGGCACGATCCCAATACCAGAGCGTATCAGGGAAAACTTGAGACTGATCCGGACGGGTATCTCATCGCCCGGAAGCTCGTCGAAAGTAAACATCCGGGCGTTTTCATTGCCGGTGATGTCGCCGATCGGGTTTACAAACAGGCTGTGACCGCGGCGGGTTCGGGATGTGCTGCCGCGATCGAAGCGGAACGCTATCTCAGCGACCTGGAGAATTCGAAGGCGGACTAGACAGGATTCACAAGATTAACCGGATGGGTCTGCCTAAGCGCGGATTCGCCTCAATCAATCGATTCAATCCTGTTAATCCTGTCTGAGTCAGCATGAAGATTTGCGATATCACCCAGTTTTATTCTCCGGTCAGTGGCGGAGTGAAGCGCTACCTCCATGAGAAAATCGACTACATCGAGAAGCAGACAGCGCGTGATCAGCATGTCCTCGTCGTTCCCGGTCAGAAAACAAGAGTTGATGTTCGAGGCCGATCGCGCATTTATTCCATTCGTTCGCCGCTGATTTCACGAACCGGGCGTTACCGGGCTTTGGTGAACCTTCGCGCGGTGGGGCAAGTTTTTCGCCGAGAACGGCCCGACCTGATTGAATCGGGAGATCCTTACCAACTTGGATGGCGCGCGGTCGCTGGCGGCCGGGCGTTGGGAGTCCCTGTGGTCGGCTTTTATCACTCGCATTTTCCGGAAGCTTATCTTCGCGCGAGCGCCAAGCTCCTGGGCAAACGCGCGGCCGGGAGAGTGATGAAATTGTCCCGTGTCTACGTTCGCCGGCTTTACAACCGTTTCGCGGCCACTCTGGTCGCTTCGGATCGAATCGCGCAAATTCTTCGGGAGTGGGGTGTTCACAATGTTCACGTGGTGAAGCTGGGCGTGAACGTCGAAACATTTCGCCCGAACGAGGAAGATCGGGAACCAGTTCGACATTCGTTAGGCGTCGAGCAAGGCCGCAAACTGTTGCTTTACGTGGGCCGCCTCGCGAAAGAGAAAAATACCGCGAGGCTCTTTGAGGCGTTCGCGATTGTCAACCAGCGCGGCCCACAAACCTTTCACCTGCTAGTGATCGGCGAAGGCCCGCAACGGAAACAATTGCGCGAGCTGCAAGCCCAGCATGGTAACGTTTCGTGGATGCGTTATTGCGCCGAACCACGTGAACTCGCGCGTTATTATCGAGCGGCGGATCTCTTCGTTCATCCGGGGGTGCAGGAAACATTCGGTCTGGTCGCCTTGGAGAGTCAGGCCTGTGGAACTCCGGTAATCGGAATTCGCGGCAGTGCGATGGACGATCTTATTTTTCACGAACAAAACGATTGGGCGAACGAGAATTCGAGTGAGGCTCTGGCCGGAGCGATCGAAATCTTCGCTGCCAGGGATCTGCCGGCTCTCGGCCGCCAGGCGTCGGAGCAGGCGGCGCGATTGCACGCCTGGCCGAAAGTTTTCGAGCGCCTTTTTTGCATTTACCGCGAGGTATGTGCAAACTACAAAGGAACCCCGCAAAAATGAGCAGCGACAACTCTTTCACGATCCGCGGTTATCGCAAAACGGACCGCGAGGCCGTGCGCCGGCTATGTTGCCAGACCGGATTTCTCGGGACGCCGATCGACCCGGTTTATGAAGACCGGCAGTTGTTCGCTGATTTCCTGACTACCTACTACACTGACTGGGAGCCGGAATCGTCATTTGTGGTTGAGATCGACGGAGAAATTCGCGGTTATCTGCTGGGGTCGCGTCGGCCGTTGCGGAACCAGCTTTATTCTTTCTGGCAAAACATCTCGCTCTTTCTCAAGGCGTTGACCCGGTATT
>JAICWQ010000035.1 GCA_025934755.1 Chthoniobacterales bacterium | reverse complement strand
TTGGTAGAGCGCCTCAATGGCATTGAGGAGGTCAGGGGTTCGAATCCCCTAGGCTCCAGTCTACGCTCGCAACGCAGTGGAGAGCGTAGACTGTCGCGCCGTAACTTTAGTGAAGGCGGACCTCGTTGGACTTGTGGACACGAACGTTGCGAGCTACGACTCGGCCTGCCACCTACGACGAATGCCAAAATTTACCTACGTCTATATTTTGCAAAGCGAAGATCACCCGCTGCGCTTTTACACTGGCTGTACCGAAGACCCAGTCTACGCTCGCAACGCAGTGAAGAGCGTAGACTGTCGCGCCGTAACTTTAGTGAAGGCGGGCCTCGTTGGCCTTGTGGACACGAACGTTGCGAGCTGCGACTCGGCCTGCCACCTACGACGAATGCCAAAATTTACCTACTCTATATTTTGCAAAGCGAAGATCACCCGCTGCGCTTTTACACTGGCTGTACTGAAGACCTTCGAATGCGACTGACTTGTCACAACGCGGGCAAGGGTACCGCACACCGCAAAACGGAAACCGTGGCGGATTAAGACGTACCTCGCTCTTTCAACGCGCGCACAGGCAAGAGAATTTGGGAGGTACCTGAAATCTGCGTCGGGCCGCGCATTTGTGAAAAAACGTCTGTGGCTTGTTCGACCGGTGGGGCGGCTTAGTCGCATGGGCTAAAAGCGAAGCTCTCAGACCGGAGCCTGGCTGAAGCGAAGGATAATCCCCTGGGCTGCATTTACCTGGCAGCGATCGAGATTTTTGCGCGGGCCGCGAGCTCGACGACTTTTTCGCGCTCGAGAAGCAGAGTTTTGCCAGCTTCGACTGCGATGACGCGAAGATTCGCTTCTGACGCAATCCTAATGGTTTCGACGCCGACCACAGGAACATCGAAGCGCATGTCCTGATTCGGTTTCGCGACTTTGATCATCACCGCGCCCTCGCGGGCCAGCGCGCCACCACGTTTGATGGCATCGTTGGTTCCTTCAAACGCTTCAACCGCCAAAACCGTCCCGTTTTTCACGATAATGGTCTGGCCAATATCGAGTCTCGCGATCTCCTTCGCGATATTCCAGCCCAGCTCAACATCCGCCTCCTCGCGCCGCGACAACTTCGGTCCAGCGATCAATCCCGCCGTTGCCAGTTGATCGTCCAGAAAAGTTGTTGCCGGCAACAGATCGACATTCTCTTTCTTCAGCTCATCAGCGATCGCGCTGAAGATCGATTCAGCATTGCGTTGTTTGAGTTTGGCCAGAACAACCAACGCCTTCACGTCCGGGCGAAGGTCGAACAAATTCTTCGGCGCGATTTGGCCGGCCATGATCGCTTGATCGACGCCATTGTCGCGAAAGAATTTCAACAGCTTGCCCAGTTGTCCAACCCGGAGCCATTCCACCGTATCGGCAAGAGTTTCGATCGAGCGATCGGTTTCGTCGACGAACGCTGCGGCGACAATCTTTCTGACGCCGGCCTTGCGTGCGGCGCGGGTTAATTCTGTCGGATAAACGCCGTTGCCGGCGATGATTCCCAGAAGTTGTAGCGGTGCTTGTGCCAAGCACCGAATCTGAATTAAACGGGCGCTTGAGACAAGCGCCTCTACAATGCCCGAGTGCTAATTGTGACGGCGGCGTTTTACGTGCATTTGGGCCAGCGCTTTTTGCAATGAGGCCTGGATCGCAGCGACTTCTTCCGCGGTGTGATCTTCTTTCATCGCTGCCTGCGCGCTGGCCACTGCTTTCTCCGCCGCCTCAAGGTCGATTTTCTCCGACTCAAGCGCCATGTCGGTCAAAACTGAAACGCCGTCGGCTTTGATTTCGATGAATCCTTCACCAACGGCCATCGCCGTTTCGCGGCCGCCTTTGATAACGCGCAGCTCCCCGGGCTTCAATGTCGTGAGCAGCGGCACGTGTTTGGGATAAACGCCGAGTTCGCCTTCCGCACCCGGAAGGGTCACCATCTCCACGTCTTCGGAGTAAATTTTCTCCTCGGGCGTGACGATCTCCAGTTTCAACGTAGTCATTTCTCGATTTAACGATTTAACGTTTCAACGAATTACGATTCTTTGATCATGTCGATGTTGCCCTTCATGTAGAAGTTCGTTTCGGGCACATCGTCATGTTTGCCGTCGAGAATTTCCTTGAACCCCCGCACTGTCTCCGAAATCGGCACGTATTGTCCTTTGGTGCCGGTGAACACCTCGGCAACGGTGAACGGTTGACTCAAAAATCTTTGAATCTTGCGCGCACGATAAACGGTCAGCTTATCGTCGGGACTCAGCTCATCCATTCCGAGAATGGCGATGATGTCCTGCAGGTCTTTGTAGCGTTGCAAAACCCGCTGGACGCCGCGGGCCACATTGTAATGCTCTTCGCCCACGATTTCCGGAGCGAGCGACTTGGAGGTTGACGACAGCGGATCGACGGCGGGATAAATTCCGAGCTCGGCGATAGAGCGTTCCAATACAATCGTCGAATCAAGGTGGGCGAAGGTGTTGGCCGGGGCCGGATCGGTGAGATCGTCCGCCGGAACGTAGACCGCCTGGAACGACGTAATCGAACCTTTCTTGGTGGAAGTGATGCGTTCCTGAAGATCGCCCATCTCGGCGGAAAGGGTTGGCTGATAACCGACGGCGCTGGGCGTTCGACCGAGCAACGCCGATACTTCCGAGCCGGCTTGGGAGAAGCGGAAGATGTTGTCAATGAACAACAAAACGTCCTGGTTACGTTCGTCCCGAAAGAATTCTGTCATGGCCAAAGCCGACAGCGCAACGCGTAAACGCGCGCCCGGTGGCTCATTCATCTGGCCGTAAACCATTCCCACTTTGGATTTGGAAAGATCCTTCTGGTCGATAACGCCCGCTTCGCTCATTTCCCGGTAGAGATCGTTCCCCTCGCGAGTGCGCTCGCCCACTCCGGCGAAGACCGACACTCCGCCGTGGCCTTTGGCGATGTTGTTAATCAGCTCCATGATGACGACCGTCTTGCCGACGCCGGCGCCACCGAACGCGCCGACCTTGCCGCCTTTGGAGAAGGGGCAGATCAAGTCGATGACTTTAATGCCGGTCTCGAGAATCTGGACTTTCGTGTCCTGCTCGGTGAGCTCGGGAGCAGGACGATGAATGGGATAACGCTTGGTAAATTTCACCGGGCCACGGTTGTCGACCGGGTCGCCAGTGACGTTAAACACGCGACCGAGCACACCTTCGCCGACTGGAACACTGATTGGGCTCCCGGTGTCGTTGACTTCCATACCGCGTTTCAATCCTTCAGTGGATGACATTGCGATGGAGCGGACCCAGTTTTCGCCGAGGTGCTGTTGAACCTCGAGGGTGAGCTTCGTCGGATTGCCGTTGACCTCGTACTCGATCTCGAGCGCGTTATAAATTCTCGGCATGCTTTTCTCGTCGTGAAACTCGACGTCCACGACCGGGCCGATGACTTGAACGATATTTCCTTTATTCATAAAACTTGATCAACTTCCGAGCGCCATCTGCGCAGTTGCGATTTCCAGCAACTCCGTGGTGATGCTGGCCTGGCGCATTTTGTTGTATTCCAGAGTGAGGTCCTTGATGAATTGGGTGGCGTTATCGGTTGCGTTCTTCATCGCGACCATGCGCGCGCTGTGCTCGGACGCGCGGGCATCAAGGATCATTTGAAAAACCTGGTACTGAATATAGTAGGGTAGGACGGCATCCAGAACGCGTTCTGCGCTGGGTTCGAACACGTAGCCGAGCATGGGATCGACATCTTCGGCGCTGCCTTCTGCCTTCTCGCCCTTGGGCAAATCGAACGCGCTGATTGGAAGCAGGGTTTGAAGCACGGGCCGCTGATTCACCGTATTGATGAAATGAGTGTGGAGGACCGAGACTTTATCGACCTCGTGATTAAGGAACTTCTCCGTGCAAAACTTCGATATCGCCTTCGTTTCCACGAAGCTGGGCGAATCCTTGAGCTCGAAATCCGCCAACAGTTCGCGCCTGGTTCGAGCCACGTACTGACGCGCCTTCTTTCCCGTGACGACGAATACGGTTTTGCTCGAGTCGAAATTTGCCACTTCCCGAAACAAATTGGTGTTCAACGCCCCGGCCAGGCCTTTGTCGGTGCTGATAATGAGGAGCAGCTCTTTTTTCACATCGCGAATGTTCAACAACGGATGCAGCCGGGGGTCGGTCCGCTTTTGCAGCGATACCAGCACTCGGTTCATTAACGCGGCATAAGGACGGCCGGCTAGTGCGTGCTGCTGGGCGCGGCGCATCTTGGACGCCGCCACCATCTGCATCGCCTTGGTTAGCTGCCCAATGTTGCGGATCGATTTGATTCGCCGCCGTATGTCTTGCGTGTTTGCCATTTCTCGTTAGGCGAAGATCAGTGCCAGGTCGTCTTAAATTCCCCCATCGTGCTCTTGAGCTGCGATTCCAGCTCTTGATCGAGCTGTTTCTTGTCGCGGATTGAGCGCAACAACGATTCCTTCCGCGTTTGCAACCAATCCTGCAGCTTGAGCTGAAATTCTTTCACCCGATCGACTGGAATATCGTCGAGGAAGCCGTTTTGCATCGCCCACATGACCGCGACCTGTTCCTCGACCGGGATGGGGTTGTATTGCTTCTGCTTGAACAATTCGACGATGCGTTGGCCGCGGTCGAGCCGGGCTTTGGTAGCGGCGTCGAGATCGGAGCCAAATTGCGCAAACGCCGCGAGCTCGCGGAATTGCGCGAGGTCGAGTTTCACTTTTCCCGCCACCTGTTTGATCGCCTTGATCTGCGCGGCCGAGCCCACTCGGCTAACGGACAGACCGACTGAGATGGCCGGGCGCACGCCTTGATAAAACAAATCGGTTTCGAGATAAATCTGGCCGTCCGTAATCGAGATCACGTTGGTGGGAATGTAGGCCGATACGTCGCCGGCCTGTGTTTCGATGATCGGCTACGCAGTCAGCGAGCCGCCACCGAACTCGTCGCTCACCCGTGCCGCGCGCTCGAGCAAACGCGAGTGAAGATAAAAAACGTCGCCCGGGTAAGCTTCGCGACCGGAGGGTCGTTTCAAAACCAGCGAGACCTGCCGGTACGCAACTGCGTGCTTCGACAAGTCGTCATAAATAATCAACGCGTCCATGCCGTTGTCCATGAACCACTCGCCCATCGCGGCGCCGGCGAACGGAGCGAGATACTGGTTCGTCGCCGTGTCGGACGCGGGAGCGGAAATAATCGTCGTGTAAGGCATGGCGCCTTCGCGTTCGAGAACGTCCAAAGCGCGCGCGACGTTGGAATTTTTCTGACCGATTGCGACGTAAATACAATAAAGAGGCCGATAATCCCTGGTGCCGTCTTCCGCGGCCGCTTTGTTCAACCGCGCCTGGCTGATGATCGTGTCGATGGCAATGGTTGTCTTTCCGGTGGAGCGATCGCCGATGATCAGCTCCCGTTGGCCGCGGCCGATTGGGATCATGGCGTCGATCGCCATAATGCCCGTCTGCACCGGCTGGCTGACGCTTTTTCGTTTAATGACGCCGGGAGCAATTTTTTCCAGCGGATAAAATGTTTCGCTTTTAACGGGTCCTTTGCCGTCCAGAGGTTGACCAAGGGTATTAACAACGCGTCCTAACAAAGCTTTGCCGACTGGAACCGAGAGCAGGCGTCCGGTCGTCTTTGCTTCGTAGCCTTCTGACACCTTGGTGGTATCGCCGAGTAGAATCGCGCCGACTTCAGTTTCTTCGAGGTTCAAAGCGAGGCCGAACACTCCGTTCGGAAACTCGATCATTTCGTTTAACATGACGTCGCTCAGTCCTTCAATGCGCGCGACGCCGTCACCAGTCTCGCGGACAACTCCGACGTTGCTCTTGGTGGTAGACGTCTTCAGTCCCGCGATTTTCGTTTCAATTTCTTCAAGAATGCTGCTCATATCTTTTTTCTGTAGAGGAAGCGGTCAGCTTCCCAATTCGTTAAAGTTGTTGTTGAAGCCGCTCCAATCGATTGCGCAAAGTTCCGTCCCAAACGTCGCTCCCGACTCGGACCCGCATTCCGCCAAGAAGCGTCTGGTCGATTGTGAATTCTGTAGTCAAATCATTACCGTACTTCTTCTTCAATCGGTCGGTGATTTTAGCCGCAACCTCCGGGCTGAGGGCCATTGCGCTTTCAATCTGGGCGTGTCGTTTCTCAATCTCCAGTCGCAGCAATCGCTTGTACTGCTGCAAAACATCGACGTAATGCCGCGGCTTCTTTGCCGCCACGGACTCGACCAGGGCAGAGATTTTCCCCCGGTCCAGCTGCCGGTCAGTAAAACTGGCGCGCAGCATTTCGCGGGAAGCTTGGCGTATCTCTTTGTTGATTTTCATCAGGCGACCTGGCGCGCAGCTTCCTCCTGCAGGCGTTTTTGATCCTCTGGAGTCAGGACCTTGCCTGTCACTTTCGCGGTTGTTTCAATAACCAAGTGACCGAGCTCGCGTTTCAGCGCTTGCATCTGGCGTTCGTGCTCGAGGGAGGCGGCTTCCTTCGCTTTGGCCACAATTTGTTCTGATGCCGCAATAGCTTCCTGCTGTTTGCGCTCGGACAAATGGGCCGCGCTCTGCCGCGCTTCGTCAATCATCCTTTGGGCGTCGGCGTCGGCCTTGGCCAGGATCTCTTGATAACGCTTTTCCGCTTCGGCCAGTTCCTTGCGGATTTTCTCCGCATTCAGCTGTCCTTCTTCAATTTTCCGGCGGCGATCTTCCAGCACTGCGACGATCGGTTTGTAAGCAAACCGTCGCAACAGAAGGGCGACAATCGCGAAGCTGATCACTTGCGAAAAAAACAGCCACGGGTTCCAGCCGAAAGTCTCGGCGGTATCGCGCAGCATGTCGCCAACGCCTCCTGCAGCCGCAGCGGCAATCATTGTCGTCATAAGATAAAACTCCTGCGGTCAGGCAATCCGCCTGCTCGCTCCGAAATCGTTAGTGAGGCAAAAGATAGAGGGCGTAGAATACAATCGCCTCGGTGAACGCGATCGCGAGAATACCGTGCACGAGCACCTGGGTGAACGCGCCCGGATTCCGGCCAACCGCCGTTGCCATTCCAAGACCAGTCAGTCCGATGCCGATTCCAACGCCCATCGCGGCAAGGCCGACGTGAATGCTTCCGCTCAATTCTGCCAGTAGTGGTAACATATTATTTTTCTTTCTGTTTTTGGCCATCTCTTCATGAGATCGCCGAAATCTTTATCAATGCGCGTGCTCCGGTCCAGTATTGTGCTGGGCGATGAGCATGGTGAACACTGCCGTCAAAAGCATAAAGACCAGCGCTTGAACCACGCCGACCAGTAGCTCCATGAAATAAAACGGGATGGGGAGTAACCATGACAGATACGGAACCATCGTGGACATCGCTTCCAGAATACTTTCGCCCGCATAAATGTTCCCGAACAATCGAAAGCTCAGCGAAATGGGCCGGAATAGAATCGAAACAATTTCCAACCACCCGACCATAAAGAAGATCACCGCCATCATGACCTTGATAAATCCGGTCGTTTCCCCCTTGGCGGCAAAGAGGTGTTTCAAAAATCCGCCTACACCATTCGCCTGCAGCGCCCAGACCAGCCACAACACAAAAAAGATGGCGGACATCGCGGTGGTCATGTTCAGGTCCGCATTGCCCCCCCGCAGGAGAGGACGATCGACGTGAAATACTCCTGTCGCGTCATAATGGCCCCAGCCGATCGTGCCGACGCCCGGAATCAGGCCGAACCAATTCACAAACAAAATGAAAATGAAGATCGTCGCGAAAAACCAAAACGTTTTCCGGACTAAATCTCGGCCAATGATGCCTTCGAGGAAGTTGTAGAGACTTTCCACCAGCCATTCCCAAAAATTCTGAATGCCGCTTGGGATCGGTTGGATACGCCGCATGGCGATTTGGGCAAAAAAGATAATGCCCAGCGCCACAATCCAGGTCACCAGCATGGAATTGGTGATCGCGAATTTCCCAAAGTGCACGAGGGGCGTGGCTTTGAGTGAAACCGTGTCGTGTTCGACTGCTTCCGAGGCGAAAGTCGACGTCGCCAGCATTGTGCTGGAGGCCAGGGCCAGGATCGACGTTAGTAAACAGCGGTTGCGCATTTTGTTTGCTCGCCAAGGTCACAGGCACCCAACCCATGATCTCCCGCGCTCGGAAATCGAGCCGCGAATCTTGACGACGCTTACCAAAGCCGTGTTTACGGGAATGACAAGCGACTTTCGGATAAAATTTTGGCCCGCCCACAACGCGTTGTGGGCGGCAGCAAAATTATTCCAGCCAGGTCCCCAATTTCTGTTTCAATTCGTCAATCCCTTCGCCTGTCCCGGCAGAAAGCGGAACGATGTCGATCTTTGAAAACTTTTTGCGCAACGTTTTCAAATTTTCTTTTCCGCCTGCCAAATCCATTTTGTTGGCGATAATGAACCACGGTCGCTCTGACAATCGCGTGTCATAAAGATCCAGCTCGCGCCGCAGGTTCTGAATGTCCTCGACTGGATTGCGGCCCTCGCTGCCGGCGGTGTCCACCACGAAAAGAAAAATCCGGCAACGGGTGATGTGCCGTAGAAATTCGTGCCCGAGCCCAACGCCTTTGTGCGCGCCTTCGATCAACCCGGGGATATCGGCGATGGTTATTCGACGGTATTCGGAGAGCTCAACAACGCCGATGATTGGATGCAACGTGGTAAACGGATAGGCAGCGACTTTGGGTCGCGCCGCTGAGATTTTTCGAAGGAGGGTCGATTTTCCGGCATTCGGATACCCAATCAAGCCTGCGTCGGCAATCGTGCGCAGCTCCAATATGAAGTGACCTTGCTCGCCTTCTTCGCCTTCGGTGTATTGGCGCGGCGCGCGATTGCGCGAACTTTTGAAATGAACGTTGCCCTTTCCGCCGGCGCCGCCTTCGCAAAGAATAAATTCCTGCTCGTCACGCGTCAGATCGACGATGGGACTCAAGGATGAGGGATGAGGGATGAAGGATGAAGTAAGTTCCAACGCCGTTTCTTTTTCACCCTTTATCCTTCTGCCTTCATCCTTTCCCCGCTCGCCTTCATCCTTCCACACGATCGTTCCAACCGGGACTTTGACGATTTTGTCCGGCGCAGAGCGTCCGTGCATCTTCTTTCCCATCCCGTGGCCGCCGTTTTTTGCCTTGATGATCGGCTCGTAGAAAAGATTGGACAGGTTATCGACGTGGCGGTCGGCTCGAAGAATCACATCCCCGCCCCGGCCGCCGTCACCGCCGTCCGGCCCGCCTTTCGGGACAAATTTCTCGCGCCGAAAGCTGACTGAGCCGCGCCCTCCGCTTCCGGCTTGGCAAAAGACTTTGATCCGATCGACAAACATTTTTTATTTTTTCGTTAAACAATTCCGGCACTCAACCGTCGAACCCTGTGTGTTCCTGCTTCGCCTAACTGTAATCAGTTTCCTTTCGGCTGCCGGTTTTTGCTACGCTCAAATATCACCCGCGCCCGTGCTTCAACCCCATACCGGAATTCAAGGCTACATCAGGATATCCCCATCTCACGGCGGAGCGGTACGGGTTGGGGAAGTAAGTTCAAAACCGTTAGCGAACGTAACTTTCGTTGCCCGCAACGACAGCGGCACAGTCTCGGAGTTTACAACCGACGATCAGGGCTGGTTCAAAGTCGAGCTTGCCCCGGGCCATTACACGGTGACACGAAAAGGCCCGCAGAAAGGGATCGGCCGTTACGGACCGTTCGACATCGACGTCGTTACCGGACAAATGACGCGAGTGGAATGGCAGTGCGACAGTGGAATGCGTTAGGCTCAAGTTTTCCCGGATTTTGTCTTGTCAGCTCGAATCGGATTGTTAACTCTGCGGGCGCAAAGTTTTTACACCTATGATATCCCTGATTCACTTCCTGCCGTTTTTATTCCTTGCTCAAGAGACCGAAACTCCAGCCGTGCCCCAAGTCAGTCCGGTCGTCTGGGTCATCGACGCCGCCATCTCCCTTTTGATGATTGCGGCGATGTGGAGAATTTTCAGCAAAGCAAATCAGCCGGGCTGGGCAGCGATCATTCCGATTTTTAACTTCATCGTCTGGTTAAAAGTCGCCGGCCGGCCGCTCTGGTGGATCGTGCTCTTGTTTATCTGCTTCCCAATCGTCTACATCATCCTTTGCATCGATACGGCGAAGGTTTTTGGAAAAGGCGTCGGATTCGGTATCGGTGCGATATTTCTGCCGTTTATTTTCTTTCCGATCCTCGGGTTCGGCAGCGCAACCTATCAAGGCTCAGCTCAACCGATCACGGCCTAGGCCTGACGTTACTTCGCCCAGTTTGGTTTCCGCTTCTCGTTGAAGGCGGCAATGCCTTCGCGCGCTTCATTAGATTCGCGCGCCTGCATGTGATGCTTCAACGCGCGAGCGACGTCTTCCTTCACCGAGCTCGACCCAAGCTCTTCGATAAGACGTTTAGTTTGCGCGATGGCCTCAGGGGCGCCTTGTAAGACCGAATCGGCAAACTTCATCGCCTCGTTCGTCAATTCGTCCGGTTCGACGACCCGATTAACGAGACCAATTTCCCTGGCCCGGTCCGCCTCAATCAATTCGCCGCCAAGCACCAGCTCCCGCAGGTTCCGTTCGCCGACTTGCCGGCGCAGAAAAGTCATCACTAATCCCGCGACCAGCCCACGACGAACTTCGGGATAACCAATCTTCGTTTTCCTGGCCGCGACCACAAAATCACAAGCGGACATGATTCCCGCGCCTCCGGCAACCGCAGCTCCATGAACCGCGGCGATTGTCACGACGCGGGTCTCCGCCAATGTCACCAAAGCCTCCGCGACCATATCAGCCGTCGCATGTGCTTTCCTTTGATCGGCGGCCTCTTTCAAATCGAGCCCGGTGCAAAACGCCAGTCCGGCGCCGCGCAGGATGAGCACCCGTTCGTTAGGCTGATCGGAAGCGGCTTTAATGGCCGAAATCAAATTGCTCAACAACTCAATGGTCAGCGAGTTGCGGCGCTCGGGGCGATTTAAAGTTATCACCGTGACCTGCGGGGTCAGTTTCTCAACAAGAAGCACTGGCATAGTTCAGAGGTCGAAGATCACCACTCAGCGGTCAGGATTCAAACCTGAATAACTCCGGTATGGAAATGCGCCTTCGGCATCGGCCGCGAGACATATTGCAGAAGTTGAATCAAGGTTTCGCGCGTCTCATGCGGTTGAATGATCGCATCGACCCAGCCTCGCGCCGCGCCGTAGCGGATGTCGGTTTCCTCCTCATAGCTTGCTTTCACTTTCTTCCGCAAGTCGTCGAGTTCTTCGTGAGTCGCCTTTTTGTCTCCCCGTTCGCGCGCGCGGGCCAGAATTGAAAACACCGTGTCGGAAGCCTGTGCCGCCCCCATCACCGCATATCGCGCGCTTGGCCAGGCCACCATAAAGCGCGGATCGTACGCCTTTCCGCACAAAGCATAATTGCCGGCGCCGAACGAGCCACCGACGACAACGGTGATCTTGGGCACGACTGAATTGCTGACCGCGTTTACCAGTTTCGCTCCGCTCCGAATGATTCCGCTTTGTTCGGCATCGCGGCCAACCATGAAGCCGGTTACATCTTGAAAGAAAATGATCGGCAAACTGTCCTGGTTGCAATCCATCACAAAACGGGCCGCTTTGTCCGCGCTATCGGCATAAATGACGCCCCCCATTTGGATGCCTTCTTTTTTCGTTCGCACTTGCAAACGCTGGCTGGCGACGATCCCAACCGGCCGGCCGCCAATCCGCGCGTAGGTAGTCACGAGCGTTTTGCCGTGGTCGGCCTTGTATTCATCCATTGATTTTGGATCGACGATTGAGGCCAAAAGATCGCGTGCGTCGTAGTTCTTCTGCCCGTCCAGACTGATCAGCTGGTAAAGCGCATCCGGATCTTTTGCCGGCTTCACGGGCTTGTTATCGGTCGCTCGTTTGGCCGCGGCCGCTTCCGGCAACAACGAAACCAATGAGCGCAAACGTTTCAAACAGGACTCGTCGCTCTTTTCATAAAAGTCGACCGTACCGCTGATTTCGGAATGCATTTTCGCGCCGCCCAATTCTTCTTGATCCACGACTTGGCCGATCGCAGCCTTGACCAGAGACGGGCCCGCGAGATACAGGCCGCTGCCCTCGGTCATCAAAATCTTGTCGCAAAGGACGGGTAAGTATGCGCCCCCGGCGACGCAGTTGCCCATGATCGCGGCGAACTGCGGAATCCCGGCGGCGGAGATAACTGAGTTGTTTCGAAAAATTCGTCCGAAATCATCTTCATCCGGGAAAATTTCATCCTGCATCGGCAGGAACACTCCTGCCGAATCAACCAGGTAAATAATTGGAAGCGCGGATTCGAAAGCGATCCGTTGGGCCCGGAGCAGCTTTTTGCACGTCGCAGGGAAAAACGCTCCGGCTTTCACTGAAGCATCGTTGGCAATGATCATGCATGGAATTCCGGAGACGTTACCGATGCCGGCAATCACGCCGGCCGCAACGATATTTCCCCACTCCTGGTACATTTTGTAGGCAGCCCAGAGACCAATCTCGAAAAAGTGCGCGTCTTTATCGAGTAGCTGGGCGATGCGTTCCCGCGCCGGAAGGCGTCCGAGTTTGCGTTGGCGCTCGAGTCCAGCCTTTCCGCCGCCCTGCCGAAGGACCGCTTCCTGTTTTAGAATCTCGCGGCAAAAATCGCGGAGAGGTTCCACGGACGATGTTGATGATCGGGCCATGTGCGAAGAGGCTTAATCCGCGATGGCGGTTGAATCAAGGCTGGCAGGGGCGATTGACCTCAATCGCCCGCGGGCGGTTCGATGAACCGCCCCTGCCGTTAATAGATGTCGACTTCGGACCGATAACCCGAATCCCTTCGGATTGAGCGCAGCCGAGCACGGCTCCCGCGCTCCGATTCGGGACGATTGAATCGAGCAAGCGCAACTTTGACAAGAAAGGGAACAGCCGCCAAAGCGCCTACGGACATGAGAGCGATTGCCGCGGTTTGTCGGACCGGACTTTTAATCTTGTCGGCGACCAGCATACCGATGCCGAGTCCGAATGCCGTTCGGGTCAAGCTAAGCAAATTCTCGAGCGGGACCTGCTCGGAAGCTTTTGGAATGGATACTGAGAGCGACATCGGTTATCCTTATACGTCTCGTTTGCGAAAAATAAACGGGAAAATCTTCGGTCTCTCGTGACTTTCGCTATTGGCAGTTTCGGACATGGCTAATTCGATCTACGCCCTCATTTTGGCCGGCGGCAGCGGCGAACGGTTCTGGCCATTGAGCCGTCGGACTCGGCCTAAACAACTTCTGCGTCTGGTGTCCGATCGAACTCTTCTCGAGGAAACGATCGCGCGCCTGGATGGACTTGTACCGCCTGAGCGGATTTTGATTCTCACGAATGTCGAACAGGAAAAATCCGTTCGCGATCTGCTGAAACGTTTTCCGAAAGAGAACATCGTAGCTGAACCGTCGAAACGTGATACCGCGGCAGCGGTCGCGCTCGGCGCCGGTTGGGTCGCCGCCCGAGACCATGCCGCCACAATGCTGGTCTTGCCCGCCGACCACGTAATCAAAGATCGCGAAGCCTTTCAGGAAACGATCACGACCGCCGCCGCCGCCGCTCAAGAGACTGGCGCCCTCGTCACGATTGGTATCAAACCTACCTGGGCCTGTCCCGGTTTCGGTTACATTGAACAAGGCGATGCCGTCCGTTTGCGCAGTGAAAGCAAGATCGCTGTCCATCGTGTGGTTCGATTTCGCGAGAAACCAAATATCGATCTCGCCGAATCATTTCTGCGAAAAGGAAACTTTCGTTGGAATGCCGGAATGTTTGTTTGGTCGGTCCCCACCGTTCTGAGCGAATTCAATCGCCACGCTCCCGAGCTTGCTGATTTTATCTCCCAGGTTCGCTCTCCGAAGAATCTCGGCAAAATTTTGGGCGAGCGTTTTTCCGGCCTGCCTCGGATATCGTTCGACTACGCAATCATGGAAAAAGCGGACCGCGTTTTGGTTGTGGAAGCCAGTTTTGATTGGGACGATGTCGGAAGCTGGCAGGCAGTCGCGCGCTACTTCAAAAAAGACGCGCATGGAAATGCCGCTAATCTCGCCCTGACCGCGCTCGATTCCAGCGACAACATCATTTTCAACGACGGCGACACCGCGATCGCGCTGCTGGGCGTTCGCAATTTAATCGTCGTCCGAACTGCCGATGCCCTTCTGATTTGTCATCGTCACGAGGCCGAACGGATTAAAAATCTGGTGGCAAAACTGCCGCCCGGACTCCAGTAACCGGAGATGAACCCGGTTTTAGGGATCGACTTCGGTCAGGCGCGAATTGGGCTGGCGATCTCTGATGAACTGCGCTTCCTGGCCCACCCGCTGCAAACTATCCCGGCGAACAAGAATTCGGTGCAACGCATTGCGGAAATTGTCAAAGATCGAAAGATCGACAGGATCGTGGTTGGAATTCCGAGGCACATGAGCGGCGCGATTGGCGATGCCGCAAAAAAGGCATTGGATTTCGCGGCGGAGCTTCGCCGAAAACTTCCGTGTCCGGTGGAGACTTGGGACGAACGTTTAACCACCGTCGCAGCCAATCGGGCGATGACCGCCGCGGGAAAAAAAACACGCGATACCCGCAAGTTCATTGATCAGGTCGCCGCCCAAATGATTTTGCAGGGCTATCTTGATCGCGAGCAGGCTGGCCTTGAGACAAATCCGGCGGACGAGTGAGAGGATGTCGCAACGGCTCAAGTTAATTGTCGCGTACGACGGATCAGCATTTGCCGGATGGCAGAGTCAAGTCCATCGCAAAACTGTCCAGGATCAACTCGAGCGGGCGATTCATCGAATTTCAGGGGCGCATGTTCGCGTTCATGGCGCCGGACGGACCGATGCCGGTGTGCACGCACTCGCTCAGTGCGCTCACGTTGATCTTCCAGACCGGAGAATGGATGGGGCACGCTGGGTCATGGCGCTGAATGCGGTCTTGCCGGCGACAATTCGCATTTTGCGTGGCCGTTATGTTTCTCAAAACTTTCACGCGCGCTTTTCCGCGAAAGGAAAAACCTATCGTTACCGAATCTGGGCCGGGCCAATTCTATCGCCGCTCGACTTGAACCGGGCGTGGCATGTTAAGCCCCCGCTCGATATCCACTTGTTAGGGGCAGCGGGAGAACGGTTTGTTGGAAATCACGATTTCGCGGCCTATGCGGCAAACCGCGGAAAACACGAAGAGAATACGGTGCGAACGATACGGTCAGTGCGAGTGCGAGGCCGCGGCCCGAACCTCTCCATCGAAATCAGCGGAGACGGATTCTTATATAAGATGGTGCGGCTGATCGTCGGCGCAATGGTGCGGGTGGCTTTTCGTAAGGCAACCCTCGCCGAGATCGACGCGAATCTGAGAACGGGGAGTTTTAAGGGCGCGCGTTTGGCCGCGCCGGCGGAGGGATTGTACTTAGTGCGGGTGTGGTACTGACCCTGCTTTGGGTCAGACCGGCATCCGGACGGTATCGCAAGAGTCGAGCTGGCAGGGGAGCTGCTCTATGGCAATTATGGTAAATAAACCGGCCGGCGCCGAATCAACCTTGCCAGCTAAACAATCGCCACGGTCGCTCTTCGGGCGCATCGGCGACTGGCTTTTTAGCCAAAAGCACTTCCATTTTAAGCTCCTTTCCGGAACCACCGTCGGAGTTGCGGTTATTATTTTTCTCGTCGCCGTCTTTCTCCTGGTCAGCCTTCGCGAACATTACCAGGACACCCTGCGCAGCCACGCCATAGCGGTCATTCGCTTAAGCAGCCTCATCGAAAACGAGGTGGCCAGCCTCGAAAGCAGTCACCGCGGATTCTTGCTAAGCGGCAGTGAAGATTATGCCGCTTCATTCGAGAAACGACGGGAATCGATCAAGCAACACATCCAGGATTTGATCGGCCTCATCCTGGACAGTCCGAACCAACGCAAGCGCATAATGAAGGTTCAGGACATCGTCCAAAAATGGTCCGCCTCGGTCGCGGACCCTGAAATTAAAGCGCGCCGCACCAAGAGCTCGGCGGACGCCACGGCTGCCGCATCCGGTCTGGGTAATTCCCTTCTCGATCAAGCCCGCGACATTCTCCAATCGTTCCAGGACGAAGAACAAATCGCGCTCAATCAACGAACGCACGATCAGGAGTGGGCAACCCAATCGACCCAAATACTGGATTTCCTGCCAAAGCTTGATCGCGCGGTCATCGAGATGGAAAAGGAGAAGCGTGGGTACCTTCTCACGGGGGAAAATTCATTCGTGGAAGGTTACAAACGCGCCGTCGGAGATTTCTACACTTACAATGCCTATCTCTCAATTCTGATTGCCGATTCGCCCGCCCAGGCCCAGCTCCTGGCTGAAATTCGAGCCAACGTGGAACGCTGGGTCAACACAAGTGCGGTTCCTCAAATCGATGCCAAGCGCGCAGGCAGAGATCCGGAAACCGTTGCTCCGAGCGCAGCCGGCGAAGCGATCATGTCCGACGTGCGCCAGATGCTCACCAATTTTGAGTCGAACGAGCTCAATGTTTACCAGGCGCGAACGAATTCGGTCACGCGCCAGCGAATCTTGCGAACGTCAGCGCTCGCATTCATCGCTTTCTTCGCCGTCGGCCTCCTGGTTGTTTCCAACAGCTACAGCTTTGTTTTCGTTAGGCGCCAATTGACCAAATTGGAAAACGCGGAGACGCACATCCGATCGGTCATCGAAAATATTCTCGATGGCATGATCGTGCTGGAGGAAACCGGCGTCGTTCGGTCAATGAATCCGGCCGCCCAAAGAATGTTCGGATGCAGAGACAATGAAATGATCGGGCACAATTTTACTCGATTGGTCCCGAAGCGTTACGAAGGCGAGCATGACGCCAAACCAGCGGTGTGTAACTGGACGGAAATCATGCGGCGAACCGGCAGCACCATTCTCGCGCTCGGTCGCACTCGCAAGAACATCACTTTTCCCGTGGAAATTTCCTTGAGTGAAATGGTCATTGCCCAACAGACACTTTACGTCGCGATGGTCCGCGACGTCACCGAGCGAAAGCGATTTGAGCAGCAGGTCGACACTGAAAAGGAAAACCTGGCCGTCACTCTTCGCGCCATTGGCGACGGCGTTATCACCTGCGACGTCAACGGCAAGGTCATAATGATGAATAATGAAGCGGAAAAGTTGACCGGCTGGATTTCGAAGGACGCCATCGGTCAGCCGCTCAAGTCCGTTTTCGACGTCACGGTCGACCTCGCCACCCAGGCCAAAGCGCAAAAAAGCGGGTATCGCAACGAAGCTCAGTCAATTTTGGTTACTCTTCCCGAGACCGTTACTCTCACGTCCAAAGACGGCAGCGAACGCATTATCGAGCAGGTCGCATCTCCGATTCGTGACAACAAAAACGAGATCGGCGGCGTCGTTCTCGTTTTCCGCGACATCACCGAGCGCCAGCGCAACGAAGCCGAACGCCGAAAAGCTGAAACTCTCGAACAACTCGGACTGCTCGCCGGCGGCATCGCTCATGATTTCAATAATTTGCTGACCGCGATCATTGGAAACATTTCCCTGGCCTCATTGCTTCTTCCGCCGGACGACGAAATGGCGACGCGCCTCGACGACGCCAAGAACGCTTCGATGCGAGCCCGCGATCTCGCGCAACAGTTGCTCACCTTCGCTCGCGGCGGCGCTCCGATTAAGAAAACGGCATCCATTGGAAAGCTGATTCAGGACACAGTTAGCTTTTCGCTTCGCGGGAGCCGGAATCGTAGTGAGTTCGATTTCGCGCCCGATGTCGCGCCGGCGGAAATCGACACCGGTCAGATCAGCCAGGTTATCGCGAACCTGGTTGTCAACGCCGACCAGGCGATGCCAAATGGCGGAACCCTTTACGTTAACTGCGATAACTTCTGCTACGACACGAACGATGCCCTCATACCGGATCTTGCGCCCGGTGACTATGTTCGACTGCGAATTCGCGACGAAGGCGTTGGCATTCCCGAGAAATACCTGAAGCGGATTTTCGATCCATACTTCACAACGAAACCGAAGGGCAACGGTCTCGGGTTAGCGACCGCTTACTCCATCATCAAGAATCACAATGGTTTGATGACGGTTGAGTCTGAGGTGCATGTCGGTACCACGTTCACGATTTATCTGCCCGCGGCGGCGGCGGCAGAAGAGGACCTCGCGGGGGAAGCGCCGGCAAAAGTAACAGCCGAAATCAAAGGAACCGGCCGTGTCCTCATCGTCGACGACGAAGACGCAATCCGGGACCTGGTTGAGTTCACCCTGACCCGTCTCGGTTACGAAGTCTCACAAGCAGCGACTGCTTTGCAAGGCGTAGAATTGTATCAGCAGAAACTTCGAAGTGGTAAACGTTTTGATTTGGTGATTCTCGATCTAACCCTTCCCGGCGGAATGGGCGGTAAGGAAGCGCTCAAAAAATTGATCGAGATCGATCCGACGGTGAACGCGATCGTTTCAAGCGGTTACGCAACCGACGCAACGATGAGCCGGTATCAGGACTTCGGCTTCCGCGGCGTCATCGCCAAACCTTATGAAGCGGCCGAGCTCGGCAAGATCGTACACGAAGTGATTGAATCGAACCGCACGAATGTGGTCAGTCTGAATTATTCGTCACTCGCCGGTTAGCCGCGTCGACTTCGCCGAGTGAAACGGACGGCGGAGCTAGTCCGCCGACATCGGCAATTCCTTGACCAAACGGAAGCCGTTCTTTGTGTAACCGAGGCCCTCGTAAAACTCATGGGCTTCGGTTCGCTCGAAACGCGTATTCACCGCGACGCGGCGAACGCTTCTTTGGGCGAAATCTGCTTCCGCCGCCGCGATCAGTGCATGACCGACGCCTCGACCGCGGATACTTTCGGACACCACCAGCGCCAGGATTCTCCCCCCCGGATTATTGTGCTCATGACTATACAACGTGAGCGTGCCGATCATTCCGCACACTTTGCCTTCGCTCACAGCCACGAAGGTGGCGTAGTTCCTGGCCGCGAAAATCGCTTCCATTCGCATTTCCATTTCCGAAGTGCGGGTCGGATAACCAAGTTGAATCATCAAATCGGCCAGGGCTGCTGCGTCCGCCATTTCCGCCCGACGAATTGAAACATCCGCCGCGTCGTTTGGGTCACTCATCGCTTTGTTCCGGCTCTAATCGCGGCAACAATCCTTCCAAAATGACGGCAACGGACTCGTTAACGGTCTGGCGGTCAGTGCGAACCACAATCTCGGCGTCTTCTGGGGGTTCGTAGGGAGCGTCGATTCCGGTGAATTCCCGGATTTCACCCGCGCGGGCCTTCTTGTAAAGGTTCTTTGGGTCGCGGGCTTCACACACTTCGAGTGGCGCGTCGACGAAAACTTCCACGAACTCAGCGTTCCCTTCCAGTGCGATCTCACGCGCGCGAAGCCGGTCCATTCGATATGGCGAAATAAAAGCGGTGATCGCGACCACGCCGGAATCCGCCATCAATTTGGCCACTTCGCTGACCCGTCGAATATTTTCGACGCGATCTTCTGGTGAAAACCCGAGGTTCGAATTCAAGCCATGGCGGATGTTGTCGCCGTCGAGGACGTAGGTCTGCATTCCGCGAGCGAACAATTCGCGCTCGAGGGCCTGGGCGACCGTCGATTTTCCCGCGCCCGATAATCCGGTGAACCAGACTACCGCGCCGCGGTGGCCGGTTCGCGCGGCTCTCGCTTCCGCCGTAATCTTTCCTTCGACCCAGAAAATGTTTTTGCTCTTTGCAACCGTGCGATCGGTGTAAACCCCGCCGAAAATCGTGCCGCCACCGCAAATATCTCCTTCATCGACAATAACAAACCGTCCCAGGTTCGGCACCCGGTCGTGATTGTCCATCACCAGGGGCGAGCGGGTTTGAATCGTTAGCCGTCCAACTTCATTCCGTTCCAGCCGATCGCGTTTGTCGGTTGAGGATTCGAGAGTGGCCGAATCCATTACCGAATCGATCGACACGATTTCGCATTTCACTTCCTGGGTCGCCAACCGGAGATCGTAAAGATGACCGAACCGCATCGGTTCGCGCACGATCCAGAACACATCGGCATGCACCCGATTTGCCTCGATCGGCGTCTCCGTCTGATGCGAGGCAACGTAACCGCGCTCCACGAAGATTTGTTCCGTCAAAGTGATCCCGACAGAATCGCCCGCAATCGCTTCCTTGCCGCCATCCCCGCCCCATTCCTCGATCGAATGAACTTTTGAGGCCTTGTTGGCCGGCGAAAAAACCAATTCGTCGCCCACCCTGAGTTTTCCAGTTTCAATTCGGCCGGCAATAATCCGGCGCTCATCGAACCGATAAACATCTTGCACGCAAAACCGCAGCGGAAGATCGACGTCTGCTTTCTGCGATTCCAACAAATCGAGAGCTTCCAGGACCGTTGGGCCGTGGTGCCACTTCATCTTCTTGCTTGAGCCGGCCACATTTTCGCCGGTCTTCGCCGCTGCTGGCACAAACACGCGCGCTTCAAGGCCGAGGTCGCCCAGGAATTTCCGATACTGCTTCTCGATCTCGCTGAAGCGTTCCTCGGAGAAATCTGCGAGATCCATTTTGTTCACAACAACAATAAGCTGTCGGATTCCAAGCAAGCTCAGCAAATAGGCATGGCGCCGGCTTTGCTCGCGCACGCCTTCGTTTGCGGCGATCACCAGGACCGCTGCGTCCGCCCGTGACGCACCCGTAATCATGTTCTTCAAAAACTCTTTATGACCGGGCGCGTCGATAATGATGTATTTGCGCTGCTTCGTTTTGAAGCGGATCTCGGTCGTATCGATCGTGATGTTCTGGCTTTGTTCTTC
>JAICWQ010000028.1 GCA_025934755.1 Chthoniobacterales bacterium | reverse complement strand
GCTGCGAAATCTTGGTGTTGATGCGGTCTTCGCTGAAAAGAAATCTTCTCAGATACGCGCGCAAGGTGATGCTTTGCTCGCCGAGGGTGACGTGTTCGCCGCCGGTGCCGACTTCTTCCCAAACCGTCTTCTCATCGTCGAGCAGGAGCCGGTTTTGATCGACGTAATTGATCTGAGTTCGAGCACCGATCTCCAGTTCACCACTGGCAACCGGCAGTTCCTGCAGAATAACTTTGAGAAGCGATGATTTGCCGAGGCCGTTGCGGCCGACAATACCGAGTCGTTCGCCGGCCGTGAGATTGAGATTCGCGTGTTGAAAAAGGGTGCGGCCGCCGAGTTCCACGCTCACGTCGCGCAATTCGATGATCCGATTCGCGAGCATCGGCGGCGTGGGAATAATCAACTCGACGTCGAACTCGGCTTCCGGCCCTTCCTGCGCCGCCATTTCGAAATAACGTTCCACGCGGTCGACCGATTTTGTCCGGCGCGCGCGGGGCGCTTTTCGCACCCATTGCAATTCCCGTTTTAAAAATTTCTGCCGTTGATGTTCCTGCGCCTCCTCGACCGCTTTTCGCTGCGCGCGCGCGAGCAGGTAATCGGTGTAGTTGCCGTCGTAATTGGTGAACTGGCCGCGCGACAGCTCGACGATCCGCGTCGCCACGCGATCGAGAAAATAGCGATCGTGGGTGACGAACAAACAGGTGCCGGCATAACGCGAAAGAAAATCCTCCAGCCATTCGATCGAGCCGGTATCGAGATGGTTGGTCGGTTCGTCAAGAATCAGGAAATCGGGACGCGCGAGCAGCGCCCGGCAAAGCGCGACGCGGCGTTTTTCTCCGCCGGAAAGCGTGCCCACGACGCGATCGAATTCCGGAGCGTGCAGATTCGTGATCAGCGACTTGACCCGATGTTCCAAGTTCCAACCGTCGGCGTGGATGATTTGGTCGAGGAGGGTGGCGCTGAGCGGGCTGTCGCCAGGAACGCGTTCGTATTCAGCGATGAGATCGAGAATCCGTTGGGCGCCGCTGAGAATATTGGCATGGACCGTGGTCGCATCGTCCAAGCCGGAAACTTGCGGCATGTAGCCGGTAACGAGATCGCGTTGGCGGGTGAATTCACCGGAATCGGGTTGGGCGACGCCGGCCGCGATCTGGAGAAATGTCGATTTGCCGGAGCCGTTGCGGCCGACGAGCCCAATGTGTTCGCCTCCGGTGAAGGCAATCGTCGCGCCGTTTAGGACGACCTGATGGCCGTATTTCACGGAAAGATTGTTCGCGCTCGCGATAACCGTGCCGGCTGACGTGTCTGCCATTGGAACGAATCGGAGGTCAGAGGTCAGACGTCGGCGGTCAGAAGTCGGAGGTCACGGTTCGCGGGAGCGAACTCTACGGCGGTACGTCGTGAGCTCTTTGCGAAATGGAGGGCCGCCGGCGCGACTCGGTTTTGGCGAAAACCGAGGATCAGGCCCGCGCGGCAGCCTTGGCCGCGAGCTTCTTGCTCCACTCCTTGCGCAGAATTTTCATCTCCGCTTTGAGGCTGAGCATGCGCGGGGCGACGCCTTTGTATTTTTTGGTGATCCCGTTGACGGTCCGGTTGACCGCGCCCTGGTTGACCAGGCCCTGAAGCTTTTCGTAAACCCGTAACCGCAACATTTCCTCCCCGCCACTGGCCGCGTTGCGTTCCCGAAGGTTAATCAGGACCAGGTCGAACAAGGGTTTGAATTCGAAGGAAGCCCGGGACGAAAGCACAGCAACCAATTCCTCGGTTACGTTATCGGGCATCCGACGTCTGAAAGAAGCGGTGATTGCTTTAGACATTAAAGAGTATAGCACAATTACAAGAAGTGACGAGTGACATGTGACGGGTGACGAGAATAGTTGAAAGGCTGAGGCAGTTCAGCAGTTGAGACGAAGTGACACGGTTGCTATTTAGGAGCCGAAAAAATGCAGATGAGTAGCCTTCGCTAAAGCTACGGCTCGCCAAGGAACGCCTGCCACCACCCAAGAACGAACCGCGGATAACGCGGATTTAAACGGATCAGACAAGTTGTTGAGAAGTCCAGAGCGCGCCATTCAACGTCTCAACTCCTCGTCACTTGTCACGCGTCACTTTCTATCACCAAGGAATTACTTTCCTGTCCTTCACGAACTTACCGGTCAACGATTGCGGTGCTTCGCAGGCGAGCCAGACGATTCCGGAAGCACCTTCTGCGACTGATCGCGTTGCGTTTGATCCACCCATGTCCGTTCTCACCCAGCCGGGACAGACGGAATTCACCGCTAAATTTGGAAGGGCGGCGGCGAGTTGGACGGTGACACCATTCAACGCCGTTTTGGAAATGCAGTAGGCCGGCGCCCAGCCGTCCGCGCCATCGGCCAGTTGGCCGCCGCCACTGGAGACATTTACGATCCGCGGAGCATCGCTCTTTTTCAGAAACGGAACAAACGCCTGCGATACCAGCAGCGCACCCAAGGTGTTGGTGCGCAGGGTCGTCTCGAAAATCTCCGGCGTCGTGGTTAGTGCGTCTTTGTCGTCGTCGAGCGCAATGCCGGCATTGTTGACCAGCGCGTCCAACCGATCGCTTTGATTTCCAAATTCTTCGGCCGCGCGCTTGATGCTGCCCGGCTTCGAGATGTCGATCATTAGAAAAGTGACAAGTGAGTCCGAGCCCGACTGGTCTTTGCGGCCAGTGACCAGATCGGAGGCGCTGGGACCGCTTTCTTTGTTCAGCTTTTCCGCGGCAGCGCGGCCGGCTTTTTCGTCGCGGGCGCCGAGAAAGACGTGAAATCGTTCGCGCATGAGTTGTCGCGCGACTTCAAATCCGATGCCTTTATTGGCGCCGGTAACGAGGGCGACTCGCTGTTTGGTCTTCATTTAACCACGAATGTACACGAATAAACACGAAACTGACAAAACTCCGTGGATCCTGAATTCGTGTTCATTAGGGTTTGAGGATTAGCGACCACGGATTACACGGATCAAAAACGGTGAGAAAGTCTATCAACTCGCAGACTGATCTGTGACCACCTGATCTCCGATCTGCGCTGGTGATCTGGTCCGGCATCGCCTAACCAATCCGGCGGCGAACGCGTTGACATGGGTCACTGTTCCGATCACACTCACGCCAACGCCAAGAATTGCGGCGAGTTAAACGAAAGATAACCCCTATGCCGAAAAGAAAACGACCGACGAGCAAAAAGAAGGCTGCGCAAGTATCCGATCAACAGCTCATAAAAGATTCCAAGAAGGCGCTCAGACAAGCCCAGAAAACATTGGAAGCGGAACTGAAAGAGATTAAAAGCTTCATCAAGGCCTTGGACGGACACAACTCGTTTACCTTATAATTTAGAGGCAGACGCATCGCCTTAGTCCGGGCCATGACACCAGGCGGGTTGGAGCTGCGGCGCGCGCGGAGCCTGTTGGTTTACTGGCAGGACGGCGAGCTGCGATTCGTTAACTTCGCCCGTGGAGTCACCGTGTCGGGGCGTCTGGTCACCTGCAACGTTCTCGATTTCTTCAACGAGTGGAAAACGGCGAATCAAGCCGCCTCGCATTTTGCCGGTTACAGCCGGAAGAGCGTAAACTCTACGGTTAATCAACTGATCGAGCGCGGTCTTCTGGTTCGAAAAAATTCGGCGGAAGCGCGGTTTGATGCCGAACTGTCGCGACGATGGTCGTCCTGGCTGCCTGAAGGAAGTTTTCATTTTCTCACCAAGGACGCGCGCTATGTAAGACGGACCCGCACGCTCGCGGAATGGAGAGCCATGCTGCCGAAACGGCCCGCGCCGAATAAGTTCAAATCGGTCACCGGCGCAAAAAAAATCCCGTTGCCGAAACTCGCGCCGGCCGATTCGGAATTCGTTAACGTCCTGATGAATCGAAAGACCTATCGAAAGTTTTCGAAACGAGATCTGCCATTAGCGACTGTTTCCCAGATTCTTTCGCTGGTTTGGGGCGTCCGCGGTTATCTGCACTCGCCGGTGTTTGGCCGATTGATCCATAAGACGAGTCCGTCCGGTGGCGCCAGACACCCCGGCGAAGTCTACTTGATGGCGTTGCGCGTGAACGGTCTGAAGCCCGGTCTCTACCATTATCATCCCGGGCGACATGAACTCGAGATGATCAGGGCGAGCGCCACCCCTCAAAAAGCAAAACTGTATTGCGCATACCAGAGCTACGCGAAAGACGCGGCGGCGTTGTTTCTAATGACAGCGATCTTTGATCGAACGATGTGGAAATATCCCAAGTCGCGCGCTTATCGCGTTGTTCTTCTCGACGCCGGTCATCTGGCTCAGACATTCTGTCTGGTCGCGACGTGGTTAGGGTTGGCGCCGTTTTGCACCGCCGCCTTGAGTGATTCGTTGATCGAGAAAGATCTCAAAATCGATGGGATCAGCGAATCCGTTCTTTACGCAGCTGGAGTTGGAATGCGCCGGCAAGTCAGAGATCGGAGGTCAAATATCAGAAATAACTGACCGGCGATCGGTGACCTGTGGTCTCTAGTTCGGGCAAGCCGCTAGGCCTGCGGCGCGAGCGACGCTACGATTTTCTCAAAGCGGGGATCGCCTCGCAGAGAATCCCAGAAGGGATGGAGCTTGAGCAAACCATAGCTGAGACGATTCGGGACACGCTCAATTGTTTCAATTTGTTCAATCGCAAGGTCCTTTTCCCCGGTCCAGGCGTAGATTTGGGCGAGATTGATCGCACACCTGACCCCGTCGATCGCATCTCGAGAGATTGGGAGCAGCTGATAAGCGCGCCGGCCTTCGCGAATCGCGTCTTCTTTTCGGCCGAGCGCGGCATCAATTACGCCTAACAAACTGAGACCGCCGGCGAAGTCGGGCTGTTTCGCAACGGCGTTCGCGATTTCAATGCGGGCCGCGCCAAAAGCCGACTGCGCTTTGGCTTCATCACCGTTGAGACGAGCGACTACCCCTTCCCAATAACTGCGTGGGACGAGGACACCGTTGTTTACTTCGCCATCGGCGGGAAAATTCTTGAGCGAGCGCTCCGCTGAAGCAGGGTTGCGCCGGCAAATGGTAATGAAAGGTTCATCGATCTGCGAGTTAGCGACAACATGTTCGGCAAACAAAGCCTCCAACGTTGTGAGATAAGGCTTGAGGTCGGCGTTGGAATGAAACGGGATGAGAGCGCGGGTAATGCGTGTCAATGGATCTCCAGGAACGATTGCCAGGACACGGTCCCAGATTTGGGCTTCTTCCCGGTAGCGGCGTTGCGGCGCATAAGTTAAGGCCAATTGCTGGAGCAAAAACAAATTCCGCGGATCCAAATCGAGCGCCTGTTCCAGGTCGTGTGTCGCCTGTACCCAGTGGCCTTCACGGCGATTCATGAAGCCGGCGTATTGAAACACTTCGGGATTGTTCGGTAAGGCGTCCCGCGCGATGAGGAGCTCCCGTCGCGCATTTTCAAAATCGCCAAGGCCGAAATAATAATACGTGGCCAGAGCGAGATGGGCTTCTCCGGATTGCGGTTGAAGATGAATTGCTTTTTCCACGGCGGCACGGGCCAGATCGAGACGAGTCGCGCTGCGATCGTAGCCTTGCTTAAAAATCGCGCCCTGTGTCTTTCCCAACAGGCACCAGGCGAGCAGAAAGTTTGGATCGCGGGTGACGGCTTCGTTTAACAACCGGGCCGCCTCCGGAAGCTTATCCTTGCCATGAATTGGGTCCGACGAGTCCGCCCAGAGCGCCCGGGCTTGAACATACAAATTGAAGGCCGCCAGGTCGCCGGTTGGCGCCTTTAAGATTTCGCTCTTTTCGCCGGGTGAAATCTTGGCCCGAAGCTGGTCGGCTATTTTTTGGGCGATCTCACTTTGAATAGCAAAGACATCAGCCAAATCGCCGTCGAATCGATCGGCCCAAAGATGGGTGTCGGTTTTAGCGTCGATCAACTGGGCGCGGACGCGAACCCGGTTGCCGGTGCGCTCGGCACTGCCTTCCAAAATGTTCCTGACACCCAGGGCAGCGGCGATCTCACGCAGATTACGAACAGAGCCCGTCTTGTACTGCATGACTGACGTCCGGCTGATGACTTTAAGAGCAGCGATCTTTGCCAGGTCGGTCAGAATTTCATCCTGCACACCATCGGCAAAGAACGCGTTTTGAGGATCGGCGCTGAGGTTTTCAAACGGCAACACCGCGACGCTTTTTGCCGAAACCGCGGAGGAGTTATCAGATGAATGAGAAACCCAGAAAGAAACTTTCCAAAGACCAAAGCCGATCGCCAGCGCTAGAAAGGCAATGGCTACGCGGCCTCTTTTGGTCTGAACGAAAACGCCGATTTTGCCCAACGGCGTTTGCGCTTTCTTTGATGCCTTGATCTTCTCTGGCGGCCGAGGATTGCCTACTTCTTCGGTGTAGAGATTAGCGATGCCCACTTTTGTGCCGTGTTTTAGTTCAACTTCACCGAGATCGTGGAGATGCTCGTGCCAATAAGCATCCTCCGACAGGTCAGCCGCGATGCGGTGGGTTAACAAAATGTGTCCGCCATCTCCCAATGTCATTACGCGCTCGGCAATGTTGATCCCGGCGCCGGCAATGTTGATCCGATCATTCACGTCGTTGAGCCGGTCCACCGGACCGCTGTGGATCCCCATCCGAAGCTGGATTCGCGGGTCGTTCTTCAAGGCTGCGGCGATTTCCATCGCGCAATGCACCGGCTCTTCCGGGGATTGAAAGAAAACGAGAGCCATCCCATCTCCCACTGGAATTCTGATGAGTTGGCCGGCCGCTTCACTTTTGCGGAACTGTGGGGTTTGACGGACCGCTTGATTGAGCTGCTCGACAACTTCGCGCTGCTCGTTGACCAATAGTTTCGAATAGCCGACGACGTCGACAAACAGAACGTGAGCTGTTTGAAGATGGAGGGTAGACTTTAGGTTGGTCGCCATTCCTCCGGCTCCCAGTTAACAACTCAGCCTACCGCGCTCTCCTCGGGCACGTCGAGGCGAAAGCCTCTCGCCGGGTTGCTAATCCGCCGGCGGCCGTCGCCTGATCCCGTGGGAAGTGTAATTAGTCCTATCGCAATGAGGGAAACCCTTGTCCTCGACTAGCACGCGATTGGTGGCCGCGGGCAAAACCGTGATGACAACCCAAAAGGCAAGTTAACTCGCTATGCGTTGAGACGTTGAGAGAAGCAAAGACTTGGCAATCGCAGGCGCGTGGGCTCCCGCACTCGTCACTCGTCACTAGTCACTCTTCTTCTAACCACGAATGCACACGAATTGACACGAAGGGGCAGAAAATATCGGCACGATCCCAATTCGTGTTTATTAGTGTCCATTCGTGGTTGAACCAATTCACTTAATCCCAGACGCCGACGGCACGTAGCTGCCCGGTAATTTTTCCGGCCCAATCGTCGTTCGACGCCGGACAAGCCGGGCTTGGATGCAAAATTCGACCAGTGCGTGGAGTCCAGGGAAAAATTTCGCGCGCACGCTTTACGGCGAAATCGCCGACGCCGATGATCCATTCGGGCTCGAGGACGCGGACGATCTCGCGAAGATGATCGTCGCAGGCTGTAAATAATTTTGCGCGCTCACTCGGCGGAAGTTTGTCCGGAGTGCGATTGCGGCCGCTCTCTTCGACAAACGCGAGCGGGCAGTAATTCATCACGATGTGTTCGCGGAAAAATTTCTCGGCGGTCCCGAATCTTTTTGCGAATAATCCCCACAACCGCTGGCCGCTGATTTCGCTTCGGTGACAATTGAACCCGAGCACCGGCCGCTTGGGATTTTCTTTGCGCGGCCGATCGATCTTGGCCGTGATGCCGAGCCAGTCGCGCACGGCAGCTATTTGTCCGAATGGGATTCCGGTTTGCACCATGCCGAACGGTCCCGGATTCATCCCGAGGAAGATCACGCGCTTCGTGCTGTTGCCGTAATGGCACAAATAGAACTCATGCGCACGCCAGGCGTAATCGAGCGGATTGTAAACATGAGTGACCGGCGCAGCGAATTTCAGTTTGCGAACCGCGGCGCTAAGCCGTTGCGCGGCGGCAATGAGGGATTCGTTAATCGTCACAGAAAAATCTAATCAGGAACCAGGAACCCAGGAAAAGAATTAACCACGGATTACACGGATCAAACGGATGGAAATCGAAAACCAACGGTCAGAACCAGAGATCAGAACCGAGAACAGCAAACATTAACTCAGAGAGAGTTATCCGCGTAATCCGCGGTTAATGACTGTCTGCTCCGACGATTTTTGGGAAACGTGGATCGTTGCGCAACGGGTCCCAAAGCGGATTGATCCGGAGGTCGCCGGGAGTTTCGCCATTCGGCACTTCAAGAAGATGCGGCAAAGCGGCGATGGCGGAATCGATATCGCCAAACTGGGCCTGGATTTCAGCCAGAATCTGTTCAGCGTAAGGTTTGGATATAGCGTCGGTGGCGTAATCCGCAATGGCCTGTCGCGCCTGTTCCAGCGCCTTGTCTTTTTCGCCAAGACCAGCATATGCCAAAGCGAAAACGCACGGCAGCTGTCGCGCATCGACTGGGACAACCGCGTCGGGCGTCGGTTTGAAGGCAGCGACCGCGCGCGTGAACGTGTCGCGAGCTTCGTCGGTTTTCCCGGAAAACTTCTGACAGAAACCCACGAACGTGATCGTCCGGGGATCGTTCGCCAACGACGACGGGGCGTTGTGCTGAACATACGCAATCGCGTCGTCGAACCGCCTCTCCTCGAAAAGTTGAACGAACCTCTGGGTGACAACGCCCTCGTCCTGCGAGTTCGCAGGAATTTTCGCCAGGACCTCTCCGGCTTCTTTGAGCCGGCCCTCTAGCTGGAAAATCCACGCCTTCGCCACGAGCGCGGACTCATTCCCGGGCGAGATTTCCAGAACACGATCAAACATCGTCTGGGCCTGATCGAAACGGCTTACGCTTGTGAAATTGTCGCCAACGGTGAAAAGGATGCCGATGTTGCGCGGGTCCAGTTGCGCGGCTGCCTCATAATGTTTTTGCGCGGCATCAACCTGACCCAGGCGCCGCTCAAGGTGGCCCATCTGCTCGAGGACGAAGGCGCTGTTCGGCAGACGCCGGAGCGCTTCTTCGTAGGATTGAAGCGCGCCTTGGAAATCGCGCAGAACACGATAGCGATAAACGCCCTGTGCAAGCCACGCTTCGCCCAGCTCCGGTTGGAGCGCGATCGCGCGATCTGCTGCTTCCTTTACCGCGGCACCGGTGTTCGTCTGTGGATCAACGCCGTTGAAATAGAGCTGGCTGCGGGCAACCGACAGCCGCGCCCACGCCAGCGCGAATTGAGGATCAAGCCGGACCACCTCGGCATAAAGAGGAACGACCTGTTTGGTGACGTTGAGGGTAGCAGCGTCGTCGATCGCGACCGCGTGCAGGTAAACGTCATAGGCGGCCGCATTTTGGGTGGGTTTCTCGGCCACGGCTTTTTGCTCGGCGCCGGAAAGCTTGGTCTTGAGCTGATCAGCAATGGCGGTGGCCACTTCTCCTTCCACGCCGAAGACGTCGTCGAGTTTGCGATTGTAACTTTCCGCCCAGAGATGTTCGTCGTTCGCAGCGCGAATCAACTGCACATTCACGTGCACGGCGTTGGCGACTTTTTGCACGCTGCCCTCGAGCAAATTCGCCACGCCCAATTGTTTCCCGACATCGCGCAGATTGTCCGGAGTGCTTTTGTATTTTTGGGTCGATGTGCGCGAGATGACCTTGAGCGCTGCGATCTTCGATAAACGGGTGAGAATTTCATCCTGGATGCCATCGGTAAAATAGGCGTTATCGGGATCGCGGCTCAGGTTCTCGAATGGGAGCACCGCAATGCTTTTATCCGGAACCGCCGCCGAACTCGGTGACGCCGGCTCGACCCGTCCGGTTACTGTTCGGAAAGCAGTGCGCGTCGTGAAAAAGACGGTCGCTACTCCAACAGCGATCACGGCCCCGATCGCCATGGCGACAAACGAATAACGGCGACGGTTTGCTTGCACCGCCGGCGCTGCCGCCGCCGAATCAAACCTTCCGAATTTGCTCGGCAACGCAGAATTGCCGATTTGGTGGTTGTAGAAGTTCACCACCTGCACTCGGTCGCCGTGTTTAATTTCAAATTCGCCGAGATCGTGAAGATACGGCTGCCACTGATCGTATTGTTCGAGGTCTTCGGCAGCGTGTTTCGAAACCAGAATGTGTCCGGCGTCGCCGCAATCCATGACGCGTTGAGCGATGTTGATCCCAGCGCCGGCAATATTCGCTTGCTCATTCAAATCAGTGACTTCGTTGACCGGTCCGCTGTGAATGCCCATGCGGACGTGAAGCTCCGGCGTGTTTTGCAGTGCCTTGGCAATTTCGACCGCGCACCTAACCGGCGCTTCCAAATTGCGAAAGACCAACGCGCCCCCATCGCCGGTCGGCAAACGCAACAGCGTTCCCTCGGCCTCGGCCGCACGGTACTGTTCGGTTCCGCGGACGATCTCGCGCAACTTCTGAAACTGAGCGCTTTGCTCCGTCGTTCGCAGCTTGGAATAACCCACAATGTCGATGAAAAGCACGTGAGCGATTTCCAGCCGCAGTTTTGGTTTTTGATATTCAGCCATGCCGTTTAAAGGACGACGAGTTCTAGGATTTCAGGAACAACGCAATATCCTAGCTCGCTGGAGATTAACGACAAGAGATCACTCCCGGGGAGTTACGAGCTTCGCAACTTTCGATTGAACACAGTCATGTCGTATGGAGACTAACAAAGCCAGAGGCCAGAAGTGACCGGTCAGCAATCATGAGCGATGGCGTAATAGATCAGGGTTCAACGACAAAAAAGATTGTAATCGGCGTTGTCGTCCTGACCACCATGTGTGTGGTCTCGGTAATCATCGCCGGCGTCACGAGTTTGATTTCCTTGGCCGACCGCGTTCATCCCGTCGCCGGTAGTATTGTGTTCTGGGTGATTGTTCTCTCAGCCGCTGGTACCGCCATGTATTGGTCAATTGCCTACGCGAAATTGCCCGGCGCATTGATTCCGCCGGAAGAAACATCCGGACCGAAGCACGACGCTTATTTAGAAGCACTTCGTGCTCGAATCGCCGCAAATCCGCGCACGCGCGGAATGGCGGTTGCGACGACCGAGGAAATCGAAGCTGCAATCGGCGTTTTGTCGGTGGAAGCGGATGCCGTTGTGCGGAAAACGGCGAGCACCGTTTTTCTGAGCACGGCGTTGATGCAAAATGGCCGGCTCGACGCGTTGATTCTTCTTTTCACTCAAATCCAAATGGTCGGCCGAGTCGCGCGCATTTACGTGCAGCGGCCGTCACCAAGGGAAATGGTTCGGCTTTACCTGAACGTCGCAGGCACCGCGTTTATCTCGAGCGGACTCGAGTCGCTCGATCTCGGTGAAATGGTCGCGCCGCTGGCGACGTCGGTGGTGCCGGCGTTGAAAGGTGGAATCCCGGGCCTGGCAGGAATCTCAGCCCTCCTGGTGAAATGTGTCTCGAACGGAGCGGCCAACGCGTTTCTCACGTTGCGCGTCGGGGAAGTGGCAAGGCGTTATTGCGAACTCACTTCGCGCAGTTCGCCGGAGCTGATCCGAAAATCGGCCACGGCGGCGGCGGTGCAACATCTCGGGCGGATTGTCCGCGAGAATGGCGCGCTCGTGGTGCGAAAAATCTGGGAAAGCGTACCCGGACACGGCCTGATTGATAGCGGTGTTTCAAAAGGCGCAGACATCGCCAGTGCGACGCGCGACTTAATCGGACGAATGTCGCCATGGCGAGAAAAAGAAGACGCGTCCGCAGCAATGCCGGGCGATTGAGGGCAATCGCCCCTACCTGCGCGGGGTGAAGCGATGCCGGAGTTTCAAGAACGAACGCAAAAAGCAGTGACGAGTGACCTGTGACCAGTGACCAGTCAGATTCGCGAAAATGAGCGTGGAGCGATCTGGTGACGCAACTGCAAGAAAGGGCGCTTAACGGCAGTGACGAGTGACCTGTGACCAGTGACCAGTGACCAGCCAAAAGCAGGACATTCATTCATGCGAAGACCGGGGAGCGATTCGTTTGCGCAGATTGAGAAACGGGCGCTCGATGGCGAAGAACAAAATCGTAGCGACGACATAAACGGAGATTTCAACGCCGATGAGCGCCTGAGTCGAACTTGGCGCGATGTTGTGGCTAGAATAGAATTGCCACGCGAAATGGATCGCCAGTTTCTGCACCAGATAGGCGCTGTAAGCGATGCTCGCGATGAAGGCAGCTCCTGGAATTTTGGCGCGACTCAGGATTGATCGCGGGCTCACGACGCAGACCAGCAAACCCGCAAACCCGAAAGCGAGGAGCGGAAATTGCCAAATCGCGGCCGGAACGCTGAGATAGTCGCCTTCACCCAGCCACAAGGCGAAAGCGATCAGCGCCAGAGCGGGAAGCCAGAACCAAATCGCAAAGTCCATCAGACGGCCCCACCATTGGGGACGGAATTTCTCGATCACCGCCAGAGCCACACCGAGAACAAGCGGATCGAGACGGGTCCAGGTCGGATAATAAATCCAAGCCTGAAATGCGCGGAAGGAAACGCCGAAATCTTCGGCCGGATTCTGCCAGGCGAGAAATGTTCGCAGGAGGATGCCGCCAAAAAAGATCAGGAACGGAACGATAATCGCAGCGCGCGGAACGCGGTTCACGAAGAGTAAAATGAAGGGAAGGGCGAGATAAAACTGATCTTCGACGGCCAACGACCAGGCGTGCGAGAACGCAGTTCCGCCGTGAAGTCCAATATTTTGGACCGAGACCAGAAATTTCCACCATGGATACATGTTCGGGTATTCGCGCCATGAAGGGAGAAAAATATAAATTGCCAGGACCACGAAATACGCCGGCATGATCCGAAGGGCGCGCCGGGCGAAGAAGCGTTTGAGATGGATGGTTCGATTTCGGGCGAGGGGCGCAAGCAACTGGCCGCCGATCAGGTAACCGCTAAGAACAAAGAAAAGATCGACCCCGATCCAACCCCAGCGATCGACCCGATGAGGCATGGGAAAACCCATGATCCCGGCATGATAAACAACCACGACAATAATCGCGAGGGCGCGAAGAAGATCGAGGCCCGGCTGGCGTTCCCGATCCTGAAAGCGAGGATCGACGGCTTTCGCCGTCAGTGACAAGTGACCTGTGACGAGTGACGAGCCAGACACGGGTCAAAAAGAAAGTAAGAAGTAAAAATTATGAATGAAGAACCAAACCAGTGGCAACAACGACAAATCATCTCCCCTGATTCGCGGCGGGATGGGTTATCTTTCACACAATATTGCAACCGCTGTATCCGGCGACTCAGGTCAAGCGCCATTCTGCGTTGGCTCGTCACACGTCACTTGTCACTTGTCACTGCTTATACTTCTGGATGAGATGATCGATGTAAGTGCTGTAGGTTTCCGCGAGCGACCCGCTGTCGATAAAGAGAATGTTTTCGGCATTGAATTGTGCGCTCCGAGAAAAATTGTAGGAGCCGGTAATCACGGTGTCGTCGATCACCAGCACTTTGTTATGCATGAAATCGTGGACGCTAGTCGGCGTGTAAGGCGTGGAATTTTTTCCGACCAAATTCGCGCGTTGCACGATTTCCCGGAGCGCGGGAACTTTCCAGCGGTTCGACGGCACTTCCTGCCATTGTTTGTAAACGTCTTCCATCTGAGTGCGATCGTAGATTCCGTCCACCTTCGCCCGGCTGGCGCGCAATAGATTGCCGAGTTCCGAAATAAGCGTGCCGGAATTTATCAACAAGCTGCAGACCCGGACCCGCCGTTTCGCCGCGCGAACTCGGCTCGCGATTTCAGAATCGATGGCCAATCCGCATCCCGGCGAAAACATGACGCGGGCTTCGGCGGGCTGACTGGAAAAGGCGAGCGGCACGGGAACGGTCTCGATTTCGCCTGTATTTTCGAAGTTCTCTTTTTGCCAAATTTGTTCGAAATCCTGCGCGTAGTAACCGGCCAACGGCACGGAATCGATCTCGACTACATTGTTTTCCATCAGGGTAAAAGCGTCGTCGGTCAGGTTCGTTGAACCGGTCCAGATTGATTGGCCATCGCGGACGATGAATTTGCTGTGCATCAGTTTCATGCCGCCAATGCGCCGCCAGGGATAGCCTAACGACTGGACAAATGCCCCTGTACCCGCGGGCGCGGGGTCCTGACCGGCAGCGACATTTGGCTGGAGCGGTTTGTCGCCATCGTAGCAAAAGCGAATTTTCACCCCCGCCGCTGCCCGCTCACGCAATGCGGCGGTCAGCCTCGCCTTGAGCGGATCGCTCAATCGCATGTCGTAAACCGCAAAGTCGAGGGAGCGGGTTGAACCGCGAATGAACGCAGTTAATCGCTCCATCACCGAGGCGGCGGATTGTTCCCCCTGAGCAAGAAAGAAAGCGGAAAGCGTGTCCAGAAAGTGACAAGTGACCCGTGCCGAGTGACAAGTGCAAGTATCAAAGCGATGCGCGCGACGAAGTTTGAATTCGAACACCGATTCTGGATCATCATGGCGATCTATTTCATCGCCTTTGCTCTTTCGGGCACTGACCACACCTCTTTCATCGTCTGGGTCCGGCATCTCATCGCGCCTTCGATCGCTCGAGGCAGCGCCGAAGCCGAAATGTTTGCCAGGATCACAATCACCGTTGGCGCGTTGTTGGTGTTCGTGACGGCAATGATTCGCACCTGGGGCGCGGCGTATCTGCGGACCGACGTGGTGCACGATACGGCGCAACATTCCGAAGCGCTGGTGGCAGACGGTCCGTTTCGTTACACGCGAAATCCGCTTTACCTGGCGAATGTTCCAATGGCAGCAGGGATCGGCGTTCTGGCCAGCCAGTCAGGATTTATTTTTCTCGTGCTCGCAAACTGGATCTTTGTCTACCGATTGATTTTTCGCGAGGAAGAGGCGTTGCGAGAGACTCAGGGCGAATCGTATCTCGCATATTGCCGAGCTGTTGGGCGATTTTGGCCGTCGCTGAGCCCGAAAGTTCGGACTGGAAATCTGAAGCCGCAATGGAAGCAGGCGTTCGCGGGCGAAACTTTTGTCTGGTTGTTTGGGATCGCGGAGTTGGCGATTGCTCTCACCCTGAAGCCTGAGATCGGTTACATCCTCTTTGGCCTCGGCTTCGTCGCCCATTTCACAATCAGCCGCGGCATCCAGAATCGAGAGAAATAAGAAGCGCCCGTGTACAATGTCCACGGGCGCTTCCTTAAATGTTGGCAGCGATTACGATTTTTTGGTGTAGGCGATCTCCATGGTTTTCTTCTCCTTGCCGCCCTGGGATTCGTACCAGTCAAGTTGCAGATGGGTGTCGTCGACAATCTTCAGAACTTCGCGGACCTTCGTTTTCATTCCCGGCATAGGTTCCATTTCCATTGAATAAGTGAAGGTCCTGGTCGCCGGATCGTACTTACCTTCCGAGAATTCGATACCAGTGCCCATGTTGTCGATCCATGAACTGACAAATTTCTTTTTCACGTTGTCGTAGCCTTCCAAGCCCATCCCTTTGAATTCCACGTCCTTCATGTTTCCGGTCTCATCCGGCATTTTCATGTTGCCGGACACGTCCATCGTTACGTAACGGCCATCCATGATTGTTTTCCGGGTAGCAGTGCCGGTGGATTCCTGCGGGGGCGCTTTTGGATCGGGATTCATCCAGAACTTGATGGCGTAATCCCAGTTGCCATCGAGACTGGATAGGAGCTTGTGGTTTTCGTTCAACTTCGACAGCTCCGCCATCTCCTGCATCATCTTTTGCATGTCCGCGGCGCTGGGTTTTGCAGCGGTCCTGGCGGCCTTCGAGTTATCTGGCACGGCGACCTGGCCCATGTTGGACTTCTTTTGGCCGGGCGCAGGCGAACCGGTCGTTTGAGCAAACGACGAAGCAGCGAGCGACGTCGCTGTAATAAACACGGTAACAATCAGGGAAGTTCTCATGGGCGGAATCTTGCCAGTGATAAGTGACACGTGACAAGTGACAAGTGCATCACTAGTTATCAGTTATTGGTTAATTGTTAGTGGGCGAAATACTGAGAACAATAACCGATAACTACTAACTCTCTCGCGCGCTCTCGCGCGCGTGTCACCAGCCGAGCACCTTCGCAAATATTAGCGGTGCGACAATCGTGGCGTCGGATTCAATAACGAATCGCGGGGTGGTCGAGCGTAATTTACCCCAGGTGATTTTTTCGTTGGGCACTGCACCGGAGTATGAGCCGTAGCTGGTGGTCGAATCGCTGATCTGGCAAAAATATCCCCACTCTGGAACTTGCTCGGTAACCAGGTCCTGATTCAAAAGTGGCACGACGCAAATTGGAAAATCACCGGCAATCCCGCCGCCGATCTGGAAGAAACCGATGGAATTATTTTTCGCTTCGCGCCGGTACCACTCCACCAGAGCCATCATATATTCGATGCCCGACCGAACGGTGTGAACGTTCGAAATGTGACCCGTGATACAGCGCGCCGCATAAATATTCCCGAGGGTGGAATCCTCCCAACCCGGCACAACCATCGGCAGATTCTTGTGGGCTGCCGCCATCATCCAGCTGTCGGCCGGATCGATCTCGTAGAATTTTTTGAGGTGACACTCGCGCAGAATCTGGAACAAAAACTCGTGGGGAAATTTTCGTTCCCCATTTTTTGCGGCCGTGACCCATTGGTCGATCACAATGCGCTCGATCCGCCGAATCGCTTCTTCTTCTGGAATGCATGTGTCGGTGACGCGATTGAGATGGCGCTTGAGAAGCTCTTCTTCCTGCTCCGGGCTGAGCTCCCGATAGTTCGGCAATCGTTCGTAATGCGTCCGGGCGACGAGATTGAACAAGTCTTCCTCCAAATTTGCGCCGGTGCAGGTGATGGCATGGACTTTGTCCTGGCGAATCATTTCCGCGAGCGAACAACCGAGCTCGGCAGTGCTCATCGCCCCCGCAAGGGTGACCATCATTTTCCCGCCGTCATTTAGATGCCTGATGTAAGCATCGGCAGCATCCTTGATCACAGCCGCGTTGAAGTGACGGTAATGGCGATCGATAAATTGAGTGATCGGCCCCGCTTTTATGGGGTGAACATTCGCGGCTTCACCTCTCCGCTTTTGCTGCACGCAAACTCTATAACGTGATTCTCAACAAATGATCACGCATTTTTTTCGGTCTAACAAAAATTTTTTAAGGGACCGATTTGGCGATCGCCTCGGCAAGAGCATCGGGCAGGACGCCCAGGAGCACGACCGACGCGGCCAGAACCGCTATCGTCGCATTCGCGACGAAGCGATGAGTGCCGGGTGACGAGTGACGAGTTTCAGAAGCGTTCTTGTCCACAAAGATCGCTTTGAGAACATTCAGATAATAATAGAGCGATACGAAACTGCCGAAGAGCGCGACAACGACCAGCCAGAGAAGACCGTGATTTCCTCCCGCGCGAAACGCGGCGCTGAATAGATAGAATTTTCCGAAAAACCCTGCAAGCGGCGGCAATCCCGCGAGTGAGAGCATGAAAACCGACATGCAGGCTGCCGAAAACGGGGAACGCGATGCCAGTCCGGCGAAGTTTTGGAAATCATCCCCGCCAGTTTCACGTTTCACGATTCCGACCACGGCGAAAGCGCCGATGAGGGTGAGCGCGTAGATCGTCGTGTAAAAAAGGGTGGCCGAAAATCCTTCCCGGCCGCCGGCCACCAGGCCGAGCAAAGTATAACCGGCGTGGGCGACGGCGGAATACGCCAGGAGTCGTCGAACGTTGGTTTGGGCGAGGGCAACAAAGTTCCCCAGCAAGATCGACAAGGCCGCCAACGCGGCGAGGATCGGAGACCACCCGGGCAGCATGGAGTGCCAGGCAGCGTTTCCGTGCGCAGGGGCGAAACCAACCAGCACGATTTTTCCGAGAACGACAAACGCGGCAACCTTGGAACCGGACGCAATGAAAGCGGCGCTTGGAATCGGCGCGCCCTGATAGACGTCCGGCGCCCAAAGATGAAATGGGGCCGCCGCAATCTTGAACGCGAACCCAATCAGAGTCATGACAATCCCGACCGCGAACAATGGCGGAATAGAGCCCATGGCGAGCTTGAGGCCGATCACATTGAGCGCAGTTGTGCCGGATATTCCATAAACCAGACTAATTCCGAAAAGGGTGAACGCGCTCGCCGTGCTGCCGAAAAGAAAATACTTCAAGCCGGCTTCGGCTGATCGCGCGTCGGTTTTGTCGAAAGCAGCCATGACGTAAAGCGACAGGCCAAGAACCTCGAGGCCGATGAAAATCATGAGAAGCTCTTCGCTACCCACCAGCAACAGCAGTCCAACGGTGCCCAGCAACAGCATCGCCAAATATTCTCCGGGGTTGCGCATTGATTTTTCCGAAACGGCCAGCGGAACGGTGGCCAGGGCGAGCGCGAGACAGACGATTTTGAACAGCGAATTCAGCGGCGAAATCACCAGCATGCCGCCGAACAAATTGGCATGCTGCGGCAAGCGCATGGTCGTCCAAATCGCAATCACTATTCCAACCACCGCAACGATGCCGGGAAAAGTGCGAGACCGATCGCCCGTCAACCCAATGGTGAGCACGGCCAGCGCGATCAAAACGATGATTGCTTCCGGCGACGCGAGTTTGAGTAAGTCGAGGTAGCTCACGAAGAGGTTGAGTGGTTGAGGTCCGGGCCGGACTGACATTGTTGAGGGGTTGAGATCATCTGAGAAACCGCATGGCCTCGACCGCTGGTTGAATCCGATCCAACAAAATTTTTGGATAAAATCCGACCGCCACCGTGGCAAACATTAACAAAGCCGCGCCAACTTTTTCAGGGACAGTAATCGGCGCCAGAGCAGCACGCCCGTCTCGAGACGATTCCGAAATCTTTCCCGCCGAGAGGCCGGGAGCAGCCGCCGAGAGGGCCGCACTACCCAGTCCATCGTCAAAAAAACTTCGCTTGAGAGCGCGGAGAGTGAACGCGGCAACAAGGACCATGCCCGCACCCACGACCCAGACCGCGGCTGGATAAGCTTTCCACACCCCGATCAGGATCGTGATTTCCGCGGCGAACCCGCTGAAGCCGGGAATCCCCATCGACGCCGCTGACGCGACCACGAAAGTGAATGCGGCGAACGGGAGCGCGCGTCGAAGGTTCATCGCTGCGAGCGCGTCCAGATCACGAGTGTGGGTCCGGCGATAAATCATGGTGCCGGCCACGGCGAAGAGAAGTGCGCCAATCACGCCGTGGGAGAACATTTGCAGGACCGCGCCGGAAACGCCGAAGACATTTGCGGTTGTGAGCCCAAGTAAAACAAATCCCATGTGGCTGACACTCGAATAACCGATCACGAATTTCAGATCGCGCTGACGCAACGCGACTGCGGCGGCGTAAACAATTCCGATAACGGCCAGGACTGCGAATGTCGTGCGCCACATTCGAAAACCTTCCGGGAAAAGATTCATCGCCACGCGCAACGCGGCATACGCGCCGAGCTTCATCACAATTCCCGCCAGCAACATTGAGCCAGCGGTCGGCGCCGCGACGTGACCAGTCGGCGCCCAGGTGTGCAACGGCCAGATGCCGGCCAGCACGGCGAAGCCAAGAAACAGCACCGGAAAGGCCCACCATTGAAGCTGCGAAGGAAATTGAAATTGCGACAGTTGGTTAATGTCGAACGAACCACCGGCGACATAAGCGGCGATGACGCCGAGAAAAACGAGGGCGCCGCCGAAAAACGAATACAAGGTCAATTTCATCGCGCCGTACTCCTTGTTGGTCGATCCGAAGATCGCGATCAGGAAATATTTCGGAACAATGACCAGCTCGTAGAAGAGGAAGAGCAGAAAAAGATCGGCGCTGAGGAAAACGCCATAAGACCCGCCGACCACGAGCAGAAGCCAGAAAAAGAATTCCTTCGCGCGCTCGCTGACGTCCCAGGAAAACAAGATTGCGCTGATCGCCGCCAGGCCGGTGACAAGGATCAGTGTCAAACTGATTCCGTCCAGGGCGAGATGGTAATTCATTCCCAACGCTGGAATCCACGGAACGCGGACGACGGTTGTGAAATGGCCGAGGTCAACATCGGGACGGAAAAATGTCACGAGCGTTACGACGAAACCCGCTGTCGCGGCCAGCAGCGCGATCCACCGAGCGAAAGCTCGCGGCAGCAGCAAGACAATCACGGCGCCCGCGAAGGTGAGATAAATCGTCCAGGCAATCATCACGCTTAACTAAACAGCCGCGCCATGTGAGCGACGGTCGCGTTGAACGTGTTGAAGATGAACTGTGGATTCAGACCGATCGCGAACATCAAAAGCGTGACCGGAACGACGACGAACTTCTCGCCCAGGAGAAGATCGGGGAATCCGGCGCAACTTTCGGAAATCGGGCCGCTGAAAAGCGACTGCATCGCGCGCATGAAGGTGATCGCCGTGAAAAGCAAACCGACCACCGCGATCGCCGTGAACCCGGCGGCCACCGCGAACGAACCTTTGAAAATTAAAAATTCGCCGATGAAACCATTAAGCCCAGGCAGGCCTAACGACGAGAACATCGCCACGCTCATCCAGCCGCAGAGCAGCGGCGTGCATTGCATCAGGCCGCCGAAGTCATTAATCCCGCGCGATCCGCGCCGCTGTTCCAATAAACCGACAAAATAGAAAAGCGCTGCAGCGGTGATGCCGTGATTGAAGATTTGCAGAAACACTCCGCTCAAGGCCGCATGCCTATCGATCGACGCCGGCGTCGGGCCGGCGGTGATCGCAAACAATCCGAGCAGGCAATAACCGAGATGGTTGATCGACAAATAGGCGACCATGCGTTTGAGATCGCGTTGAGCCCAGGCGGCGAACGGCGCCCACACGATCGAGCAAACCACCAGGGTGAGGATCCAGGGACCGGCGATTTTTATTTCGTTCGGAAAAAGCGGGACCAGCAACCGGATGAAACCGTAGACGCCCATTTTCGAAAGGGCGCCGGTGAGTACCATCGACACGCCGGTGGGCGCGGTTTGATACGCGTCCGGCAACCAGGTGTGAAATGGAAAAACCGGAACTTTGACGGCCAGTCCCAGAAAAATTGCGCCAAACACAAACCATCGAGCGTTTCCCCCGACCAGGCCGGACTTGCCCAGCTCAGCGAGCTTGACGAAATCGAACGTTCCTTTCGCGAAATAAATGCCGAGAAACGCGAGCAGCATGGCAACGCTTCCCAGAAATGTGTAGAGGAAGAATTTTACCGCAGCGTAATCTCGATTTTCGCCGCCGTAAATTTTGATCAGCAGAAACGCCGGAACCAGGCTCATTTCGTAAAACAAAAACCACAGAACAAAATTCTGGGCGGTGAACGTTCCGTAGAGCGCGGCCTGCATCACCAGCAGGAGCGCGCACGCGCCGCGTTCCAGTTTTTGGGCCGAGAACGCAAACGGAAAAATCAACGAGGTGAGCAACACCAGAAGAAGACTCAGGCCGTCAATGCCAACGATGTATTCGGCGCCGATCGATGGAATCCATGTGTGCCGTTCGAGCAACTGCAAGCCCGGCGCAGTGGCATCGAATTTTTGCCAGGCCATCAGGGAATAAAACAGCGACAGGCCGTTGAAAACCAATGCGACCCCGCGCGGACTTCCGGGGCGACCGACGTACAACGCGATCGCGCCGACAACCGGAATCAAAATCAGCAGGGTGATCAGGTAAGCCATGCGTAAAACAGCAGCAGTGCGAGCATCCCAAGCGCGACCACGCCGAGATAGATTTGAACTTGCCCGGAGTGCAGTCGCGACATTATGCGACCGACTCCCCGCGCGCCCGTGGTTGTCTCATCGACGCCGGCGTTAATGACGCCCTCATCCGTCCCGGCCGTGATTGCTCCGAACAGTTGGCCAATCGCGCCAAGGCCACGAACGAGCCCGTCCCAGAAATAGCGATCCATCCAATCGCAAATTCTGGCGACAAGCGCCGCCAGCGCGATCACCGTCCGTTGGTAAATTTCATCGATCCACATTTTATTTTCGAGAAAACGGAAAACAGCAGGCTGCGCTTGTTCCAATGGATCAGCGGCGTGGGCGCGGCGATATAACCAGACGCCGAGACCAATCCCAGCCCCGACGAGGGCGAGTGAAACCAAAATCATTGGCTCCAATAACAGCTGCGCGTCAAAGCGCGCTTCGTGTCCCGATAGATAATTTTCGAGCCATGGCCAGGCCGGAGTAAGGACGATTCCGAATGCGACGGCGCAGAAGGCGAGGACCAAAAGTGGAACCGTCATCACACCGGGGCTCTCGTGCGCGTGTTCATGGCCAGGGGATGGACTTCCAAAAAAAACAAACATGATCTGCCGGGTCATGTAGAGGGCGGTCAGAGCCACCCCGACAATCAAAAGAGAGTACGGCACGTGCGATGACGGCCAACTGGATGTCGCGTGCAGAATTTCTTCTTTGGTCCAGGCTCCCGAAAAAAAGAGCGGCACCCCGCTGAGTGCCATCATTCCCACCGCGTAAGTTCCGAACGTTACCGGCATCAGCTTTCGCAAGCCACCCATCTTGCGAATGTCCTGCTCGTGATGAAGTCCGTGAATCACCGAACCGGCTCCAAGGAACAAGAGCGCTTTGAAAAAACCATGCGCGAGCAAATGCATTATGCCTGCCGCAACCCCGCCCACGCCTAACGACACCATCATCAGCCCGAGCTGTGAAACAGTGGAATAAGCGAGAATTCGTTTGATGTCGGATTGGGCGACGGCGATCAATGCCGCCATTAATCCGGTGACGACGCCGATCCAAACCACAACGGTCAGCGACGGAGTTACTCCGCGAACGGCGCCGACGGAAAAAATCGGATAGACCCGCGCGACCAGAAAGACGCCCGCCGCCACCATCGTTGCGGCGTGAATCAGCGCGCTGACAGGAGTTGGACCTTCCATCGCGTCCGGCAACCAGACGTGGAGTGGAAACTGGCCGGACTTGCCCACCGCACCGCAGAAAATCAAAAGCGCGATAAACGTCGCCGCTGTGCCAAGCGTGGCGAGGCCGGCATTTTCAAGACAGCCCTGGCCACCGTCATAAAAAAGCAAGGTGCCGGATTGATGATAGAGCCACAGAATTCCGAGAAAAAATCCCATGTCGCCAATCCGGGTGGTAATGAACGCTTTCTTCGCCGCGGCCGCCGCGCTCGGCCGTTCGATCCAAAAACCGATCAACAAATAGGAAGCGAGACCGACCAGTTCCCAAAAGACAAAAAGCAGGAGCAAGCTGTTGGCGACGACAACCCCAAGCATCGCGCCTGAGAAAAATGAGAGGTAGGCGAAGAATCGCGAGAAATTTTTGTCATCCGCCATGTAGCCGACGCTGAACACAAAAATGCAAAGACCGACCAACGTGATCATTACCATCATCGCGGCCGCAAGCGGGTCGAGAATGAAGCCAATCCGCAACGATTGCTCGCCGAAGGTAAACCAGGTGAAATTTTCGACGGCACGGAACGCGTGAACATGCGCGGTCGGAATGAAAGCGAAGATCGACAGGACCAGTGCGGCGATTTGTCCGAGGACGGCAACGCCCGCCGCAGCACGCCGGGCGTGTTTGCCAAAGCCCAAGATCAACAGCGCGGC
>JAICWQ010000060.1 GCA_025934755.1 Chthoniobacterales bacterium | reverse complement strand
TAATAGCGATAAGCTCCGATAAGAGCGGCACCTCCGAATCCGCGGCATGTTTATAAATGCAACAGTAACAGCGATAAGCTCCGATAGGAGCGGCATGCCCTGGTGAAAAAGAAACTGAAAGTCCTGGTCTTGTTCGACGGCGTTCAACCCACTCCGATCGACGCCGACTTGAGCAAGGAAATGAAGACCGAGGAATGGCAGACCGAGGCCAACGTCATGGCAGCCCTAAAAGAGCTCGATCACGTCTCCGAGCATCTTGCCATCTTTGACGACCTCGATCTCGTCCGGCAAAAGATGGAAAGCTTTCAGCCGGACGTGCTCTTCAATCTGGTCGAGCAATTCAAAAACAATCCGGGATTCGACCAGAACATTGTTTCGTTGCTTGAAATGCAGGGCGTGCCGTTCACCGGTTGCGGATCGACTGGACTGACCCTTTGCAAACACAAGGGCATATCAAAAAAGATTCTGGGCCACCACGGCATCCTGGCTCCGAACTTCGTGGTCATCCCGCGCGGCCAGCGCATCGGCGGCCCGCGCCAACTCAAATTTCCGATCCTGGTAAAACCGGTGAAAGAGGAAGCGTCCTACGGAATTTCGCGGGCCTCCTTCGTCCAAAATGACGAACAATTCCGGGAACGCGTCGCGTTCGTTCACGAGAAGTATAAGAGCGACGCCATTGCCGAGGAGTACATCGAAGGCCGCGAGATTTATGTGAGCATTATGGGCAACACCCGACTCACAGTTTTTCCGATGCGCGAACTCGTGTTTAAGGAAGTCCCGCCTAACGAACCGCGGATCGCCACCTACAAGGCGAAATGGGACGAGAAATATCGAAAACGGTGGGGACTGGAGGGACAGTTCGCCGAAAACCTCGACGCCGCCCTGGTGAAAGAGATCGAGAAAATGTGCAAAGACATTTTCCGATTGCTCACGATCGACGGTTACGCCCGTATTGATCTGCGACTTACCGTGGACAATAAGGCGTACTTCATTGAGGCGAACCCGAATCCACATCTGGCGGCCGATGAAGATTTCGCCCAATCGGCATTGAAAGCGGGACTGCCTTATCCGCAATTGATCCAGGCACTCGTCGGGCTGGGAATGCGGATGCCCCGGGGCTAAAAAAGTTAAGCAGTTGGGGGACGGACGGGAACTGCACCGTGCGTTTCCCGCGAGCCCGCTCGGTCCTCACCTTGAAATATTGAATCATGGCGCTCTGCGGCAATCTACATCAAGGGAACATTCTGGATGAACTAGCGGGAGCGTAATGTGTAGGTACGACCCCGGTTGTTCCGCACGGTAATAAGTCTCGCGCAACTCCCGTGGTGGGATCATTGTTCATATACTGCCACTCGGGCCATCGCGTATGGAACCCATCACGTTTTTTGAGCATTATCGCATCTGCACCGGAGAAGACGGTCGGGAAGTCAGCCGGACTGGCGCGGCCCTCAATTACAAGGCAATCGACACCCGCTCGCATGAGACTGTCCGGTTGCAGCTGATTCCCAAGGTAACGATCGAACCCGAGAAGCTCGCGCAACTCAAAGAACGCGTTGAGACCGCCGAAAAACTCGACCACGTTAACATCGCTAAAACTTTAGCCGTCGGCATTGAGAACGATTACTTCGCGGTAGTTTCGGAATACTGCGAGGGCGAAACGGCGGATCGGTGGATCGTCGACAACGGGCCAATGGCGGCGGACGCCGCCTTGCGCGCTGGACTGCAAGTCGTGCGAGCGCTCGGCGCAGCCGCTTATTTCAATCTGACCCACCGCGCCGTTCAACCCTCGAATCTGATGATTGTGCCTGGAGAATCGCCGGGCGGCGGGTGGCCATTCGTTAAGCTTCTGAATTTCGGCCTGGCCGGACTCGAATTACATTCCGACAGCAATGAAGCACCGGAGATTGCGCCTGCGATCCTGGCCCAGTTCGCGAGTCCCGAACAACGCGCGGACGGTGAAATCAATTTCGAATCGGAAATGTATTCGCTGGGCGCCACGATCTGTTTTCTGCTCACCGGTGCGGCGCCACTCGCGGTCACCGGAATGAAAGCGCGTTTGCGAATCCGGCGTTTGCCGGAACTTCGACGCGCGCCCAAACCGCTGCACAACCTGCTGGTTTCGTTGTTGCGCGAGAATCCAGCCAACCGTCCCCACGATCCGGTCGCTCTGGAAAAACAGATGCTTGATTGCCTGGCGAAAATCGAACGACGCCAGGCGATCGGACGCAAGCTCGGCCTCCCCTTGGCGTCGGTCGTGCCAAGAAAACCAAAGCCGCAGCAATCACCCGGTCCATTCGCACAAGTGTTGCGCGGTGTTGCCGCCGTCGTGATTCTTTTGATCGCAGGAGCCGCCGGAGCTGAATACTTTTTTCACGACAAAATCCCGTATCTCCGGCGCACCGAAAAAGTTGGGGTGCCAATTGGCGTTCCTGACGCGGCGAAATTTGCGTCGACACCAACTGCGGCGCCGATCGTCACAAACCAGCCAATCGAGAGCCCGCCGCCGCCGATGGCGGATGCGAAGCAGCAATCTCAAGCGACAGCCGACCAAAACCCGACAATTCGCCCAGCTCATTCAGCCTCGGTTACGACTAATCAAATTGCCTCGGCAATTAAGCCGCCTGAACCGCCATCGCCAGCCTCAGGTCCGGACGATCAGCGATTCGCCGCAGAAAATGCAGATCAATCGTCATCGACTGATTCAAATGAATCGGACGTGACGAAAAAGAAGTCGGCCCCGACAGTTCGAAGATCGACCGTCCTGCACCAAGACTCCGGCGGACGGCCATCGCAAGCTTCACGGATTGCTCGTTTAAATCCCGACGACGAGCAAACGACGACCGAGAATTCCGATCAGGAGCCCGTCAGCGAATCCAATGAGTCAACGAACCAGACGAAAAGGAAATCGCTCGCCTCGAGCCGGAGGTCGACCTTGGATACTCCACGCCCTGGACATTCCGATTCCAATGATGACGTCGATGCCGGGGGATCAGCTCAGCCCGGTCGTGGGCGGGCCCGTATCATCGGCAGAACACCTGATGGGAGACCGATTGTGAAACTAACGTCCGGCCGAGTGGTGATTCTTCAGCGGTATTACGATGACAACGGAATCCGTCAGTCGCGGCCGCGCCGCCGGATTTACACCGAGCGTCCGGGCGACGATTATATTCCACCGTCGCAACCCTTTAATCCCAACGAATAGTCTAATCCCGAAGGAATTTCGCCAGCGCGTTAGTTTCCGCGGAATCGCATTTCGGTAGGCGTGACAAACATTGGGTACGATGATCGCTGATCAACTCGATCATCGGGCCGGCAAGGCGAAGGTGGAACTCAGAGAGGACGTAAATGCCCAACGTCCAACGCAGAAAATTCCGTCCTACGCTTTTTCGACGATTTCAGAGTTCCTGCTTTCCTGGATTCCTGATTAAAATCTTTCCGTATGCAGGACGCGCTCACCCCCATGATGCAGCAATATCAGCGGCTGCGAAAAAGTGTTCCCGCTGATACCTTTTTGCTTTTCCGGCTCGGCGATTTTTACGAATTGTTTTTCGAAGACGCCAAGGAAGCTTCGGTTCTGCTCAATGTTGCCCTGACCAAGCGAAACCAGGTGCCGATGTGCGGCATGCCGTATCACGCCGCTCAAAGTTACATCGCAAAACTGATCAAAGCCGGCCGCCGAGTCGCGATCTGCGATCAAACCAGCGAGCCGCAGCCCGGGAAAATTGTGTCGCGCGACATTACCCAGATCATCAGCGCGGGCACCGTCAGCGAATTGAATTTACTCGACGCCAAGCGGGCGAATTATCTGGGCGCGGTTTGCGCTGACGGTGACAGTTTCGGCTTTGCTTACGCCGATCTCACAACCGGCGAGTTTCGTCTCGCTCAGCTTGCGCACCGCCAGGCGCTTCTCGATCAGATAGCCCGGGTTGCGCCGTCGGAGCTCCTGGTGAGCGCCGAGCAAAAAGATTCGTTAGGCGAAATGGAGCACGCGCTGGAGTACGACAGCTACGCCTTCCTGCCCGAACACGCCGCGTTCACTTTGTGCGAACACTTTCAGGTCAAATCACTTGACGGTTTCGGTTGCGGCCACCTCCCGCAGGCGATCGCCGCCGCGGGCGCGATCGTTCATTATTTAAAGCATCAACTTCGGCGAAAAATCGATCACCTTGGGTCTCTCAAATGTGATGCGCCGAACGATTACGTTCTGCTCGATGCCGCGACCCAGACAAATCTTGAGCTGGTCGAATCGCGGGGAACGCGCGACACCAGTTTGCTCGCGGCGCTCGATCGCACCGCCACCCCGATGGGCGCTCGCAAACTGCGCTCCTGGATTCTGCAGCCGTTGCGAAACCTGACCGAGCTCGGATGCCGTCAGCAGATGATCGCCGACGTTTTACAGGAGCCGGATCTGCTTTCTTCGATACGGATCGAGTTGAAATCGATCCGCGACGTCGAACGCGCCGTCGGGCGACTCAGCCAGGCCTCGGGGAACGCCCGCGACCTGGTTTCTCTGAAAGCTTCGCTCGAGGAAATCCCGAAACTGAAAGCCGAATTGCAACAGTTACTTGATCGGCTTGCCTTTGGCGCCAATCGCTTGAACGAACCGTCCGAAGTTGAACGCCTGGCTCAACGACTGCAAAACGACATTCAAGAAATGCCGGCCCTCGCTGAAAAGTTAAGCACTGCCCTGGTTGATGATCCCCCCCTCGCTTTGAAAGAGGGTGCAATTTTTCGCGACGGCTATGATGCCGATCTCGATCAGCTTCGCAATGCATCGCGCGAGGGGAAGAATTGGATCAGCCAATTGCAGGAACGCGAGATGGCGGCGACCGGAATCAAGTCCCTCAAGGTCCGTTACAATTCGGTGTTTGGTTATTTCATCGAGATCACCAAATCAAATCTCGCGAGCGTGCCGGAGAATTACACTCGCAAACAGACAACGGTCGGCGGCGAACGTTTTATCACGCCCGAGCTCAAAGAAATGGAAGGCAAAATTCTCGGAGCGGATGAGCGGGCGCGGAATCTGGAGTACGAGCTTTTTCAAAAGCTGCGCGAAGAAACCTTGCGCGAGCTGGGTCCAATTCAGCGGACCGCCGATGCGGTTGCGACCCTCGATGTAATTTGTTCGCTGGCCGAGACGGCGCGGCTTTTCAATTACTGCCGCCCGATCCTGGATGATTCACTTCGACTGGTGATCAAGGACGGCCGCCACCCAGTGCTCGATCAAAATCTCGTCGAAGAAAAGTTTGTTCCCAACGATACGACACTTGACGGTGACAATGTCCGCCTGGCGATTGTGACCGGACCGAATATGGCCGGGAAATCGACTTATATCCGGCAGGTGGCGTTGATCGGGTTGATGGCGCAAACCGGAAGCTTCGTTCCCGCCGCGAGCGCCGAAGTGGGGCTGGTCGATCGAATTTTCACGCGAGTGGGCGCGAACGACGATCTGGCGCGCGGCCAATCGACATTTATGGTTGAGATGAACGAGACCTCGAACATCGTGAACAACGCAACCGAGCGAAGCCTGGTAATTCTGGACGAGATCGGCCGCGGAACATCGACCTTCGACGGACTCTCGATCGCCTGGAGCGTGGCCGAGTTTTTGCACGACAAAATCAAAGCCCGCACCCTTTTCGCGACCCACTATCACGAACTGACCAAACTCGCGTCGGAGCGCAAAGGCGTTTGCAACCTGAATGTCGCAGTCCGGGAATGGAACGAGCAGATCATCTTTCTGCGCAAGATCGTGCCGGGCGGCGCGGACAAAAGTTACGGGATTCAAGTCGCGCGCCTGGCCGGATTACCAAAAGAAATCCTCGATCGCGCCAAAGAAATTCTCTCCCACCTTGAAAACCCGAACGGGACCACCGACCAATCACAACCGAAGACGCGCCGAAAAAAGTCCGCCAAAGGAATGCCGCAGTCGGAAAAACCACAACTCGACCTGCTATGACCACAACCCGGACCACGCTTTTTCCCTGACCGTCAGCGCGCTCTAACTATAATGACAGGCGACAGACGACATGCCGGTTAAGACCGAAAAAGAATTGAGTGAATCGCAGCGCGCGTTGTGGCTAAAAGCCCTCGCCGCAATGGAGCTGCGTAATTTCGGGTACGCGATCTCGCTATTGCAGGGCATCCTGAAGCAGGTCCCCGAATTTCTGACCGGTCGCCAATTATTACGCCGGGCCGAGGTCACCAAACAAAAAGCCGAAAAGAAAAGCTTCTTTAATATTTCGACATCGACCATTTCGGTGATGAAGGCGCAGCGCGAAGTGAAAAAGGCGCCACAGCGGGCGGTGGAAATGATCGAAAAAGTCTTGGAAGACGAGCCGTACAACAAGCAGGCTAACCTGGTGCTGAAAGAGGCGGCGGTCGCTGCCGGCTGGCCCGAGATCGGTGTTTTCGCCCTGCAAACGCTGCTCGAAGAAAACCCGCGGGACGTAAAATTGCTCCACGAGCTGGGGCAACTTTATCATGCGACCGGTCAAAGCGATCAGGAAGTCGAAGTTTACAATCGAGTCACCGAGATCAATCCACTCGACTCCAATGCATTGAGATTGGGCAAGGACGCGTCCGCCCGCGCATCAATGAGCTCGGGGGGCTGGACCCAGGCCGAAAGTTATCGCGAACTGATCAAAGACAAGGAGGTCGCGATTTCGCTCGAACAACAAAGCCGGATGCAGCTGACCGGCGAAGCGCTTGATCAGCAAATTGCCGAAGTGAAAACGCAGCAACAGGCCCAACCAAAAAATGTCGACCTCGCTCGACGGCTCGGCGCCCTTCACGAACAAAAAGACGACATCGAGTCAGCTGTTCGCTGGTATCAAACGGCAGTCGATTTGACCGGGGCAAGCGACGCCGGCCTGATCCGCAAAGTCTCGGACCTGAAAATGAAAAGCGCCGAGCGCGAGATTGCGGCCCATGAAGAATTTCTCGCGGCCAACAAAACCAAAGACGCGGTCCACGCTCAGAAAACGGAAGAATTGGTGGCCGCCAGGAAAAAACGCGCCGGGATCTTGATCGAGGAGACTAAAAAACGACTGGAGCGAAATCCGACGGATCTCCAATTGAGATTTGAGCTGGGCGAACATCTGGTGAATGCGCAGAGGTTCCGGGAAGCCGTTCCGGAATTGCAACGGGCGCGGCAAAATCCAAACGCGCGGTTGAAAGCGATGAACTTGCTCGGTCTTTGCTATCGCGAGCTCGGAATGCTTGATCTGGCCATGAAACAATTCGAGGACGCAGCCAGGGAAATCCTTACGATGGACGCGACAAAGAAGGACATCGTTTATAACCTCGGCATTGTCTACGAACGAATGGGCGAAAGAGAAAAGTCCCTCAACTGCATGAAGCAGATTTACGAAGCGGATTACGGGTTCAAAGACGTGGCTGAACGCGTCGAAGGCTCCTATCAGCAGGGATAGAGTTGCCGGGCCAAGCTAAATCCCCGGCTTGCAGTTACATCCAAAGTCGGGGCAGGATGCGAACTCCTAATGCCGAAAGCGGCATCCTATTAACTTGGAAATACTTATGAAAATTAATCTTATATCACTACTAGTCGCGGTCGCCGCCATGACGGCCGGCGCGCTTTGCCTTGTCACCACGACCTTTGCCCTTAACGCGTATCCGCCGCTGAGAACTGGCGCCAACTCCGATGCGAAAACCAGTCCGGCAGCGGCAAAAGGAGGCGCAGCCAAAGCTGGAAGCAAGCTCAGCTCAGCCGATAAGAGCTTCATGATGAACGCAGCCAAAGGCGGGATGATGGAAGTTGAAATGGGCAAAATGGCCGCCCAAAATGGGCAAAGCGCCGACGTGAAAAAATTCGGCAATCGCATGGTCACCGACCACTCCAAAGCGAACAACGAGCTGATGGCCCTGGCCAAGGAAGAAGGCGTTTCACTTCCGGGCGCGAAGTCGCCAGGCAAATGGAAATCGGACAAGGCCTACATGGACGACATGGTGAAGGATCATCAAAAGGACCTGGCCGAGTTTCAAAGCGAAGCTCAAAACGGAACTGATCCCGACCTAAAGGCGTTCGCCGCCAAAGGCGCAAAGATGGTCAGCTCGCATCTCAAGATGGCCCAGGAAACCCAGGGCAAGCTGAAATAGTTTAAGATTTCAATATTAGTTGTGGAGCGGCGCGTCCGAGAAAGGCGCGCCGCTTCTTTTTTGATAAGGTAACGATTGCGGCATGCGAAAAACCAAGATCATTTGCACTCTCGGCCCCGCGACCGACAAGCCGGACACGATCCGCCAATTGATCGCGCACGGCGCCGATGTCTTTCGACTGAACATGAGCCATGCGAAGCCGGCATGGGTGGAGACCATCGTTCCTCGAATCCGGAGGTTAGCCGACGAGCTTTCCCGGCCCATCGGAATTTTGCTTGATACTCAAGGGCCGGCGATTCGGACGGGCGCGGTCAAGATACCGTTGAAATTAAATAAGGGGGACACGCTGGAATTCACAGTTCGCCGAGCTAAACCGACGAAGGAAAGGTCGGTTTCGGTCAACTACGACAAGTTCGTCCAGGACGTCAACGTCGGGAACTCGATTCTCGTGGATAACGGACTGATCAAATTGAAAATCGTGGAGAAAAAGAAAGACCGGATCATTTGCAAAGTTCTGACTGCCGCCACGCTGGGCTCACATCGTCACATTAACCTGCCAGGTGTGCACGTCAGTTTGCCGGCGTTGACCAAAAAAGACATTTCCGATGTTCGACTTGGCACAAAAATGGGAGTCGATTTCGTCGGCCTCAGCTTTGTCCGCAAACCGAACGATGTCGTCCACCTTCGCAAGTTGCTCGCTCGAAACAAGAGCCAGGCCTGCGTGCTCGCAAAAATTGAGGACCAGTCGGCTATCGAATCAATCGACGATATCATTGAGACGGCTGACATCGTCATGATCGCGCGGGGCGATCTCGGCATCGAAGTGCCGATGGAGGAGCTGCCGATCATTCAACGAAGGATTGTGAAAACGTGCATCCGCCTGGGCAAACCGGTCGTGGTCGCCACTCACCTGCTCGAATCGATGATTAACAATCGCGTGCCGACCCGGGCCGAGATCACCGATGTGGCCAACGCGGTGTTCGAACAGGCAGACGCGATCATGTTGAGCGGCGAAACAACCATCGGCCAGTATCCGGTCGAATGCGTCGACGTTTTAAATCGCGTGGCCTTGCGGATCGAGCGAAGCGGCGGCGCGGGTTATGCCGGCGCGGCGACTCTGGCAGACGCGCGGAAGAAAACCGCGGCGTCCGCAGTCGTCCTGGCCAACTCAATGTCTCGATCCAAGATTATCGCGTTTACCCGCCACGGAAGGATGGCTCGATACTTTTCGAATCTTCGACCCGAACACTCCACGATTTTCGCATTCACTCCGAGCGAAGAAGTTCGCCGTCAGTTGTCGATCTGCTGGGGCGTTTGCGCGCAACGGATCGAATTCAGTGAGGACCCGAACGCGAATATCGAGACTGCTGAACAACTGCTGCGCGACCAGCGGCTGACCACTCCCGGTGACAATTTGATTATCACCAGCGACGTCCGGGTTCGCGACGGACGGATCGATTGCGTTCAGTTACGAATGGTGAAGTGATTGGTAGCGGCGATTGACCCAACCGCCATGGCCGTTCGGTGAACGGCCGCTACCAAGAACACTTACGCCTCGACTGGAAGTTCTACGTCGATCGGCTTTTCTTTCTTGCTCAACGCCCGGCGCAATTTCGACAGGGCAATGTTCTGCAACTGACGAATACGCTCGCGGGTTACGCCGAATTTCTTGCCAACTTCCTCGAGCGTCTTCGGCTTTCCGCCATCCAGACCGAACCGCTGGAAAATAATCTTCTTCTCCCGATCATCGAGCACGTCGAGCAAGCCGCCGACTTCGTTGCGCAAATTTTTGTCTCGCAACAACTCGAACGGAGTTTGCGCTTCCTCATCTCCGACGATTTCGCCGAACTCGGTCGAATCGTCATCACTGATCGGCGCGTCGAGTGACGCCGGGCGAATCGAAACCGTTTTCAACTGCGAAACTTTGCCGGCGGCGATACCGATTTCTTCGCCAAGCTCGTCATCAGTGGGTTCACGCCCAAGCTCCTCGCTCATTTGCAGCGAAACCCGGCGCATCTTGGAAATCTTGTCGACCAAATGGACCGGCAACCGGATCGTCTTCGACTGGTTGGCCAATGCCCGCTTGATCGATTGCTTGATCCACCATGCTGCATAAGTGCTGAGTTTTCCGCCCTTCGCGGGATCGAAACGCTCGACCGCCTTCATCAAACCGATATTGCCTTCCGAAATCAGGTCGAGCAGGGGCAGTCCGAGATTGGCGTAATCGTGCGCAATCTTGACCACGAGTCGCAAATTGGAGCGAATCATCAGCGCGCGCGCCTCCCGATCGCCCTTTTTGATCTTGGCGGCGAGCTCGATCTCCTGTTGCGGGGTCAAGAGCGGGATTTGCCCGATCTCTCGCAGGTAAATTTTTATTCCGGTATCGCTATCTTCGGCGGCCATAAAACCTCTCTTCATGGGAAACTGGGGGCTGATCCGACCAACTGCCGGCTTTATTGTTCGTGGCTGGCTCCTTAATCGGATTCTTTAACATCGGGGAAACTACTTAACAAGGTTAAATATTCGAATTCTGACAGTGATACGCCAGGCGTTGTTCAATCTTTCTCAAAAGATTTCACGCTAAGAATTTCCGTGCCGGAGCGGCCCCACGATTTGACCGATTTGGGTCATCGGTCAGGTTGATCAGCCGCTTGCTCAACCAGATCGTGGATCCAAATGACGCGCATGGGACGCCGGCGGAGAAATTGGACACTCTTCTGACCGTTTTTTAATTTGAGCGCCGTAGGCGCGTCCTGTTTATAGCCTGTGCAGTAATCTTTCGGTCGAAGCTCCTTAGGAGCGCCATGACCGAGGAAGATGTCGCTCCTGCCGGAGCTTTCCTTCTTGGGCAAATGATCTTCTATAAACAGGCCGCGCCTACGGCGCTTCCATTGTAACTGACCCACTACCCCATTTTGCCTCTTTTCGGGCCTCCAAATTTTTGCCACTCTTAATAAAGAGCAGTTTTCCCCCCATGCTGGCCAAGATTTACTCTGCGGCAGTCTACGGCGTCGACGCCTACGAGGTCGAAATCGAGGTCAATGTAGGCGCCGGCAAATCAGTAATAGTCGTCGTCGGTCTCCCGGACGTTGCGGTCAAGGAAAGCAAGGATCGGGTTTGGACCGCCATCGCCAACAGTGGTTTCCGGACGTCGCGTAAACGGACCACGATAAATTTAGCGCCAGCCGACATTAAGAAGGAAGGACCGAGCTTCGATTTGCCCATCGCGCTTGGGATGGTCGCAGTCGCGGAAGAGTTGAACACTTCCGCGTGGGGAAAATTTAGTTTCGTCGGCGAACTCGCCCTCGATGGGAGCGTGCGTCCGACCAAAGGCGTGCTCCCGGTCGCGTTGGAAGCGCGCCGCCGCGGAAAACAGGCCCTGTTCGTCCCAGCCGCCAACGCGCTCGAGGCCGCAATGGTCAACAAAATCGACATCTACGGCGTTCAGAACTTGCGCGAAACATTTCAATTTCTACGCGGCGAAATTCCGCTGCTTCCAACCCGCGGCAATCTCACCGGCTTTTTCGCAAGTCACCAAACTTACGACGTCGATTTCGCCGATGTGAAAGGACAGGGTCACGTGAAGCGCGCAATTGAAGTTGCCGTTTCCGGCGGCCACAACATTCTCATGATCGGCCCGCCGGGGTCGGGCAAATCGATGTTGGCCAAACGGATCCCGACAATTATCCCACCGATGTCACTGGATGAAGCGATCGAGACGACGAAGATCCACAGCATCGCGGGGTTCCTCGACGGCGATCGATCGTTCGTGGCGACGCGACCGTTTCGCTCGCCCCACCATACGATCAGCGACATTGGCCTGCTCGGTGGCGGCGCGTTTCCGACACCGGGCGAAGTCAGTCTCGCCCACAACGGCGTATTGTTTTTGGATGAGCTTCCGGAATTCAAACGCTCCGCCCTCGAAGTGATGCGGCAGCCGCTGGAGGACGGGAAAGTCACGATATCCCGCGCGGCCGGAAGTTTGACCTTTCCGAGCGAATTCATGCTGGTCGCGGCTATGAATCCCTGCCCCTGCGGATATTTCGGCGACCTCAAACGGGAATGCCGGTGCAGCCCAATTCAGGTGCAACGTTATCGCCAAAGAATTTCTGGTCCCCTCCTCGATCGAATCGATCTCCACATCGAAGTGCCCGCAGTTGAGTACCGCGATGTTTCGAGCGACCGCGCCGAAGAACATTCGGCGAATATTCGCGAACGGGTCGCCCAGGCCCGAAACCAGCAACACGATCGATTTTCGCGCGACACAAAAACGAATTGCAATGCCCGAATGACTCCGCGTTATCTGAAAGGCCACTGCAAATTGAGTTCGGATTCGCAGGAATTGATTCGGGTAGCGATGACCGAGCTCAACCTGAGCGCGCGCGCTTACGATCGGATCCTCAAGGTTTCGCGAACGATTGCCGACTTGAACGGCAACGTCGACATCCTCCCGGAACACGTGAGCGAAGCGATCCAGTATCGCACGTTCGACCGGACGTTGTGGATTTAGCCCGTTCGCTTCTCGATGACTCCACGGCTGAACAGCAAACGTTTGATCCTGTTCTTCTCTGGAGCCAGAATATTTCGCTGTCGCGCGGAGTCTTCGACGCCATCTGCCCCCACAAACCTCTCAGCAACTTAACAGTAAACCGCTCAACTTCTTCGAAAATGTAAGATGTTAAGTGTGGTGATTGTCCTGTTTTCTCGGGCCGGTGCTTCGCCACAACTCGGGCGCCTTCTGTTTATACTCTTGAGTGTATCTCGCCTTCGCGCGAGCCGGTTTACTCAATTGTGATTTCATGGGCTTCCTCTGGGTTTTGACCCTTAGCCCACTGTCCGTCAAATCAATGCAACCCTAACACGACCCCATTTTCTGTTCCCAACTCTTCTTCCTTTTTTTACGGTGTTGGGGTCGGCGTCGACGGTGGAAAAAGATCGTTTAGATCGAACTCTGCTTCCTGACCGGTTTTGAGAACAACTTTACCCAATCGGTATTTGCCAACGAACTGCCGCATCGCGTCTAACTCCACGGTCAATCCGTAAACAGCTAGCCCTGGATAGACGAAGAGCGTTGCGGTTGGCATTTGGATTGCAGAGGCTACTGTCTTCCATTCGCTATCGCTGTGTTCCCTCACTTGAAGCACAACGTTTGGCAGGAAACTCCCATCCGCTCCTTGCACTCCTTTGATAACCAAGGTGTCAGTTTTCTTGTTTTCGGGTATAAAGTTCTCCAACGTCAGCCGTCCCATCAAGTGAGCCTTTTCTTGAACTATAAAGTCCAGAGACAATCGTGGTTTGTCGCCGCGAGGACCGATTGACGTGATTGCGGTTGACCACCGCTGAACTGGTTCTCCTGCGTCGGCCACCCCAACAAGAGCCAGCAGCACGGTCATCACCGCTGCACGAAAAAAACGCTTGTCGGATCTATTTTGTAATTTTGTCTTCATGCTGTTAGTCATTGGGAAGTGCACTGAGTGCATTTTGGATTTCGCTCGGATCTATTACTTTCGGCAGACGTTGCGGTCCATAGTGAGAGCCGCCGGGCATATCCATCCTTTTTAAATCCCACAGAGTTTTCTGGTGTGCCGTATCGAGCTTGGCTTGGAGCTTTTCAACTCCCGCTTGGGAGGATGGAAATGACATTCGCCGCACATCGGATATCACATCCCCTCCTGGCGACCATTCGCCTTCCCAACGGAGCCAAGTTTGAACAACATCGAGTTCTCTTGTGACCACATCAGTGTTTTGCTGCCGCTGGTCTACGTACCAATTGATTTCATGAATTAAGCTGACCGACCGGCCGTCGGCATTCAGCCGTGCGTAAGGATGACTGACGGTATTGCCGTATTCGCGTTCAGTCGCTCGTCACCGGGTGCAAGCGTATGATCTTGGAGATTCTTATCAGTGACATTACCGGAGTGATGCCAAAGACCCTTGCCGGTACCGACATAGTATGTGTTGTTTCCGCCCTTTGACTGATACGCAACTGCTGCTTCGACATTAACTGCCGACCGACTTGCGTCATCGGCCAGACCCGCCGAACAATCCTTTCGGTCATTCTCGATTACGGGCTGAGATTCTGATTCTTTATCATTGCCACCATCTGTTAGCAGCCCCATCGGATCACTCTTATTCGCCCAGTCATTTCCGCAATACCGATACAAGTTCGAAGCATCGCCTTTGAAGCCGATCGGGTCGGGCTGGAGGAAGCGCCCGAGGTCTGGCGACATGAAACGATTTCTGCTGTCGTACAATCCCAGCTCGGGCATCCAACGGGAGCCGCCGTTGCCTAAAACGGCTATGCCGTAGTTGGTAGTTGAGAGTTGAGTGTTGAGAGCGTCAAAGTACTGCGGGCGACCGTATAGATCGTACTTATAGTACTCGAGCAACTGGCCGGCCGAATCTGCGATGTGCGAGGTCGAGCCAAGCTCGTCCTGATAGTAGTAGATGTTATCGACCAACGTCTTCACCAAGCCGTGGTAGCCTTGGACGTATCCCTGCACTCGCGCGCCAGTTGAATCGTATTCTTCCAGGATCGCCCAGTCGCCGTCCCACACGCTGTAGATCGTCGTTGTCACCATGGTTTGCGGCATGGTCATTATGCCGCCGCCTAAACCCATCGGCCCCATTCCGCCACTCTCGCGCGTATAATCTTCGCTCTCCACGTCCGAATCAGTCATGCCCGATTTAAACGCAATCGCGTTCAATGTTTTGCCGAGCGTGCCAGGATTAAACGAGTTGGTCTGCCCGCTCGATCCGTTGATCAACGTCCCATAGGTTTCGGTGGGCGTGGTCCCGTCCAGGGTGTACCTAATTTGTGCGCCGGTTGTCGTGGTCGAGATGGTTACGCTAATCGATGTGGCAGGATAAATATTCTCACCCGGCGGATTAAAGGTTGGCGTCGCCACTTTATTCGGTGGCGGAGTCGGCGTGGCCGTCGGCGTTGGCGTCGGGGTGGGTGTGGGACTCGGCGATGGAGTCGCCGTCGGAGTCGGTGACGGTGTGGGAGTTGGTGTGGGTGATGTTCCCGGCGCCGTGACTACCCGCGCAATCTGCCGATTTAAGCCGTCGTAAT
>JAICWQ010000057.1 GCA_025934755.1 Chthoniobacterales bacterium | reverse complement strand
CCTCAATCGCCCGCGCGCCGTTAGGGGCACCGGCCCCTACCTGTTCCAATCGGCACATTAACCTTCCTCCCCGAGCAGAACCTGGCAGGGGCGATTGCCCTCAATCGCCCGCGGGCCGTTAGGGGCAACGGCCCCTACCTGTTCCGAATCGGCACACTAACCTTCCTCCCCGAGCAGGTTCGGGTCGAAGCTGCGTCTTCCGGTGAACGCTCGCCGTAGCGCGATCCGAAGATTTTCAATCGCTTCGTCTTTCAGCACGTACCCCATTGCTCCAGCCTTTGACGCGCCTCGAACATATTTCGGCTCGTCGTGGGCGGAAAGAACGAGAACAACAATTTCGGGAAACTCATTTCGCAATTTTTTTGTCAGCTCTATGCCATTCATGTCACCAGGCAAGCCGATATCAACGATGACAGCATCCGGCCGGAGCTCACGCGCCAGTTCGATGCCCTCAGCGGCTGTTCCGGCTTCCTCACAGACCACGAATTCGTCACCCAGGTTGAGCAAACGTTCGAGCCCCTGTCGGAGAAGCGCGTGATCGTCGACAAGAAGAATGCGTTTACGATTATCCCCAAACATTTCCCGGATTAGTCCTCAACAATCTCGAATCGTTTAAATTCGGCCGAGAGGTTTTGTATTTCTCGCTGCTGAGATCGACCGCGTTGGCCACAGCGACATGAAACAGGTAGCGGCGGTTCACCGAACCGCCATGGCGATTGGGTCAATCTCCTACCTGAATCGTTGTTTTTGTTTCCCGCGCGACACGCTAGAAACAATACGTGGCTTTGGCTGAGCACAGATTGGAAGGAACACCAAACGCAGGCGCTAAGACTCGCCGAAGCGGTCAGAGCGCTCTTAACGGATTTTTCACAATTCGCTGCCAAAATCGACCGTCAGGTCCATCGTGTCCGCCACCGCAACGTGAATGTCGCGGATCTGGATATCGCCCAACGGGATTGATTTGAGCGAAAAAGATTTGTCGAGCACGCGCTGAAACGCCGGTTGAAGAGTGCTGCAAGCGAAACTCCCGAGTTTGCCGTCGCCTTTGCACTTCAGTTGCGAAACTTTAATGACGAAATCGTCACTGATGTCGAGCTGGGCGTAAATGTCGATCTTCGCCCGCGCAAAAAACTTCTTGGCCCAAACTTGAATATCGGCGGCGAGAGACCGGCGACCGCGAGCGCGCATGGCAAGCCGAACTTGTTCGAGGTCGATCCCATACAAACGCGCTTTGGCTCCGATCATTCGGACAAAGGCTTCTTCGAGTTGAAGCTGCGAGCCGGAAAGAACGAGCTGACCTTCGCGCGCGCGCCTCAAAACCAGGACCGCGTCGCCGTTCGCGCTGAATCCCTTGCCGAAAACGACATCGCGCATTTCCATTCGGAGATCCAGCGGCACACCGCCGGCCGAAATCTTCCGTCCGCTTATTGTCACGAGGCTGGTGTCAAAGGCGAGCGAAGTTTCACCTTCCGCCTTGGCCAGGGGCGGATCAGAAAAATCGAGGATGGCGCCGTCAAGGTTGACCCGGACCTCGTCGACCAGCGGGAAAACGCGGGAACGAAGATCGACGATTTGGCCGGGCTTTTCGAAAAACCGGTGCAAAGCGTCGTCAAGCGCGTCGGCCAGGTCGCCGCGCGGCGAGGGGAAATCTTTGCGTCCGAGCGAAATCATGAGCGAAGAGTGATGTGTGATGTTTGAGGTTTGATGTCAAACGGAGATCAGCAAACGCCGGACGCCGAGCGTCCAGCACCCAATTTTCGAAGGCAGAGTCAAAGGTGGTAACTCGTTGCCAACAGGCGCGATAGGCCTCTCGGAGTTGAAGGTTGGATGTCTGTCGTTGAGCGTTCGGCATTTGCCGCAGGCCCCAATATTCATCGGTTGCAATCCCTGTGTTCTCCGTTAGATTGCGCGCTCCTTATGGCAAAGACGGCCTGGATTAATCGCAATGAACGGAAGCGCAATACGGTGAAGAAATACGCCGCGGTGCGGGCCGAGCTCAAAGCGAAAAAAGACTATGCCGGCCTGGCCCAGCTTCCCCGCGACGCCAGCCCGACTCGAGTGGTGAACCGTTGTCAGGTAACGGGCCGCCGCCGCGCCTTCATTCGGCGATTCAAAATCTCGCGGCTGACCTTTCGCGAGCTCGCCTCCCAGGGATTGATCCCTGGCGTGACGAAATCCAGCTGGTAATTTTGCTGTAGCGGCAGCCGTGTCGGCTGCAATCGTCCGCAAAACCGCGGGCGACACGCCCGCCACTACAGAAAAAAATGTCGATCTTGCAGCTAATTGTTCCGTTCGCAGATGCCGCGGTCACCCAATGGGACCGCCCTGCCGTCATTTTCGGCAAGCTCGCAACCATTGCCTTACTCGTCGCTTTGAACGGATTTTTCGTCGCGTGCGAATTCGCAATCATCAAAGTTCGCGCCAGTCAGCTTGATGAATTAACGATGGAGGGAAACCCGCGGGCGCGATTGGCGAAATACATCCGCTCGCATCTCGACGCCTATCTTTCGGCGACGCAGCTCGGCGTCACGTTGGCGAGTTTGGCGCTCGGCTGGGTCGGCGAAGAATTTCTCGCCCACCTCATCGAGCCATTTTTTGCCCTGGCCAATATTCATTCGCACGCAGTGGTGACATCGATTTCGGTCACGCTCGCGTTCATCGGAATTACATTCATGCACATCGTGTTCGGCGAGCTCGCTCCGAAATACACAGCGATTGCAAGTCCGCTCACGGTCTCGTTGCGCTTGGTTCGGCCGCTCGGTGTGTTTTATTTCGTGTTCCGGCCGGCGATCTGGATTCTGCAGAAATCCTCGAACTTGCTTCTGCATCGCGTCTTCCGGATGAAAGCTGTTGCCGGCACTGAACTGGCCCACAGCGAGGAAGAACTGCGATTGATTCTCGAGCAAAGCGAGAAATCGAAAGAGGTTTCAACGCTCGGACGCAAACTGGTGTTGAATGTTCTCGATCTTCGCGAGCGCGTCGTTCGCGACATCATGACCCCGCGGGGCGAAATTGTTTATCTTGATCTGGAAGACGATTTCGAAACGAATGCGAAGAAAGCGATCACGTCGAAGCACACCCGCTTCCCGCTGTGCCGCGAGAACCTGGATAACACGGTGGGACTGATTCATATCAAAGACTTGGTGACGATGATGAACGATCCGAGTCCCGATCTGATGCGAATCAAACGCGAACTGGTTCCGCTTCCGGAAATGATGTTACTCGAGAAACTGTTGACCCTGTTTCTCAGCAAACACGCCCATCTTGCCATCGTGGTTGACGAGTTTGGCGGCACGGTCGGAATGGTCACTCTCGAGGATGTGCTCGAGGAATTGGTCGGCGATATCCAGGACGAGTTCGATACCGAAAAAGCGGAGTTTCAAAAAATCAACGCCAATGAATTCACCGTCGACGGCACCCTTGGGCTCTATGAGTTGAACGATCTTGCGAAACTGGAATTGGAGAGCGCGGACGTGAGCACCATCGGCGGTTACGTGACGCATCTCCTCGGTCATCTCCCGAAACAAGGCGAACAGGTGAAGATCGACGGTTACTTAGTGACGGTTTCTCAAACCGATGCCCGGCGGGTGAAACAGCTGCACTTTCGTAAAGCCGAAGAAGCAAAACCAGTGACGAGTGACGTGTGACCTGAGACGAGAGCATCAAATTCGAAACCCGAATTTCGAAATCCGAAATAAGCACGAAAACCGAAAACCTAAGAAAAATTACCGCACCCGCGGTTGGAATTTCTCCAGTTTGATTATTCGAATTTGTTTCGATATTCGATATTCGGATTTCGAATTTAAGCATTTGTATTATCTCGAGATAGCAAGAGATGGAATTGTCGATCGAGACTGACATTACCTGTCCCCATTGCGGGGAAGTTTTTCCGCTGCAAATCGACACTTCGCAATCGGACCAGTCATTGATCGAGGACTGCACCGTCTGTTGCCGGCCGATTAGTCTTAGCGTTCGATGCCGTCCCGGATCGATAATCGAGATCGATATCACCGGCTGATGCCGCCTTAAGTGACGAACGCGAGTTAAAGGCGTCGCGTCCAGGAGCAGGAACATTCAAACTGGTCACAGGTCACTTGTCACTTCTCTTGTCTACCGCGAATCCTGAACCATGACAAAACCGCCTTGAAGCGGTAACTTGGTCTGAATGCGGGAACAGCTTTCGACCGGTGATGGATGGAGACTCCAACGCACCTCGCCGAGTCTTCCGGAATCACATCGCACGGTGCTAATCGCGCCCGGCGCCGGTTTTTGGCGAAAGCTGCTCGCGTTCTCGGGCCCCGGTTATCTGGTCGCCGTCGGCTACATGGATCCAGGCAACTGGGCGACCGATCTCGCGGGTGGCTCAGCCTTCGGTTACAGCCTGCTCAGCATTATTTTGCTTTCCAATTTGATGGCGATCCTGCTCCAGGCGCTTTGCGCCCGACTCGGCATCGTCACCGGCCGCGATCTTGCCCAGGCCTGCCGCGATCATTATTCGCGACCGGTTTCATTTGGGCTTTGGATCCTTTGTGAACTGGCCATCTCCGCATGTGATTTGGCCGAAGTGATCGGGTCCGCCATCGCCCTCAATCTCTTGTTCGGAATTCCGATCGTATTCGGCGTCTGCATCACCGCTTTGGATGTGCTGGCAGTGCTTTATCTCCAAAACAAAGGTTTCCGTTACATCGAAGCGCTCGTGGTGGTCCTGATCCTCACCATCGGCGGCTGTTTTCTGTTGGAAATTATTTTTGCCAAGCCCAATCTCGCCGATGTTTTTGCCGGATTTGTTCCAACCTCGCAAATTGTCACCCATCGCGAGATGCTCTACATCGCGATCGGCATCCTGGGCGCGACCGTGATGCCACATAATCTGTATCTTCATTCGTCGGTCGTGCAGACCCGCAAGTACGAGCAAACCTCAGCCGGCAAATCCGAAGCGATCAAGTTCGCGACGATCGATTCGAGCGTGGCATTGATGTTCGCGCTTTTCATCAACGCCGCCATCCTGATTATTGCGGCCGCAACATTTCACAACCATGGCCAACACCGGGTCGCTGAGATTCAGGAGGCCTACAAATTGCTTTCGCCAATGCTCGGGCTCCCGGTAGCAAGCGCGCTCTTCGCGTTTGCGCTTCTCGCGTCCGGACAAAACTCCACCCTGACGGGCACGCTCGCCGGCCAGATCGTCATGGAAGGTTTTCTCAACATTCGACTGCGCCCATGGTTGCGACGGCTGATCACCCGATTGATCGCGATTGTCCCGGCGGTTATCGCCGCGGCCTTTTTTGGAGCGACCGGAACGGCCAAACTGCTTTTGCTTAGTCAGGTCGTCCTGAGCATGCAACTCGCCTTCGCGGTTATTCCTCTTGTTTTGTTTACGAGCGATCGCCGCAAAATGGGCAAGTTCGCTTCGCCGGGTTGGTTGCAGGCCCTTGCCTGGGTCGTTGCGGCGACCATTGTGGCCCTGAACGTCAAATATCTTGCGGACTGGTCGGGCCTAACTGCGTTGGTTGCGGGCAAATGATACTGTCAGGAAATTCGAAATCCGAATATCTAATATCGAAACAAATTCGAATGAATCAAAAAGCGGAAACCCAAATGGTGCGTGCCTAATGACTGTTTTCGATATTCGGATTGGGATTTGATTGCTTAAACCATGTATAAAAAAATCCTGGTTGCTCTCGAAAACGGCCGCGCAGACGAAACGCTTTTGCCGCATGTCGCGGAGCTGGCAAAGTTGCACCGGTCGGATTTGTTGCTCGTCCACGTGGCAGATGGATTCGTCGCCAGAAATTTTAATCAGCTCAACCTGATCGAGTCCGACGAAATGAAGGAAGACCGCGCCTATTTGGAAAACGCCGCCGCGAAATTGCATAACGATGGATTGACCGTGGACACCTACCTCGCGCTGGGGGACCCGGCGGAAGGGATTTTAAAAGCCGCCGATGAGAGCCATTGCGATCTAATCGCGATGACGGCGCACGGACATCGTTTGTTGGGCGATTTACTGTTTGGAAGCACGATCAATGAAGTGAGACATCGGGCCCAGGTGCCGGTGTTACTCGTTCGAGCAGGGAAGTGAAGGCTGAAATCCGAATATCGAAACAGATTCGAATGGGCCAAAAATAGCGAAATTCAAAATGGTGGGCGAACAATGACTGTTTTTGGAAATTTGGATTTCGTGCTTGTTTCGGATTTCGATATCCGGATTCCGAATTTGACTCGTGTCTGCTTTGACGGGTTACGCGGCCGCCGTCCTTGGGCCGATTGGTTCGAATGAAGGTCCTCTTTCTCTCGAATGAATATCCGCCGAACATTTACGGCGGAGCAGGGGTGCATGTGGATTATCTCTCGCGCGAGTTGGCGAAAACGATCGACGTCGATGTTCGTTGCTTTGGCGACCAGGATTTTCAGAAAGGTCGGCTAAAAGTCAAAGGCTACGAACTCGACACCGGCGCATTCACCTGTCCCGAACCATTGAAGTCTGTTTTTGGCGCAGTCCGGCGCTGCGTCGATTTCAACAGCACGAACATCGATGCCGAGCTTGTCCATTGTCACACTTGGTACACTCATTTCGGCGGAATTCTGGCGCGGAAGAATTATGGCATTCCGCTTGTCATCACCACTCACTCGCTTGAACCGTTGCGGCCGTGGAAGCGCGAACAACTCGCCGGCGGCTACGATTTTTCACTTTGGGTTGAAAAGACTGCCCTCGAAATGGCCGATGCTGTCATTGCGGTCTCCAACGAAACCAAGGCCGACATTGAACGCCTTTTTGAGGTCGCCCCCGAGCGCGTTCACGTAATTCATAACGGGATCGATCTGGACGAGTATCGGAAGGAAACTGCAACCGATACTTTGGTCCGTCACGGAATTGACCCTCGAAAACCATTCGTGCTCTTTGTCGGCCGGACCACCCGACAAAAGGGAATTATCCATCTTGTCCGCGCCATTCAATTCATGGATCCCGATTTTCAAATCGTGCTTTGTGCCGGAGCCCCCGACACGCCGGAAATCGGCGAGGAGATGAAGGAAGCCGTCGCTCTCGCCCAAAAAGCCCGCAAAGGAATCTTCTGGATCGCAGAAATGCTCGATCGACCGGCTGTGATCGAACTTTACTCTCAGGCCGCGGTGTTTTGTTGTCCGTCGATTTACGAGCCTTTTGGAATCATCAATCTTGAGGCGATGGCTTGCGAGACGGCGGTCGTCGCCAGCGCGGTTGGTGGAATCAAAGAAGTCGTAGTCGATGGCGAGACCGGATTTCTAGTTCCGATTGATTTTGAAGAAGGAACTTTCAAGCTGGCAAATCCGGAGAAATTTTCGCGAGACCTCGCCGCTGGCATCAATCAGCTGATGAAAGATCGGACATTACGCGAGAAATTTGGCAAAGCCGGCCGCAAACGCGCCGAAGAGCATTTCAGTTGGGCGAAGATCGCCGAAAAAACGAAGACACTTTACCAAGCGTTGATAGAACACGCCTGACTCAGCGGTGCGTGAGGTCGTTTATCATATCGCGCGGTCAAGAGTGGAAGGCGACAGGTAGGGGCGATTGCCCTCAATCGCCCGCGGGCCGTTGAGGGCAACGGCCCCTACCCACATTGCGAGCTCGAGAATGGCTGCGGCGATTGACCTCGATCACCATTTGGCGGGTCGGTGACCCGCCGCTACCAGCCATACATCGCTTTTCCGTTCTCCATCGAGACTTTCGTTCCGACAACAACGCTGACCGCGGCCGCTTTTTTCTCGGGGAAAACGTGGACGCGCGCGTAAATCGTAAACGGGCCGTCGCGATTCGGATCGTCGGCGAGCCCCATTTTCTCCAGACCTTCGCGGGTAAAAACGATTTGGCCGTAGGGCGCAGGGCCGTTCGAAGTGTCTTTGGCGATAAAGCGAAGCGTACCATTTTTCAGCAAGTCGGTCGGCTGTCCAAGCAGTTTCAGGATTTCAATTTTCACCACCTTGTCCTTCAGTTGCGCCTTTTCTTTTTCGATCTGCTGGAACGTATAGACTTTATCGGCGGCCGGCGGCGCCGAATTTTCAGTTTGCGCCGTTGAATTTTCAGCCGCGGGAGTTGGCGTTACCCAGTTCACATTCACGGCAACGAGGTAACCATAGCGGGCATCGAACTGGACCCTCTTCCCGTCACCGGAATAGATCGGGCCGGAAAATTTATAAAGGACGGCATTGTCCGGCTGGGAATTCTTATAACGCAAGAAAGTATAAGTCGGATAGTTCACATTGGTCTGGTGTTCGCGACCCATTTCGAAAACGAGCTCTTCATCGCCGTCGTCGGTGGGGTGTTGGTCTTTCAGCCTGACCACGGTTGCGCCCTGACTTTTGTCGTGGCTTTCGCCCGTGCTCTCGAGCGGGATATCGACGTAAGACGCGAATACGTTCAGCATGTTCACGCGGTCATCCTTCACCGGTTTCCCGGTCTCGCCCCAGTCCTCCGATTGGACCCATTTTCCGCCCTGCTTCCGAGCAAACGTTCCGCCCTTGGTTAACTTGATTCGCTCTACTTTGCCGGGATACCGATCGTAGCGGCATTCCGCCGGCGGAATTGAGTTGTCGTAAGTTGATAAACGAAGATCGACCACCATGTGATTGTTTTCGTAAACCTTTCGCGACTGTTCCATCAGCTTTTCGAATCGCGGATCGCTTTGTTCCTGTGAAAATGCGAACGACGACGTAAACAAGAGCGCCGAAAGCGCGATGGGCCATTTCATGGGCGAGATTACAACTCTGCGCCGCTCGTTAGTCAATCCGTCAGGCGTTCAACGCGCCGCTGCAGCGCGATCGGCCGGAATCTTGAAATTCTCGATCTGGTCCTTGATCTCGCGAACGAAGGCGGCCGCGCCGGCGCCATTCACAACCCGATGATCGAAGGTGAGTGAGAGGGTGATCATTTCGGCGGTTTCATTTTTCTTGCCGTTGGGAATGATCTCCTGATGCGCGGTGCCAACGAACAGTGTCCCGACGGACGGCGGAACGACGATGGGCGCGCCTGCTTTCACGCCGAAGGCGCCCAAGCTCGTGATAACCACCGGCGCGTTCATTGCGTCGACCCGACCGTTGCGGGTTTCGTTTACGGTTTCGTCGTAAATCTTCGCGAATTCATCCCAGCTTTTCTTGTTGGCATCGACGATCACTGCGGTGGCCAGCCGATCGTTCTCCAGCGACACGGCGACGCCGAGATCGAAGTTGTCGTTCTCAACGATGCTTTCGTCATCCAGGATCAAGCGCCGGAACGGTGCCTGTTTTTCCATCGCTCGAACAACGGCCCATGCAATCATGACGGAAGGGGAGGCGGCGTTCTTCCCATTTTTCTTTTTCGCGGCGTCGCGCTCTTTGGAGATCGCATCCCAACGCGCGTCCATTTGAAGATTGGCCGGAATCACCCGCGAAAGCTTGCGCGTAATGGTGGGTGAAAGCGCGGGCTCGATGGTGTGATGGCGCGTATCCCCACGCGTGGGTTCTTTGCGGCTGGAGACAGCCGCCTCTACAGGCTTGCCACCGCGCGAAGATTCGTTTGTGTAAATCGTTCCAAGTTCCTGCCCGATGTCGACCACCTCGCCGACTTTCCTTTTCCATTCACCCATTTTTCCCGCGAACGATGACTGAATCGGATAAACCGCCTTGTCGGTTTCGACTTCGCAAAGCTCATCGTCGAGCGCGATCGGATCCCCCGGATTTTTCAGAAGTGAAACGATTTTGGCGTTCCGAATGCCTTCTCCCATGATGGGAACCAGGATCGGTTGCACGTTTCCGTTAGGCATCTCGGCTTCAGTGTAGCGGCGCGTGTCCTCACGCGCAGGTTCAATTTCTTTGCGGCTGGGGACAGCCGCCTCTAAAGCACGGATCGTTTTAGTCGACCCTGTTCGTCTGATCGCCGCCACAATTCGTTCGACGTCCGGAAGCGCGGCATATTCATAAATCGGATTGTAACCAATCATCACGTTGGTTTTGCTGACGAGGATGGGTGGACTAATCATCTCGCTCCAAAGATCAGACTGCGAAGCGATGTGAGTGATGATCATTTGGCCGACGCTGCAATTTTCAGTGTCTTCCTGGACGACCACCAGTCGTCCGGTTTTGTGAACGGACGCGGCGATCGCTTCCTTGTCCCACGGCACGATCGAACGCAGATCGAAAAGCTCGACGCTGATTTCGTCGTCGATCTTGCTCACGGCTTCGAGCGATTTCTCAACGGTGTTGCCCCACGCAACTAAGGTCACTTCAGCGCCGTCGCGGAGCTTGCGCGCCTGACCGAAAGGAATCGCCCGGACCGGTTCTTTCGATTCTCGCTCGGCCCAGAACATATGCTTTGGGATCAAAAACAGAACCGGGTCTTCGGCGTGCATCGCAGTCCAAAGCAGACCGGCGGCGTCTTCCGGCGTGCTTGGAATGATGATTGTCAGTCCCGGATAATGTGCGAGCGCGGATTCGTTAGCCTGGCTGTGCCACAGGCTCCCGCCGGGCAGATAAGCGCCGTACGGTGCGTAAATCACGGCCGGACATTTCCAGTTTCCGAACGTGCGCCACCGTAAATTCGAGATGTTCGTCACCAGCTGATTGAATCCCGGATAAATAAAATCGATAAACTGCAGTTCGAACACCGGCCGGCGACCATAAGCGGCCAGGCCGCAGGCGACACCGAGGATGGTCGATTCAGCGAGGGGCGAATTAAAAACCTGTTTCGGAAACTCGGTCGAAAGTTTTTGAGTCAATCGAAACACGCCGCCCTTCGGATCTTCGACGTCCTCGCCGAAAATCACCCGTCGGGAATCTTCTTTGAGTCCAAGACGCAACGTCTGGTTAACCGTGTCACCAATCCGATATTTGCCCGGCGGCAACACTTCTTTATCGATCTTCGGCATCGCGCCGGTCACATTCGCAGTGAGCTCGTTAGGCGACGGATCTTCCGCTTTTTCGGCTTCGGCGAACTCGCTGCGGACCCGCTCTTTAATTTCGTTGTCGATCTTGGCGAACTCCTCAGCGGTAAGCAGACCTTCGCCAATTAATTTTTCCTTCCAACACTTCAACGGATCGTGCCTCTCGCATTCAGCGAGTTCCTCGGCGCTGCGATAAAGTTTCTGATCGTCCGAACTGGTGTGGCTGGAGAGCCGTTCCATTTTTACCCACCAAAAATGCGGTCCGCTCCCGGCGCGCATTTTTTCCATTGCACTCGCCGCTGCGTCGTAAATCCCTTGCACATCTTCGCCGGCGAATTGCTGCCATTCATCCGGTTCGAGAACGCCCAGGGCGAGGGGATTAATTTCCCGCGTTGGACTACTGATGCCGTAAGCGTTGTCTTCGACAATGAACAGGACCGGAAGCTTTCTCTCTTTAGCGAAACAAACCGCTTCGAAAAAATCCCCTTGCCGGGTAGCGGCATCGCCAACCGTCGTGACAACAATATTTTTTTTGCCGTCGAGTTTGAGACCCCAGGCAATTCCGCACGCGGGCAGGAGTTGCGAGCCCGTCGGTGTCGGCACACTCCAAATGTGAAGATCGGTATCGCTGTAGTGCGACGCCATCATCCGGCCTCCGCTGCCGGTTTTGCGTTTGGCAAAATATTCGAGCCCGAGTTGACGCATTGTCATGCCGCGCCCCAGCACCAGACCGCGGTCGCGATAGAAAGGAACAATGTAATCATCCGGTTCCATTTGAACCGAAATTGCGGCGAGGGCTTCATGGCCCATTCCCGGGGTGTGAAAGTGGCCTTTGCCCTGGCGATTCAAACTTTGCTCGCGCAAATCGGCGTGCCGGCTCTCCAACATCAGCGTGAGAAGGCGCAGCTTATCTTTTTTGCTCAATTCCGGCATACCATTTCGATTTAGAGTAATATCTCTTAACACAAGTGTGCAACACGGCACTGCGTTTGTACTTGGCACGCTAATATTACGCGATTACTCGCGTCTCCGCCCTCGTCGCAGTATGCGACCTTGACCTGAATGGGTGGGCCTATCCTGCAGCACCGCAGGTGCGCCATGTTTATAGGAAACCTCGAATTGAAAATTGCAAGCTCTCATGGGAGCGGCATGCGGTTTGACCAAAAGTTAAGGAATGTCGCCCCGCTGGGCTATCCCTTTAATATGCAACCTCTGCTATAATCATGCCGTGCCTGCGGCACTGATGTTGGTGTCCAGCGCTGGCACAGGCACACATCATTGGACGTAGCTTCTATTTATGAGATTCGTCTCACAGCCGGGCAGGGGAGTAATCGAGCGATTTCAGGAATTTCTTCCACGCTGCGAAACCGTGGTTTCTCTGGGCGAGGGGAGCACACCACTGCTTTTTTCGCCAAGCTTGAGTGCACGCATCGGTCGCGGATGTGAAGTGTTCGTAAAAAACGAAGGCGTCAATCCAACCGGATCGTTCAAGGACCGCGGAATGACCGTGGCGGTTTCGCAGGCGATCGATCGCGGCGCGCGAACATTGATTTGCGCGTCGACTGGCAACACTTCGGCATCCGCGTCGGCTTATGCTGCAAGGGCGGGAATTCCATGCGCGGTGGTATTGCCGGCAGGAAAAATTGCCACTGGAAAACTGATCCAGGCATTCGCCCACGGGGCAAAGATCGTTTCGATCGATGGCAACTTTGATGATGCGCTAACAATTGTGCGTGAGCTGGGAGAAGGAAACGAGTTTGCGATCGTGAATTCGATCAACCCGGACCGGATCGCCGGCCAGAAGACAGCCGCGTTTGAAGTGATTGAGGATCTTGGCAACGCGCCAGATTTTCATCTGCTTCCGGTCGGTAACGCAGGGAACATCACCGCTTATTGGGCCGGTTATCGCGAATTTCGCGAACGTGGAAAATCTCAAACAGTTCCGGCCATGATTGGGTTTCAGGCAGCCGGCGCCGCGCCAATCTTTCACGACCGGCTAATTGAGAATCCGGAAACGATCGCGTCCGCCATCCGAATCGGAAACCCGGCAAGCTGGAAACAAGCGCGGACCGCCCTCGATGAATCGAACGGCGCGGTCGACATCGTTACCGATGAAGAGATCGTGTCCGCGCAAACCTGGCTGGCCGGCAACGAAGGAATTTTTGTCGAGCCTGCCAGCGCGGCGCCGATTGCTGGCTTATTCAAACGAGCGGAAAAATTTCCGGAGGCGAGCAGGATCGTTTGCACCGTCACCGGACACGGGTTGAAGGATCCTGATTCGATTCAACGTAGAATTGGAAAGCTTGAGCCGGTTCCGGCCAAAATCGACAAAGTGCGGCGCGCTCTCGGATTTTAGTCTACAGTCGCGCCGTTTGACATGCGATTGATCGTTCAAAAATATGGCGGCACCTCGGTCGGTTCGGCCGAGCGAATCAAAAACGTCGCCAAACGAATCGTCGAAACCCAACGCGAAGATTGCCACGTGGTGGCGGTGATTTCAGCCATGGCCGGGGTGACTGATAATTTGATCAAACTCTCGCGCGAGATGTCGGCCGATCCCGACAAACGCGAGCTGGACGTGTTGCTCGCGACCGGCGAACAAGCGGCCACCGCGTTGACTTCAATGGCCGTGAACGCGCTCGGTGTGAAAGCCATTTCGATCAGTGGCGCGGAGGCGGGGATTTTGACGGACCGTTTTCATACCAAGGCGAGAATTGCCAACATCAGTCCGAAACAAATCCAGGAACTGCTCGAGGAAGATTACGTGGTGATCGTTGCCGGCTTCCAGGGGCAAACCCCCGAAGGCGAAACCACAACCCTCGGACGGGGCGGCTCGGATTTGACCGCAATCGCCCTGGCCGGCGCCCTCAACGCTGACGCCTGCCAAATTTTTACCGACGTCGACGGCGTATTCACTTGCGACCCACGGATCGTCAGTAGCTCGAAAAAAATTGAGGAAATCGCTTACGACGAATTGCTCGAGATGACCGGCGCCGGCGCCAAGGTCATGCAATCGCGCTCAGTCGAATTTGCCAAGAAGTTCGGCGTCGAATTCGAAGTCCGCTCCAGTTTCAAACCGGCAAGGGGAACCGTCACCAAAGAAGCAACCGCGAACATGGAAGACGTCGTGGTTCGCGGAATTAGTCTCGACCGCAACCAGGCGAAAGTGACGGTGGATGATGTCAGCGATGTTCCTGGCGTGGCCGGACTGATTTTTTCCACGATCGCCGCCGCTGGAATTATCGTCGACATGATCGTGCAAAGCGTGGGCAAACACGACACGACCGATATTTCGTTTACCCTTCACGAGAACGATCTCGAACCTGCGAAAAAATTGCTGATGCCGGTGATCAGGGAAGTGAAAGCAGCAGGATTGGTGACAAAGGGCGGGGTCGCGAAGCTGAGCGTGGTTGGAATTGGAATGAGATCACATTCCGGCGTGGCAGCGCGATTGTTTGATTGCCTCGGGAAAGCGGGCATCAACATTCAGCTGATTTCCACTTCGGAAATTAAAATCGCCGTGGTGGTCGATGAACGCGACGCGGAACGCGCGGCGCAATTGACTCATCAGGAATTCGGACTGGCTGCGCTGGCGCCAACTTCAGCCGCAACGCGGGCGCTCGGAACCTGACGGGCTACGGCTTGTTCACCGGATCGACGTAGAACTCAGGCATTCCTTCGATCCGCATTTTATATCCGAAAGTTGTGTGGAGAACGACCGCCGCCGGATGATCCGTGATTGAGGCGCGATAATGATCATCAACGTTGACCTGTTTCCACGTGGTACCGTCTTCGAGTCTGATAATGGTGTGACCCTTTATGCCCTCGATATTGCCGTCAACGCGACTGACCAGCGCATCCATCCGGCTTCGACCGCCCATGCCGGTATCGTCCGCGGACGTTTTGGCTTCTTCCTTCGCTTTTTTGATTTCCTCGCTGGCCTTGGCCTGGGCCTGCTCGGTTGCCTTCTTTTGCGCGCTCTGGCGATAACCCTGCAGGTAGGCGTCGAGATGCTGCAACTCGTCCTCGTTCAACTTGTCGAGCCCGGCGGCTTTGAACTCTTCCGGCCGCATCGTTTCCTCAAGGCTCTTGCTGGGTTTTGATTGGTCCGGGTTCTTGTCTTTTGAGACCTTCGCCGGAGTCGCTTCGCCCGAAGCAGATGCCGAGACTTCCTGGCTCGGTGTGGCGGTCTCAACCGCTTCTTGAGCGAGAAGTGCGGAAATCGCCGCGGACGAGGCGATCGTTACAATTACAAACCGGCGGCAAGGAGAAATCACGGCAAACCTTCTTGTGGAGTGAGCGACGCTAACCACATCTTGAAAGCGGTCAAGCCGGGGAGGCTGACTCCGTGAGCAAATCTAAATGATGGAGGGCACCTTCGGGTGACTCTATAACATCAGACAATATATGTCATATAAAATCGCAGGGTGTTGCCTCTGATTGAGTATGGAAATTATTCGACCCCGCAGGTTATCGGACCGAATCGCCTAGGGTTCGAACTGTGCCTGTCCAGCGATCTAAGATGAACGACGGAGCCCCTCCGGCTCCAGGCATCGGTGTATAACGAGTACTGCAAGCGTAAATGACCGCAGCACCTAAAATTGCGACGGCAATAATTATGGATCCGAGCAGGTCTGTCGTCATTTGATTGCTTTAGCAGATCATGGCCGCATATTGCAACCATGCCAAAGCGTGACGCCAGCCAAGAGGCTCTAGAACAAGTCGAGAAAGCAACGGATTCCGACCGCGCCAAAGGCGAAGATTTGCTTGGCTCTGAGGACTTGAAACGAAAACTTCGGGAAGCCAAGGAGCGCGAGGCTAAATCCTCCGATTCCGCATCATCCGCTGAAGGTGTTTCCTGAAATCAATTTCCTTAAAGCTTCCGTCCTTGTTGATTTTCCAAACCAACGGACCTTCGTGCGTCTGGCAGATGTTAACTATTCGGTCGTAATAGGAAACCACGCACTGGGCTTTTCCTTGCGGGCTTAGTCCATTCAAGCCCTTCAAAATGAAGACCCGCGCCGTGGTCTGATTAAGCGTTGAAAGGAACAATGGCGCGCGAGTTACCCTTGCGTCCCCCGTTATCATTATCCAGCCGCGATGCCCTATTTCTCTCAGCCATTCTGGGTCGTCAGTTGTTTGGGAGAAATGCTCGTCATGGAGTTTTACCTCGATTCCATGACTTTCAATTAGAGTACGAAATGTGCGACCGCCAGAATTACGATCAATGAATACGACCGGCTTAGGCGGCGAGTCGCTCATGCCACCGGATGGCGTCTTCGACTTCATCGGGCGTGGCATTGCAATCCTGCGCGATATTGATGATTTTCTCTCCAGCCACAAATCGGTCCGCAAGTGCGTTGGTATCTACTCCTAGACGCGCAATGCTTAGGCGACCGAAATTGATAGCAGGATTGATTGCGAAATCGCGTTGAAGCTGACCATTCATGGCGGGGAAGAACTGACCGGCATAACCGTCGTTACCATAAGCAAGCTGTTCCAGGCCCGCAGAAACAACTTCCCTGTTTACAACTTGTCCAGATTCCGACAACGACACCAGAAGATCGTCCAATTCCAAAAATAGATTCTTGTGGTCAACGTAGAAATCCTTTGAGGCCAGAAACAACAGATCACCCTTCGTTTTTTCGATGTAGTCGGTCGCCAATCGCACCTTCTTAAGTGGTATTTTGTATTGGT
>JAICWQ010000143.1 GCA_025934755.1 Chthoniobacterales bacterium | reverse complement strand
ATTTGAATGAGAACCGCGACAACGAAAATGACACCGAAGATTGCCGTTCCAATGAGATAACCGGTGCCTTTGGCTTCAGCGGTAGTTTCGCCAAGCCACGACATGGTCACGGCGTCGCCACCGGTTTCGCCCAACGTCGTGGCGAGGATCTTAATGATCCAGAAAATCAACGTTACCTGCGGCACTTTCGCAATCAGCTCCGATGTTCCGCTTATTTTGCTTACGACATTCGGGTTGTCTGACAGGCGGTTATTCATAATTGCGACATGGCTTAGATTGAAAATCAACTCAGCTTCCGGCGGATCAAACAAGAATCGAATGTCTAAACCTGAAACGCGTCTCGACAGCTAAATAGCTGCTGTGAGATGAAATAGCTGGTCGCCGATGCTATCGGCCGCTTAGCCAACGACCTGACATGGAATCAGACGCAAAGCCGCCAACGCCTGATCAGAAAGTGCAGAGCGAGACTAAGAATCAGCGGTTTTCCGGAATCGCGAGTTTTTTTGGACTAAAACGCAACCTCGTCATTCTTCTGCTTGCGCTCTTCGTCATCGGCGTCGGCGAAGAACTCTGGATGCGATTCGTCCCGAAATATCTCCAGACCCTCGGCGCCACCGTTCTGGTTATCGGTTTGTACGATGCCCTCCGAACTTTGCTCGGCGCGGTTTACGCGTATCCCGGCGGCGTGGTGGTGGACCGGTTGGGACATCGCCGGGCGTTTTTGATTTTCAATATCATTTCGATCGTCGGTTACGCGCTCGTTCTCCTCGTTCCGAATTGGGGCGCGGTGATTTTGGGAATGTTTCTATTCCTGTCCTGGAGTTGTTTTTCGTTGCCGGCCACATTTTCCCTCGTTGCCTCGGCCCTGGAAGCAAGCCGTCACTCGATGGGAATCGGCGTTCAATCGGTCATCAAACGGTTGCCCATCATGATCGCGCCCTTTTTCGGCGGGATATTGATCGATCGTTTTGGCGTGGTCGACGGGGTCCGGATTGCCCTGGCCGTTTCAATCGTTCTTTCCGGGTTAACCATTTTTGTGCAACGCGAGATTAGAGATGATCCGGCCAAGACCGAAGCCAACCGCCAGTCGAATGCCGGTGCACGGCCAGTCCGGCTCGGACCTCGCACCCCGGACCAATGGGGTTTTTGGAAAAGCCTCGCCGAATTCAACACTCCGATGCGTCGTTTGCTCCTGAGCGACATTCTGGTGCGGTTTTGCGAACGAATTCCCTACGCCTGGGTCATCATTTTCGCGATGGACTACATCGGCATCAGCGGCAAGGAAGTGGGCCTGCTCACCGCCGTCGAAATGTTGGCCGCTATTTTGTGCATCATTCCGGCGTCTCACTACGCAGATCGTTATGGCCGGGAACCGTTCGTCATTATCACTTTCATCATGTTCACGTTATTCCCGGTCAGCATGCTCGTGGCTCGCGCACATCCGGCCCACAGTTTCGGATTGCTGGCCGTCGCGTTCGTCATTCGTGGACTTAAGGAATTCGGAGACACTTCGCGGAAAGCGCTCATCATCGGCTATTGCGATCCCCACCGGTGCGGGCAAATGGTCGGCGCTTATTATTTAGTACGCGACTTGATCGTCAGCGTCGGGGCAATCATCGGCGCCTATTTGTGGGCGCTCGGCGCGGAACTGAACTTCGTGGTTGCTACGGCTCTGGGAATTGCCGGCACAATTTTTTACATCAAAACAACCCGGGACCAGCGACTCGACGAATACGAAGACATTAAAGAAGAAATCTCACGGCGCCGGTTCCAGTGAGAGCCGAGCAGAAGAAACCCGTGATGAAAGATTGCAATTAGACCTCTGACAATCTGATCAACCTGTAAAGTCGTCTGCCCTACCGGCGCCGAAGGCGAGATCGTATTCAACTCCCACATTATCTCTGGGTGCCCAGCCGGTACGCAGAAAACTACTTTCCTTCGGTGAACCATTCGCGATGTAAGTCACCTCCATCAGGCCGCGCAGGCGATGATTACGAACTTCATACACAAACTGCGACTCGGCGGGAAAATGCGCACGGTGCGAACGGGGTCAAATCTAAACATTTGACATTCGCGTTAAACGGCGATTAATCTGCTCTGGGATGGCGCGTCCGTTGCGAGTTGAATTTGAGGAGGCGATTTATCATCTATGCACGCGCGGCAATGCACGGCAGCGCATTTTTCGGGATGACCGGGACCGAGCGCGTTTTATTTCTCTCTTGGACGAGTCGGTCCAGCGGTTTGAGGTGTCGATCTTGTGTTTTGTTTTAATGGCCAACCACGTTCACCTGGTCGGGCAAACGCACCGCCCAAATCTGGCGCGCTGGATGCACTGGCTCGGCGTTGCTTACACGGTTTATTTTAACCGCCGGCATCGGGTAAGTGGCCACCTCTTTCAGGGGAGATACAAAAGCTTTCTGGTGCAGGAGGGTAAGTACCTACTTGAATTGAGTCGCTATGTTCATCTCAATCCGGTGCGGGGAGTGAACCTCGGGCGTGGGAACCCAAGGGAACGGAGAAAAAGGCTGCGAGCTTTTAAATGGAGCAGCTATCCTGGTTATTCCGGCTTGGGTCGCCAGTATGAATTTGTTAAGGAGGAGATGGTTTTAGGCGAATTGAGCGGTTCGAGGAAAGATGAGCGATTGGCGTATCGGCGTTTTGTGGAAGAAGGATTAGTGCGAGAGATTGAAAATCCATTTTCGGCCGTCCGTTGGCAGGCGGTCCTAGGCAATGACTCGTTTGTGCGAAAACTGCGCGATCGGGTGAAAGGATTGCACAGGCAAAGGCGCGAGATCACCTCACTACGTCGCGCGGAATACAAGCCTAACGCGCACGAAGTGGTTGCGAAAGTCGCCCGGCAACACAAGCTAGAGGTCGGTAGATTGCTTGAGGGCAAAGACCGGGGACTGGAAGCCCGCAATTTGGCGATGTGGATGATCTGGGAAACGGGAACCCTATCGCTTCGCGAGATCGGCGAACTATTTGGAGGGCTGGACTACGCGGCGGTAGCGCAAAGGATTCGTCGGGTCCGGACGGCACACAGCGCGAGCTCGAGGCGCAAGTTGCTTAACGGAATGTTAAATGTTTAGATTTGACCCCCACCCTGGATGAAGATTATGCCAGGTTCGAGCTGTTTTTGGCCGATTCTCTCAAACGCTACCGGGGAAGCAAAAGAACGGGGTCAAATCTTGATACATTGAACATTTCTACCTGGACGGCGCCGGCACGTCGCTCCCGTCGCCAAGATATTCCCAGCGCTGGAGCGAAATCGGCACGTTGCCGTTTTTCCAAACGAAATCGTGAAAGGCATGCAGGTTGAACTTTTCTCCTTGTTTCATTCGGGCTTCGGCGAGCAACTTGATGATCTGTAGCTTGCCGATCTGATAATCGATCGCCTGACCCGGACCGGTCGCGAACGCGATCGCTTCCTGTCGCGAGGTTTGTTCGTCCATCGGAACTTTTTCCTGCAAGTACTTTGCCGCCTGCTCAATCGTGAATTGGCCAAGCGCGAGTCTCACGTCGACTTCCACGCGGAGCGCGCGCAGCCGCATGAAGTTGTAAATGATCTCGCGAGTATGGGGGCTGTCGTCGAAGAGCCCGGCCTGCAACATCATCTCCTCGGCGTAAAAACCGAGGCCCTCGTTCGGTCCTGAATCATAATAATGCCGGCGAATCGGGTCTTCGTGTTTCCAGGAAAGACAAAGTTGGAAATAGTGGCCGGGGATTCCTTCGTGGACACAGATCGGGCGCGGATCCATCGCCGTCGCGCGCCAGAAGTAGCCAAGTTTGTCTGACGGCTCGGGTACATAACGAATGCTATTCTCGCTCAAACGCGAGGGCGAAGTGAAATCGTCGGTCTCGCTGAACCCGAGCGCGCGCAAATATTCCGGCGTCGGACGGAGAGTATAGTGCTGGATCCAATCCGGAACGGTGACAATTCCATGCTGTTCCAAAAATTTCCGCACCTGCAGTTCTTTGGCAGCCGCGTCCGCGACCCAATTGTCGATGTTGTCCGCAAGTTTTAGCGGCGGCACATCCTTGTTTCGATTTTTCTCGTAAACTTCGAAGGCGACGGCGCGGGCCCATTCCTGACGGCCCATGGCGAGAAGTTCTTCCGGCGTGTAAGGCATCAGGGCGACATTGCGCAAGAACCAAACGTAGGCGTCGCGTCCAAGAGCAGTTTGCTCTGGCAAGGAGCGACGACTTCCAAGCCGTTGTGTTGAATCTGACGGCTGGGAAGCCGCCGCTCCTTGAATCTCCGGCAGCTTTTGCTGAAGCGAAGCGCGAAATTTCTCCAACGCGTCCGCCGCGCGATCCGTTGCGATCTTCAATTCTTCGGGCTTGAGCGTGGTCGATTCCTGCAAGGCTGCAGCCATTTTCCGAAGACGATCTCCGATTCCATCGAGCGCTTGAACTGCTACGCTAACAAATGGCGCCGGCGGTTTGTCCAGGTTCGACATCCCCTGCTCCAGGAGTGACGGAATGTTTTGGATCCTGGTCAAAATTTCGCGGCTCCGCGTTTCGTCGTAGGGAGCGGGAACCGTCAGCGCTTCCGCGAGCGCGGTCAGGGTTTGGCCAATATAGAATGTCGGATCGCGCTTCCATCCCGGATTGACGTCGAGTTCCCAACGAACCCGGGACAACGCCGAACCGATCAAACGATAATCAACCTGCTTGGGAATCGGCCAACTTTTAGGATCGATTTTCTTCCAGCGCGATTCGAATTCGGCCAGATCTTTCCGGCGCTTTTCAATCGCAGCGCGCGACCAATCCCGGATTCCACCGGGACGCTCCATTCGCGGAACGTCGTCGCCATTAAAAGGCGCGTATTTCGCGCGCCAGGTCCAGAAATCGGTCGCCAGTTTATCGAGTGGATTATTCGACTGCGCGCAGAGCGACGAAGTGATTGCGATTAGCAGTGAAAGGGTTGCGATGGAGCGAGCTGTCAAAATGGAGACAGGGTTCAAAGCTTTTATTGATTTCACAAAGGAGAACTCGCGGCCTTCCAATCCTGTGTGATCCGGTAAATCCTGTCTAGTTCGCAACACGTTTAGTCTGCGTCTTGCCGAACCGTGATTATGGCCGGCGAGCGATCCGGCCGATACATTGAAGCTCCGTAACAAACCGCCGCGGCGTTCGGCCGGCAATAACGGAGTTTCTGAAGCTGCGCGTCCCAGCGTTCAATGTAGGAACAATTCGCGGTCTTGGTCGTGCCGGGAATCGGAATGTAACGATTTTCGGCGAGAGCCAGGAACGCCCCCTCGCCCGGCAACGGAATCGGCGCCGCCCAATTCGGAGACAACCGGACAAAGCGTGGCCCGTTAAGGTCAAGCGCGAACGTAGTGTCGCCATCGGTACTATTTAGATGCAAACCGAAGAACGCGACCCGCAACAGACCGTCAAACAAGAATATCCGATTTGGATTTTGCCGGTCGTGCAAAATCTCGTAAACGCCAACGAAGCCGGGCAACGTCCCAAAATCAGCCTGGATTCCCGTCTTCAAGTAACGGACCACATAATGTTTGCCATGTTTTTCGCCGTTGACCTGATCGTCCGGATCGGCGGGATCTTCGCGCAAAATCAATTCAACCGATCCGTCGGGCGCTTTGTAGCTTTTGCGTTCGCCGATCATTCCGGTCGGGGTCGTTGACCCCGAAGGCGAGGGCGATTCCTTCGCCGGGGCGGGATCGCGATTTGTGAAATAGGGCGAGCTTTTCGTCTGTTCATACCAATCCGGCGCTGAATCGAGTTTCTTGAGGTCCGTGCCAAGCGGCTGGATGCTCCAGAATTCAAGCGGACTATTGTCAGATTTCTCGCGAGTGAACACGATGCTGCCGCCGTCCGGGGCGAAGATGGGATCGACGTCCTGACCGGAATTGTCATTGGTTAGCTGCCGCAAAAGCTTTCCATCATCGCGATAGAGATAGAGATGAGAGTGACTGGTCCCTTCAGCCTGCAAATACCGCATTGCGATCGCGATTTCGGAAGAGGCGGACAAATTAAGGGTGAGCAGGCGGGAGATAGCCGCGACAATTACCACTCGGGAAAAAGTCATCACCGCAACGGCAATTGAATCGAACTCGAATGCTGCGCGTCGTGGTAGACCTGAACGTGACAAGTGCGGGCGTCTTTCGCAGTCTCCTCAGCCACGACTCTGCCGGAACAATAATTTTTCTGCCAGAAAATCGAATTTACTGCGGTAACGACCAGGCGCAGGCGACTGCCTTTCATTATTTTTCGAGCAACGAACAGGCCGGGATTGAAATCGCACTTCACAATTTCGCCGGGCTTCACCAGTTTCGCTTCCCGTAGTGAATCGCGATAACGCAGCCGTCGCAGGTCCGTCCACAGCGCGATGCTCGTGCCATCCGGCTGGATCTCGTAAAGGTCCGCTTCCAAATCGACGTCCGGAGTGTCGATCGAAAGCCAAAGCGTGACTGTTGGACATCCTACGAGCGGGGTTTCCTTCGTCAGCGCGTCGGTATGATAAACGAGGCCGTCGTTGCCAATACTGAGCGGAAATTTCTGATCGAGACCGGCGGTTTTCTCATTAGGCTCACTCCCCTCCGTCTCTTCGCCGCGTCGAGTGTCGAGCGGATCGTAAACAAATTTGTCCGTGCCATTCGCCGGCTTTGCCTCGCTCAAAATCCCGGACCGGAAAACGCCATTGGCATCGCCATTTTTGGAATCGACGTAGAACGTTTTCGGATTCGCGATCAGGTTCGCGTAGCTGTCGGTATACTTCCACTCGCCGTTCGCGCCCGAATTTCCCGCGGGGATCAAATAATACGCCACCTGGTTTTTCAAAAACTGCGGCTGGGCGCCGCCCTTCATTGTCCAGTCATACCACTGACGATGCAGATCGTTCAGGTCCAGAACTGCATCCTTGCCGAATTTCACACCGCCCACTTCGTCCGTTGGGGTTCGGGTGCCGGCATGGTCCCACGGCCCGATAATGAGAAAATGTTTTGCTTTCACATCCGGCGCAGCGTTCGCAATGTGATCGCGATAAAACGTCATCGCGCCGAGTTCATCGCCATCGTACTGGGCGGTAATTGTCAAAATCGGAAGAGTAAGTTTTTTGAACTGATCAACGGTTGGAACCATCGCGTCGTAGTAGGCATCCGCGGTGGGATGCTTGAGAATTCGTTGAAAACTGACCGAGGGATTGCCGACGAACGAATCGAGGGTCTTGAACGCCAGGTGTTTCTTGTAGAAATCGAGAAACTTGGTTCGCCAGAATTTCGAGTCCCCGAAAAGATTAACCTGGCCGGCTTTGCCGCTGGTGAATGTAAACCACTGCATGTCATACATCTCGCCGATGTTATCGAGTGACGGATAATCCAGCGGCGGATGCGCGGCGGCGGCGGGAACGATGGTCGCGAGATGTGGCGGCATTTCTTTCGCTGTCGCCCATTGATCGAACCCCGCATAGGAGCCGCCCCACATCGCGACTTTGCCATCGCAAAACGGCTGTTGGGCCAGCCATTCCACCACATCGTGCCCATCGTGCGGTTCCTGCGCGAACGGCTCAAAATCGCCTCCGGAATTTCCGCGACCGCGAACATCAACCAGCGCGAAAACGTAACCGTGCGAAGCGAAATACGCTGCCCGAGGATGGTAGCTATCCGAGATGTAGGGAGTCAGGGTGAAGATCACTGGCGTTTTAGGCGGCGAACCGCCCGGCGTTTTGGGAAAATACAGCGTCGCGTTGAGTTCGACCTTGTCCCGCATCGGAATTTTAACGCCCCATTTAATATCGTAATCAGTCGCAGCCGGCGGAGTGGGGCTTGCTTCCGGCTTTGGCTCAGGCGACGGACCTTTCGAGGGATTGGTTTGGGCGGCTAATAACCCGACGATCGACGTCGTTAAAGT
>JAICWQ010000137.1 GCA_025934755.1 Chthoniobacterales bacterium | reverse complement strand
TACGCTCCACTTCCTTTCTCGGCGGGGTAGCCAAGTGGTAAGGCTGCGGTCTGCAAAACCGCTATTCGCGGGTTCGATTCCCGCCCCCGCCTGGTAGCCGCACTCGGCTTTGGTGGACAAGGGGGCTTTCGCTTCAAGCGCCGGTTCGATTGATTCACTCGCTCGCGCTCGTTCACCCTTCGGGCTTCGTCTACGTCGCTCGACTCCCGTCGGCTCCGTTCCCGCCCCCGCCTCTCTCCATTTTAGATTGTTGATTGCCGATTTTCGATTGGTTTTAGTTCTGAATTGAATGTTGAACGTTGAACGTTGAGCGTAGAGCGTTATCCGATTTCATGGTCTCGCGTTCATCCAGCTTGTTTGCCCAATCCCAAAAGCGCATTCCTGGTGGCGTGAATTCGCCGGTGCGAGCGTTTCGCAATGTCGGAGGCGAACCTTTTTTTGTGCAACGCGCGGCCGGCCCGAAGATTTGGGATGTCGATGGACGCGAATACATCGATTACGTAGGGAGTTGGGGCCCGGCGATTCTTGGACACGCTCCGAGCGTGGTGGTCGATGCGGTTCGTTCGGTCGCGGAACGCGGCCTGAGCTTTGGAATTCCAAATCCGCTCGAAGTGGAACTCGCGGAACTGATCTGTCGCTGGATGCCGTCGATCGAGAAAGTTCGGATGGTCAACAGCGGGACCGAAGCGGCCATGTCGTGCTTGCGACTGGCGCGGGGCTTCACTGGCCGCGACAAGATAATTAAATTCGAGGGCTGCTATCACGGCCACGCCGATTCGCTTTTGGTGCAGGCTGGGAGCGGGGCACTCAGCCACGGCCAGCCTGACAGCGCCGGAGTGCCGAAAGCATTTGCCGGCCTGACAATCGCGCTGCCGTTCAACGATATCGAGCTTGTTCGAAAAACATTTGCCGAGAACAACAACCAGATCGCGGCAATAATTTTGGAACCGATTCCAGCGAACGCCGGACTTTATTTCCCGAAAGAAAATTTTCTGCCGGCCTTGCGCGACGAATGCGTAGAGCACGGCGCGCTTTTGATTTTCGACGAAGTGATGACCGGCTTCCGGGTCGCGCGCGGCGGCGCCCAGGAAATCTTTGGAGTGAAACCCGATCTCACTGTGCTCGGAAAAGTGATCGGCGGTGGATTGCCGGTCGGCGCTTTTGGCGGACGCGCAGAAATCATGGATCGGCTTTCGCCGGACGGTCCTGTTTATCAGGCCGGGACACTTTCCGGGAATCCGTTGGCCATGGCCGCGGGGCTCGCCCAGTTGCAGGAGCTTGAGCGGATCGATGGCTGGAAACGTCTGGAAGATCTTGGCGCGCAATTCGAACAACTCGCTCGCGCTGCGATTGCAAACGCGAAGATCGAAATCACCTTTCATCGAATCGGATCGATGTTCTGTGCGTTTTTCGCTTCGGGCCCAATCGTCGATCTGGCCGGCGCGAAGCGGAGCGATCTGAAGCGTTTCGCCGAGTTTTTCCACGCGTCTCTGGATCGCGGCATTTATTTCGCGCCCTCTCAATTCGAAACCGGGTTCATTTCGACCGCCCACACTCCGGAAGACATTTCCCGCACCGGCGACATCATGGCGGACGTTCTCCGTTCTTTATGACGAATCCGATCAGCCCGCGAATTCGAGTGGCTTCGAAATTCTTTTTCGAAGGCGACCGCAAGTTTTTCATCAAAGGCGTCACTTACGGTCCATTCAAGCCTGATGCGAACGGGGATTACCTTGGCCGTCCGGAACAGGTGGAAGCGGACCTTCGACTGATGCGCGAGATCGGATTGAATGTGGTCCGGATATATCATCCGCCTCCGGAGTGGTTTCTGGAGAAGTGCGCCGCCGCCGGAATGCGCGTGCTGATTACCCTTGCATGGGAAAAGCACATTGAGTTTCTGCGCGAGAAAAAAATCCGCGACGACATTGCGCGGATGGTACGAACGACGGTCAAACGCTATCGGGGAAACCCGGCGGTCCTCGGTTATCTGGTGGGCAACGAAATCTCCAGTACGATGGCTCGATGGCTTGGGGTCCGTCGGGTGATCGAATTCGTCGAGCACCTGGTTCGTATTGGGCGGGCGGTTGATCCCGAGGTTTTGTTTTCCTACGCGACTTTTCCGCCCACAGAATATTTATTACCGCAAAACGTCGACTTTTTTTGTTTCAACGTTTACCTCCACAATCAGGGCGACTTCGAACGTTATCTTTTGCGGCTGCAAAACCTGACCGAGGAGCGGCCGCTTATCCTGGGCGAGTTCGGCATGGACACGATCCGTCATTCCCAGGAGGAACAGGCGGAGATGCTTGGCTGGCATATCGAGAGCGTGGCCAAGTGCGGCCTCGCCGGGACAATTTTGTTTTCCTGGACTGACGAATGGTTCACCGGCGGGCAGGAAGTCCCCGATTGGGCGTTCGGCATCGTCACGCGCGAACGTCAGCCGAAGAAATCGTTTTATGCGTTGCGGGAGAAATTTGGTCAGGACAATTCCACTCTGCCACATACCGCCCTCGCCGAAGCGCCGTTCGTTTCGGTGATTGTCTGTTCTTACAACGGCGGTCGCACCCTTCCTCGCTGTCTCGAGTCGTTAGGCAAGATCAATTACCCGAATTACGAAGTGATTCTGGTCGACGATGGCTCGACCGACAACACTGCGGAGATTGCCGCGCAATTTCCGAACGTCCGCTACATTCACCAGACCAATCATGGGTTGAGCCACGCGCGCAATACCGGGGCGGGCGCGGCCAAAGGCGACGTGTTCGCTTACACCGATTCAGACTGCATGGCCGATCCCGACTGGCTTTATTATTTGATCGGGACGTTGACCAGCGATCATTACGGCGGGGTCGGCGGTCCGAATGTCAGTCCGCCGGCGCGAAATGCGATTCAGGCCGTGGTGGCAGCCGCGCCAGGAGGGCCAAGTCACGTTTTGCTGACCGACACTGTGGCCGAACACATTCCCGGTTGTAACATGGCGTTTTACCGCTGGGCGTTCGAAAACATCGGCGGCTTCGATCCCGAATATCGGAAGGCAGGAGACGACGTCGATTTCTGCTGGCGACTCCAACAATCGGGTTGCGTCATCGCGTTTAGTCCAACTGCAATTGTCTGGCATCATCGCCGTTTCACGTTGCGAGAATTCCTGAAACAACAGGAAGGCTACGGCGAAGCCGAATCGCTCTTGCGTTTCAAGCACCTGATTTTCTTCGGTCCAACCGGCACCGCCAAGTGGCGCGGCCAAATTTACGGCGCGCCGCGGTTCAGCTGGTTCATTAACCGACCGGTTATTTACCATGGAATTTTCGGCGAAGGTTTTTTCCAGTCGATGTACGCGACACCGCAATCTGACGTCGCCGCCTATTTGAGCAGCATCGAATGGTTCGCCCTGACGTTGTTCCTGTTCGGTCTTGGAATTTTTCTGCCCGCGTTACGCATTGTCCCGTATCTCATGCTTGGCGGAACGCTCACCGTCGCGCTTTCCTATATGGTCCGCGCGCGAATTGAGCCGAAATTCGACACCGTGCCGGCGCGCTTGCTGGTAATGTGTTTGGCGTTCGTTCAACCGTTAGTTCGCGGATTTTCGCGATATTTTACCTGGCTCCATTTCAAACGGACCCCGCGAGCCGTGATTAGCACCCACGAACAATTGCCTCCCGGCGCAATGGGCCGAGGTCTACGGCGTCGCGTTTTTTGGAGTGACGAAGGCCGCGATCGACATCATTTGCTCGGCTCAATCTTTCAATTGCTTGAGGAAGAAGGCTGGCGGTATTCGATCGATACTGGTTGGAAAGAGTGGGACATCCAAATTTACGGGAACTTTTGGTGGAGCATTGTCCTCCAAACCGTGACTGAGGACCATGGCGGCGGAAAACGACTGACCCGGGTTCGGCTTCGAAATCGATTCGTGACCAGCACCGTGATCTTCAGTCTTTTGGCTTTGAGCATTGTGATTTATCGGCAACTGCACATTTCGCATCTCGATCTTTGGTCACTCATTCCTTACTCGCTTTTTCTAATTTTTCTGGGTTCGCGCGCCCGGGCGTTGAAAGCGCGAGTTGCCGAGCTCGTTGACCTGGCAGCGCACCGCGCGGGCCTCCAGCGTATGACCCGACGAGGCCTCGTTGCGCCCGCGGCGATGCCTGTTCAACCGCTCGAGGCGATGCAGACGGACCCCGCGGCGCGGCCATGAACGGCCGGCTCCCGGTTCGATTCGCCATCCTCATCGCGGCAGAGGTTTTCTTTTGCGCCGCGCTGAATTTTTCCGACGATTGGACGGTTCCACAAATGCCGGTTCGGTTCGTGGGAACAGCGTTCGCTGCGGGCATAGCATTTCTTGCGGCGGTGTCTCACTTCCCCCCGAAGCTTGGTCTCCGGCGACAGGCGGCCATCTTTTGGGGCGTGGCGATACTTTTGCGACTGGTCGCCCTGCCTCTCACGCCATCCGACGAGCTGTTTCGATATCAATGGGATGGGAAGGTTCAACGGGCCGGCTTGAATCCTTATCTCATTGCGCCGTCGGATTCTCAGCTCGACGGTTTGCGGCGCGATTTTCCGGAGGCTGTCAAAATCAATCATCCCGAGATGCCCGCGGCCGAGGCGCCGGGAGCAGAGGTGCTGTTCCGATTTCTCAGCGGCATCAGTGATCGGCCGCTTTTTTATAAAATCATTTTTGCAATTGGCGATCTGTCGATTGCCGCGTTGCTGTTACGATTACTCGGAGGTGATGAGTGCTTTCGGGCTGCCGCGTGGTACGCCTGGAATCCGCTCGCGGTTTATAGTTTCGCCGGGGCAGCTCACTTCGACAGCCTGATGATCCTGGCCCTCGTTGGCGGAATTATCGCGCTGACTAAAGCCTCTCCGGATCCGCAGCCGAACGAGTTGACCTCTTTCGCCGACCCCTCATCGCGGTGGGTTTGGGCTGTTGTCGCAGCGGCGTGTTTCGGAATCGCGATCTCGCTCAATATCGTCGCCGCGTCACTATTGTTGCTATTCATTTTTGCGCTCCGGTGGCGCGCGTTCGTTTTGGCGCTGAGCCTAATCATTCCGACGGTCCTCAGCCTTCCGTTCGGGTTTCCACAAGTGCGAGTTTGGCATCCGTTAGGCCAAATCAATTATCTCTCACGCCTTAACGATCTCTTTTGGTGGTTGATCGAAGACACGTTTTGGCCAAACCCGCACCAGCGCAGTTTTCATTACGTCCCGATCATCATCGTCTGCGTGGCCGTGGTCTCGCTGCTTTTCATTCGCGATTGGCGGCGCGGCATGCTCTGGGCGCTGGCCGTTGTGCTGGTCCTGAGCCCGATTTTTGATCCGTGGTATTGCACCTGGATCTTGCCTCTTGCGGCGTGGCGACGGGCTTATGGCTGGCAGGTCTTGTCCATTACCATCTTTGCCTACTACTTGTTTTGGGATGAAGATCGTTTTGTTTTGGCCTGGCATGCCGAGCCATGGATGCGCGCTCTCATCATCTGCCCCGTGCTCGCCGCGTTAGTTATGCTCGCGGGCCAGAAAAAGGGGATGGCGGAAGCGACTTAATCGCGTTCTCGAAATCGCGTGGAACCGGCGCCTCGAATGTTTTCCATTCGCTGGTGCGGGGATGATGAAAAGCCAACCTCCACGCATGCAGCATTTGTCGGGGAAACGATTTGGCGAACCGGCCGCCGTAGACTTTGTCACCCAAAACTGGATGCCCGAGGTGATGGAGATGAACCCGGATTTGGTGGGTCCGACCGCTGTGCAATCTGCATTCCAACAAACTCGTTTCGGCCGACGAGCTTAAAACGCGGTAATCCGTTTTCGCCACCCGGCCGTTCCGTGCCGTGGTCGACATTCGTTGTCGGTGAACCGGATGGCGGCCTATCTTTTCCTCAATTGTTCCTGCGACCTTGAGTAATTTCCCGGCGACCAACGCCAGATAAATTTTTTCCACGGCGCGATCGGCGAATTGCTTCGACAACGACCTGTGCGCTTCGTCCGTCCTGGCGACGACGAGACATCCGCTGGTGTCCTTGTCGAGCCGGTGCACAATTCCCGGTCTCTCCTTGCCGCCGATCCCGGAAAGGTTGGGGAAATGATAGAGAAGCGCGTTCACCAAAGTGTGTTCAGGTTGGCCTGCGCCCGGATGGACGACCATGCCGGCCGGTTTGTTGATCACAATCAAATCGTCATCCTGGTAAAGAACATCCAGCGGGATCGCTTCGGGCAAATTGTCGATCTTTTCCGGCGGTGGCTCATTCACTTCAATCTGATCGCCTGAATGAACCAGCTCCCGAGGGCGGGCAGGGGACCCGTTTAGAGTGACGTTTTTATTTCGGATCAACGTCTGAAGCCTGGACCTCGAAAACTTTGGCAAAGCGCGGGCGAGAAACTGGTCGAGGCGAAGCCGCGCGCCTGGTTCGGGCACGGTCAATCGAATTGGCTGCGTCTCTTGCATAAACAGACAACATTGCCCCAGGAAGCGCCGATGTTACAATCGGATCGATGGCTGTCGATCAAACCGCGTCAACCTCGCAAATTTGTCCCGCTTGCGGCGCATCTATCGACACTACCAATGCCGAACCGCTGGAGCGGATCGCTTGCCCGTCGTGCGGCGAGAACGTTCACGTTGAACGGATGTTCGACAATTTTGTGATCCTGGAAACGGTCGGAGTTGGAGGGATGGGCACGGTTTATAAAGCGCGCGACACTTTGCTCGACCGGTTCGTGGCCTTGAAGCTGATGCGGAGAGATATCGAGGGCGGACGCGATTCCACCGCCGAATTGCGACAGGAAGCGCGCGCCGCCGCGGCCGTGAACCACCCGAACATTGTACAGGTTTTCTCTTCCGGTATTGCGCACGGCCAGTTTTACCTGGTCATGGAACTGGTTGAGCAAGGGAGTCTCGATGATTTTATCGAACAGCGGAAACGTTTGCCCGAGGAACAAGTCTTGGAAGCAGGCATCCAGACCGCGAAAGGACTGCGCGCCGCTTACTCAAAAGGCCTGGTCCATCGCGACGTAAAACCGGCCAACATCCTTTTTGCCGACGACCACCTCGCGAAGATCGGGGATTTCGGTCTGGCTGGAGTCACGGCGGAAGCGCGAGGCGAAATTTGGGGGACCCCGTATTATGTCGCGCCCGAACGGTTGAATCATCAACCCGAAGATTTCCGAAGCGATATCTACAGTCTTGGTGCGACGTTGTTTCATGCTCTGGCTGGGACGGCGCCGATTGAAGGCGAAACGAATTCGGCGGGCGAACTTCTCGCGCTGAAGCGTCAGCCACTGCTGCTGTCACTCGCGGCGCCAGAGGTTTCACCCGATACCGCGCGCGTTTTACAAAGAATGATCGCGCCCGAACCGGCCCAGCGTTTCTCGTCCTACGATGAGTTAGTCGCCGAGCTCGAGCGCGCTTACAAGAAATTGACCGGCCGCGACGTTATCGATGTTGCAACCGCGAAACGAAAGACCCGGCGAATTATCGCGGCTGCTGCTGCGGTCCTGTTGCTTGTGGGGATCGGCGTTTTCTTTTACGTGCGCAAGACTCAACAACAGATCGCAGTTTCCTCAAACCTGATTCCTGTGGCAGAACTTGAGAAGCAGGCGGCGACGGCCCGCCACCAGTTAGTTCTTAACCACTACAACGTCGCGGGCGCCGCCTTTGCCCGCATTGCGACCGAGGCCCGTAATCGGCAGCCCCTTTACGATTGGACGCGATTTCAGGAGGGACTGGCCGCATTGATTGCCCGCGATGACGGCCCCGCGCGCGACGCGTTTCAGGCGGTTGAGAAGGCCGGAACGAAAGGTTTTGAAAAAGAGGATGCCGACCTTTCGGATTTCTTCGTCGCAACATCGAAAAAGATGTTGGAATCGCATCCAATCGCCGCAGCCGATGCTCCGAAGGAAGTTAATTCTTTTAACGGGTTCGCGCTGCTGCCGTTCGCGCTGAAAGATATCAACCACTTCGACGTCCAAAACGCTGCCAGCTTGCTCGATGAATTCGTAAAGGCGCAGCCGGTTGGAAGATTCGCTTGGATCGCAGAATTGAAACCGATTGCCCAAAAATATCTGGACGATTGCCGCCTGTATCTTGCCTGGAAAACGGATCCCGGAAGCGTTGGATCTCCAGCTGAGCTCAAAAAGCGATTAAAAACTCGTAGCGCGATCGCGGATGAAATCACGGGCCAACGGAGACCGGTCTCAACTCCGGTTGAGTCTTCACCACCTCCACAACCGGCGCGGGCCCTCACCCAGAAGGAAATGGCCCAGGCTCCGCAAAAGAAGGCGGAATGGCTCACCGCATGGAAAAAGAAGCTGATCAACGATTTAAATCACAAACCATTTTCTGGGACCTTCACGGACACGGGCGGCGCGGAATACACCGGTGTGGCCGGGGC
>JAICWQ010000174.1 GCA_025934755.1 Chthoniobacterales bacterium | reverse complement strand
CTGGGATCAGGAAAATCTTTGGCCGGAGCTGGATGGCGTGTTGTCGGAGAAATTCGTGAAGAAAGGCGGGTTCTGGGTCGCGCCGCCTCAATTTGCCGACCCGTCACTTAATTATGACGGCTACCGCGCCGGCATCACCCGAGTCCGAGGCAGTTGGAAGTTCGCCTACTTTGTGAATGGATGAAAAACAGTGACAAGTGACGTGTGACGAGAAAGAAACAAAAAGTTTCGGCTTGTCACTCGTCGGCCGTGACTGGTCACTTCCTCGGTCTGCCTCATCGGCCTCCGTTTGTATTCGTACGAAGACTGATCGCGCTTGAACCAGGTAATTCAGCGGAATGCGAAACTGAATTTTCAAAGAGCGATCCGATGTTCGCCGGCCATTTCCCGGGCGATCCTCTGGTCCCCGGCGTGATTCTCACCGAAGCGCTGGCCCAAACAGCGGGAATCGCAGCTCACCAGGAAAATTCAAAGACGCGGTTTTTGCTATCGGCAGTTCGGCAAATGAAATTCCTTCGGCCGGTGGGTCCAGAAGAGAAAATCGTTTTGCGCGCGAGAAAGTTGGGCGAAGTCGATCAGCTTTTGCAATTCGAAGTGGAAGCACTGGTCGACAATCAGCTGGTCGCCGCCGGCCAAGTTGTGCTAAGCGCGCGCCAAGAAAAATTGTAGGGCAAGCGTCTCGCTTGCCGGTTTGCCGTTGGCAGACGGCGCGCCTGCCCTACAAAATCAGCTTATTTATTGTGGCTGCCCCGGCTTAGCGTTTTTTTCCAAATCGTAAATCGAGCCCCAGGTTCCAGACGCGATGAGTCCTGCTGTTTTCTCCCAGGGCCTGGAACTTGCCGGGTAGTTGGCCTTTTCTTCGCGTCCCCAAAAGATATAGCGCACCTGCAAACTGCGGGCGAGGTCGCGCCAGGTCGGAGCGCCCTGCATTAGTTTGGTGAGGGTGTCATTGGTTTTGCCGTAATCGTCGAATCCCTGGGTCCAGAGATGTCCGGGATATCCCATCACCACTTTTCGGCCGCTTAAGAGCAAGGGATGATTGTAAGTCGGCCAGGCGGCAAAACGCGCTTCGATCGGTAATGGACGGACGGCCGCGCTGACGGCGTCAACCTCACCGCGATTCGCGAAACCAAAACCGCCTTTGCCTGCGGCGAGTCCGCCAAACAGACTAATAAATCCCGATGCGAACAGCGCGAAACAAACGGCCCATCGGATCGGCTTCTCCCATTGCACGATCAAATCTCGCCACAAATACGGCAGCACGATGAAGTAAGCCCAAATCATGATCTTGAGATTGTCCCAACCCCACGGCGCCGTTTTAACAAAGAAGGCAAAAACAAAAATCGCGATCGCGCCAAAGATAAAGGCGGTTTCTTCGGATAACTTACCGTCCCAGGAATAGCCTTTGAGTCTGATGAGGGCTACGGCGCCGAACACGGCGATCAATCCCAGAAGTAAAAAGCCGAGTGGAATCAATGCGAACCCGTTTTGCCAGAGGCGCCAGGATGCAAGCACGATTGTAGCCAGGCCAATCGCAGCGAGGACTTCGAGGTTGCGGGTCGATCGGGCCTTCGCTGCCTTTGCCACAAGTATGCCAACCAGGGTCAGGACAAGCGGCACCAAAATTCCGAAATTGAAAAACCAAAACCGAAAGAACGGCATTTTGAATTCGCCGTCGTTTTGCACCCAACCGGAATGGAATTCGAGGACTGAGTGAGCGGCGAAATAGTCCGTCGTCAGAAAGACAAAAAAAGTGGCAGGAATCAATGCCGTCAGCACCAGGAACAGAATGTGGCCGCGAATTTGCGGGTCGCCCGCGACGAACAGGCAAACGAGCAAAATGCTAAGCGCCATGAAAGTGTGGATGTGAAAGAGCGGCATCGACGCATAAAGAGATAGCTCAACCCAAAACGGCAACCGCCCGCTCGGATTTTGCTGATCATCGGTGCGGTAAAATTTTTGCCGCCAATGCCACAATAAAACTACTCCGGCTGGGATTGCATAAAGCAGTCCGCGCTGGGTCACGAACATCGTGAGCGGAATACATTTCCACGCGACATTGTTAACATCCTGGTAATCGTTGAATTGGAATGTCTTTAAAAACTGAAAACCTGCGATACCGCCGTTAAACAGGAAGCCGGCAACGGCAAAAATGCCGCCCCAGCGATAAAAGGCATAGAACGTCGCGATCGACGCGAGCAAACCAACCCAAACCAGCCCGGGAATTAAACTGATGTTTATCTTGAGCAACAACGCGTTGAACAGATCGATGCCGGCGGGATAGCGAAGGTGCTGGCTGCCAACATAAATCGGATTCGACGGCCACAGCCGGACACCGTTGGCGAAAAATTTGATGTGAGTCAGATGCAGCCCAAGATCGCCAAGATTCACCGGCGACTGGATTTTTAAATCGGAGCCATCGACGTAAAGCAGCCAGATGAATGAACGGAATGCGAAAAGCGCGAAGATGGCTCCGACAATCCATGTAACCGCGTTTCGATACCGACCCTGTGTTGCTTCGGTGGTTGGCGCGGGTCGGGCGTCCGTCGTGCCGACGTAGGCCAGCACGGCAATTGCGCCCGCTAAAATAAAAGCGATGAGCGAAGTGACCGGACCCAAACCAGCGGCAAAAATTCCAAGCAAGAGGCCGCAAACAGTCGCGAAGTTTGCAAATGTTAATCCGCCTGCCAGCCACTTCATGGATTGGGAGTTGGGGTTGGAGTTGGCGTCACGCTCGAGGCAGGTTTGGCGGCTCCGGTGAAGTCCGGACTTTTTCCTGGGAAAAAGGTCTTGAAAATTTTCGCGCTGAAATACGCTTTCGACGGGTCCTGGTACGGCCGAATCGTCACCGGCACGGTGTAATAGGAGTCATGCAGTTTTGATTCGACTGTCTGAATCTTGTCCTCCTGGACCAGCAGGAAGGCCCCGTCCAACGGATCAGGCAGGTTGTCCTTTTCGTAGTACCCAACCCGTCCAAATTCGCCGAGGATCCACGGGAGGGGATAAGGACTCGCGCGAATAATGTGGCCGACGAGTTGATACGCTCGCGGATCGGCGTGGGCGAGTCGCAGGATCGGATCGGTGAATTTGTAAATATCGTTGTAAGTCTGGACGTAGACGTAGGGCTCGGTCTCGGTCGTGCAGCGGAAATAATTTAACCAGATACAGTGCCCGAGTGACCAAAGGAGGAGAACACCGGTAACGAGTTTTGTGATCTCGGCGCTGGCCAAAATTACCAGGAGGGCGGCGAAGCCGAAAATCATCGCATACGGCCAGACGTAGTCGAACTTTTCCAACGTCGCGTAGGAAATTGCGTAGGCCAGGAAACCGAACAGCACTAACCCGGTCCATCGATAGATCACGCCTTTGAACCGCAATGGCGCGATTGTTTCCATCGCGCCAAAAGTAAACAAGAACGGCCAGATGAAGCTGATGATGCACCAAGGCGTTTTATATTTCACAATGCTGTAAGCCATCAGCATTCCGACACCGTATACCGCCAGATAGCGCATCGTTGCGGTTTTGAATCGGACCGCGAACAAACAGGACAAGAGGCCGGCGAGAACCGGCATCTCGTAATGGCAGATGAGAGAGAGCCAGTAGTACCACGATTTTTCATGTCCGTGGCCTTCGCTCCCGGTCTTGAACCATGGCGCGTAAGCGGCAAACAAATCTTTTACGCCGTTCCAATGGAAGAAAAAACCGGAATAGAACGCGACGATGAGAGCTATCGCGGTCCCAATTACGACTGCAAGATCGAGGGAATCCCAGGTTTGGGCAGCAGGTTTTCGGTCCTCGATTTCGCTAAAGTAATTCGACAACGCGCAAACCGGGACGGCGATAATCGCGCACAAAACATGGAGGATGTAGGTCTCTTTCGAGAGAATCATGCCGGCCAGTCCCATACCGGCGCACCAGAGATATTTCGCAGTGCCGAATTTCCAGAGGCCTAACAAGCCGAAGATAAACAGCATCGTGAAAAACAGGATCCAGACTTCGTGGATGGAGTACCGACCGTAAAAAACAAATCCGGGCGAAACGGTCATTGCCAAAGCGGCAAGCCGGCTAACGGTCCGCCCGACGAACGCCTCGTATTTTAAGGTCAGCCAGACGCAACCGATGCTCACCAGCACGACGGGTAAACGAAGGGCGATTAAGTTACGGCCAAACAATGTCTGGGACAGGAGCAGCGCGTAAAAATGGAGCGGGCCGTGATAATTGGTGGGGTCATATTTGTAAAAGCCCGTCTTGACCACTTGATCGACAAACCACCCGTTGATCCCTTCGTCGAAGTGAGGCGGCTTCATCCCCACGAGGAAAAACCGCAGAAAAGTCGCGAGTCCTAGGATAATCCAAGGAGTCCACTTGCTCTCCGTGAACGCGCGGGTCCAGGTTTCGAGCGAGTCGCCCAGCAGCGGAAAATCCGCTAGCGCGCCTGGCTGTCTGGTTTCAACATTCAAGTCTCTCACGACGGACACAAAGGCTTACAAGGGTCACAATTCCAAGTCACTGATTTCGGCAGGCTCAAGCCGACCATTGATGATCCGCTTGATTCCATCCTTGAGATGGTTCGCTCCGAAGTTAATCAGCAGGCCGAGGTTGAGTCCGCTCCATCGGAGCTGAGTTAAGACCTGTTTAACGTGAATGTCAGCCAGAGCTGCTACGGATTTTGGTTCCCCGACGACTTTTTCATTCACGACCAGGTCCGGCCGAAAAGCCTCGTTAAATTGAATCCCATCGTACTGAATCGACATCGGCTTTTGGGGCTTAACAGCTAATCCCATTTTTCCTGATTCGTGCGGGAGAACGACTTCGTAAACGGATTCGAACACGCCTGGCCCGAGTTTTGTGTGAACCAAGAATGCCGCGTCCAGGATCAGTTTTGCAACCTGGTTCTCACTGATAGTTGCGACCGTTGTATCCTTTGTGTTCATCGTGTGAGGCTTGACGTCGGTGGCGCTGCTGGTATCTGGCGCTGTGCGAATTCTCGTGACCGGCGGCTGCGGATTCATCGGGAGCAATTTTATTCGCTACATTTTGCAACATTACAAGCCGGCCTTAGTCACAAATGTCGACGCCCTGACTTATGCCGGCAACCTCGCCAATCTCGACGGGGTGGTCGAGGAACATGGCGAGCGCTACGAGTTTTTCAAAGCCGACATCGCGAACGCCGACGCCATCGACGCCCTTATGCTCGAGCACCAATTCTTCGCGGTGGTGAACTTTGCCGCAGAATCGCACGTCGATCGCAGCATCAATTCGCCCGAGAATTTTATTCACACCAACGTCATCGGCACCAGTGTGCTGCTAAATGGGGCCCGAAAACACGGCGTCCAGCGTTTCGTGCAAGTTTCGACAGACGAGGTTTACGGTTCGTTAGGCCAAACCGGAAAGTTTACCGAGCAATCGCCGCTCGACCCGAGCTCGCCTTACTCCGCCAGCAAAGCTGGCGCCGATCTGCTCGCCCTGGCCCATCACACAACTTTTGGCCAGGAAGTGGTGGTGACCCGCTGCTCGAATAATTACGGGCCGTACCAGTTCCCTGAGAAATTGATCCCGCTGATGATCGTCAAAGCATTGCGGGACG
>JAICWQ010000125.1 GCA_025934755.1 Chthoniobacterales bacterium | reverse complement strand
ACAAGATGCACTGGGTAAATCCCAAATTCGTCGCCCAAATTAAGTTCGCGGAGTGGACGCGTGACGAGAAACTACGTCAGCCCGTGTTTCTTGGACTCCGCGACGACAAAGATCCGCGGCAAGTTGTCCGAGAAAACTGATCGCGCGTCACTTCCGGCATTTCAACTTTCCGTTTTCAGTGTTTCAGCTTTTGCTTTGACCTATGGACCGATTCATTGACAGCGCAGTGGAACAATTCGCCCGGGATCACACCGAGCCCGAGACGGATTTGTACATCCGGCTTCGAGAAGAGACTTATCGAGAGATGAAATCACCTCAGATGCAGGTGGATATTATCGAGGGTCGCTTTCTCAAAATGCTGGTTCGTCTGACCGGTTCCCGACGCGTTCTCGAACTCGGGATGTTCACCGGCTACAGCGCGCTGATGATGGCTGAAGGTCTGCCTGAGGACGGCCGATTGATCACGTGTGAAATCGATCCGAAAGCCGAGGCGATCGCGCGCCGCTATTTCTCAGAAAGCCCTCATGGAAGCAAAATCACCATCCGGATGGGTCCGGCTTTGGACACGATCAAAACATTAGCCGGTCCCCTCGATCTGATTTTTATCGATGCGGACAAGCCTAACTACGTAAAATATTACGAAGCGTGCCTGCCATTGCTCAAGCCAGGCGGCCTGGTGGTGGCCGACAACGTCCTGTGGAGCGGCAAAGTTTTGCATCCCAACGACGCTAATGACCATGCCATTGTCGCCTTTGACCGTGTGATCCAATCCGACTCGCGAGTTGAAAACGTTTGCCTGACCGTACGAGACGGCATGATGCTGGCGTGGAAAAGAAAATAGCGGTCAGCGGTCCCCGGCCAGAAGTCACTTGTTTCCCGCGCCATTGTTAAGTCTTCAACTGTCAGTTTTCCGCTTTTCAGCTTTCTTAATTCATCCCTCGCCCTTCATCCTTTGAATAGCAGCTCTGTGACCTCTCTAAGAATCATCACCGTTTGCTGGATATCATTTGCCGTTGTCTGGCTGTTCGCGTCGTTCTGGACTAAACAATCGGTTTATCAGCAACGAGGAGCGCAGTTGTTGCGTTACACCATTCCGATGCTCATCGGCGTTTACTTGATCTTCAAAGGCCCTCGGCTTGCCTATCCGCTCGATCTTCGAATCATTCCGCAGGTTGATTCCGTGGCTTGGGCCGGCGTTGGGTTGTCTATCGCCGGTATGCTGTTTTGTTTTTGGGCGAGGTTAACTCTTGGCCGCAATTGGAGCGGCGTCATCACTTTCAAAGGCGGTCATGAACTGATCACCCGCGGACCGTACGCGCTCGCGCGCCATCCGATTTATACTGGACTTCTAGTGATGATCCTCGGCACCGTGATTGTATCCGGTCGCATCGCTGGAATAATTGGCCTGCCGCTCGTGTTTTGGGGCCTGTGGATCAAACTTCGTTACGAAGAAAAACTAATGCTCGAAAAGTTCACGGATGAATACGCCGCTTATCAACGAAGAGTGAAACGCCTCATCCCATTTGTTCTCTAGAGGTCAGTAATCTGCCGTCAGCGATCAGTGTTGCTAGACCTGGGTGTGGTTCGGTCTGATCTCTGACCTCCTTGGCTCGCCATAGTTTCACGTAGGCGGCTGAGCTGTGATCTCTAAGCTTCGCCCTTACGCTGCTTTTTTCGCCTTTTTACCGGCGATCGCTCCCGGGAATTGCACTACTTCCTCCGGCGCGTGGCCGTTCTGGCCCAGAGTGGATTCGAACGTCAACTTACCGTTGGCGATCTCCATCAAGGCAATGTCAGCGTGACCCATCCCCGGCATGAACTCCACCAACGGACGATGCCCGATGGTTAGTTGCCGGACGCGACGCGACACCATGTTCACGAGAATTTGCTGACTTTGGATTACTTCGCTGGCTGCTTTAACAAGTTCGGGCTTCATAATTAAGTCGGTGAGTCCAGCGGCTGACGAGGATTAATTCCTAAGCGAGATGCAGGATCAGGTCGCGCGTCGGAAATCGCAGCAGAAAAACTTGACCCATTATCGCCTAAACCGGCGGAAATACCAGGAGTTTTAGAGGACAGGGAGTCGCGGTCAGCGATCAGTGTTGCTGGACCTGGGTGGTTCGGTCTGATCTCTGACCTCCTTGGCTCGCCGTAGTTTCACGTAGGCGGCTGACCTGTGATCTCTGGGCGTCCTGCCTCCGGCCGTGCCTCCGCCGACCGCCCTGCTGATTCTGATTCCCACGCGGCGGCGGCTCCGTCTGACTGCTGACCTGCTCGGTTCGCCGTAGTTTCATGTAGGCGGCTGACTTGTGACCTCTGGCCTCTGACCGCGCCGGCTCCTGCGGCTTGATCATTTCAAAGGTTCGAAACAATGCGGCGAGATCGATCACTTCATTCGCAGCCGATCGCAACAGATTCCCGAGATTTTGCGAAACCGACGCGACTTCGACCCGGATACCGCGTCGCCGCAATTTGATCGCGAGATAAGCGAAATCAGTGTCGCCGGTTACGAGAATCACCACATCGGGTTCCATCTCGGCCGAAAGCTCGAGCGCGTCGATCGCCATCATCACGTCGACGTTCGCCTTGTAACGTCCTTCTTCGGCTGGCGATCCGTCTTTCGTCACCACCATGAAACCATTCGAGCGAAGCCATTGCACAAATTTGTTTTTCTTATCGCGTTCGTCCTGCCAGATCGACATCGCCGGAGGAAGCCCCGCGTAGACCACCATCTCGATCAACTCCCGACCGGTATCCGGTCCGGCCAAAAAATCGCGCAGCTTCAACCAATCCAAACCGCGCCCAGCCGACCGGACCGAACTGCCGACGTTGGATTCGTCAACCAGAACCAAAACCCTCGATCGCATCGATGTATGTGAATTTTTCTTCTGCATCTTCTCCGTCCTCTCAATTCCTCAACGGCTCACCGCCTATTCGCTGGCCGGTGAACTCTGACTTCAGCCAACCGATCCTACGGAAGGCCCAGCTGATTTACCGGGAATGAGAATGCTGTAACCAGCCGAGATTACCCGCCGCGCTGCTTCTCCAGTTTCCGGATCGCTCTGGAGCGGATCGTCATGGACGCTTTGCTTCACTTCAAACTTTCGGGTCGGTTTAGTAGTATCGGTAGTCTCGTAAATGTATGTCGGCACCCGCCAACCTACTGGCAAATTGCTTCATCTCCTAATTTCTAATTGCCAGTGCTCCTTTCCGGCGATTTCTGGTTGCTGACCGCTGACATGCGATTTCTCGGCGCTGGGTTTCACCAAACCTGGAAGAAGTGACGAGCTGAAGACTCGAAAGTTACGGGAAGGCACCGAGCTCATGAATGCTTCGACGGCCTTTCTCTTTTTCAGCTTTTCAGCGTCTCAGCTTTCAGCTTTCCAAAAAAATTAGGGAACGCGCGTTTGTCATGTAGATTGACCCTGTCCGATCGATTTGCCGTCGGGCAATTTCTTCTCGCGATCGGAGCACCCATGGAAATGACACTCACCTTATCTCAAAACAGTGCGCTTTATTTCGCCCATGCGCACTACGAAACGGCCCGGCGCCGGATTGCGTTTTTTCGGCGTTTCGCTGCCGGCGCCGCACTCCAACCACCCAATCTTCACCGAAGAACATTTAACGATTCCCACGTTTTCCGAAAATTTTATCCCAATAACGGAAGATAGAAGAGAGAAGCCAGCGACCAATGTCAGACCAAAAAGCGAAATCGGGTTTACTGCTGCGCCGTCGGAACAAAGTTGTCGCCTTCATCATCACTGAAGCTTCTGCGGTTGGCATTCTGCTGGTTGCCGGCACATTTGCTGTCTTATTTAAAAAGGTCGATCCCACTGTGGCTTTATCGATCAACATCGCGACCATCGCCGCCGCGGCGGCCGTCGCGATCATCCCCATCATCTTTTTCGCGATCGCCCCCGTTCTTCCGCGAGACAGCCGCAAAACCTTGGATTTTAGGAACTGAAAAGTAATATGTCCTTAGAATCCTGCCCCAGCTGTGGCTACGCGCTTTCCGTCATCGATCATCATTGCCGTCATTGTTCCGTTCCATCGAGGACGTTTCCATCGTTTCGACCGTTTGATCCGAAACATCTGCCGAAGACGATCATAGTAGTCGTCGTGTTATGTGCTCTCATTTGTTTGGTCTTCTTCCGCTGACAGCCTCCTCCAAGCCCATGCATCAAGTTCAATTTCGACAAATCATGCGCGACGCAGAAATCGCTCGGGTAATCTTGCCCGTGGTCCGCGGACACCATCTTAGCGAGGCGGAGACCGAGAAGGCATTGGCTAAACTCAACGTTCCGCGCGCCGCAAACGTCGCCCGAATCAGCATCGCGCTCGGCGCTTAGCCTTTCGCGTTTCAGTTAAGCTCTTCGCCCCAGTTCTGCCGCCAATTGGCAATTGGAAATTGGAAATGCCCACTGCTCCCATTTCCTGGCTCCCAACTTGCGCTGTCCGGTACGTATGCTGCTCGAATACGGCTATCTTGTCCCGTAAACCATCCGTTAAATCCGCGCCTGTCCGAGGTAAGTTTTTGAAGGCGGATGATCCGCGGTTCAATCCCTTACATGGAAAAACCGTTAAACATTCTTAGCGTCGATGACGAATTTCGCGTCGCCCACGCCCTGGCCTTCGCGCTCAGTAATCCTGCGCGAAAACTTACCCTCGCCTTCAGTGCCGATGAAGCCCTCGCCAAAGTAAACAACCATTCCGAGCCATTTGATTTGATCATTCTCGACCACAAAATGCCGCAGGTATCCGGGATCGAGTTCGTCCAGCGTCTGCGCGAGGTACAGTTCGGCGGCAAGATTATTGTCTTGTCCGCGCACCTGACCGGCGAAAACCGCCGCGCCTACACCGAACTCAAGGTCGACACAATGTTAACCAAACCCTTCGACGTGCATGAACTCCGTGATCTGGTCGATTCTCTGGCACTCGCATAAGATTGGGGAAGTTAGGAAATCGAAGTTGGGAGTTCGAAGTTCGCGTTCGTTCGGTCACAGCCGAAGACCGCCGCCTTCCATTTGGCAATTGGCAATTCTCCCGCGTCCGCAACTTCCCGCTCGCTGCCGGGTTCAATCGGACAAACAATTGAAAGAGATGATTATGGCGAAGACATTTATCGTGACAGCAGTGGCCGCGCTCGCGTTTGGCTTTGGTTCTGCGATGACCTCGAACGCAGGCACCGAGGTAATTGACCGTTACAGCGCTCCCGCACCGGCTTACAATTACGCGCCGCCACCGCCGCCGCGCCCGATCTACTACGCTCCCCGCCCGCCGGTTAACGTCCTGGTTTTCCCGGCCTACGGTTATTACGGCCCGCGATTCGGCATCCACCGATTCCCCGGCCGCCGTGTCTTCTGGCGTCCCCATCACTGGCGGTAAGGATGGCTTGAATCGTTGAGAAGTTAAGATGTTCTGGCGGCAGGCGCCCTCGGCAAGCCGTAGCTTTAGCGAAGAATGTTCGCCTGCAAACCTTCACGGGACGAGCCATCGCTTTGCCTTAAGTGTAATCATACTAACTCAGCGCTTTTCCCCTCGTTCTCACACGCAAAACAGAGGACACCGGTCACAGATCACCGGTCAGCGCGTAATTTCCAATCTCCCGATCTGATCTCCCAGATCTCAGCTCTCAACTCTCAACTAAAGCGGCGCTTGCGATTGCGTTCTATCAACTATCAACTGCTTTACGGATTTTGTGGCTTCCGCTGGCGGCACCTGTCTTGCTGCCGGAACGAAGCGCATGATTTTGTATGAAGTGTTTGCCGACGGCTGTCATACGCCGTTAACAGCGGAGCAAATTGCTGACCTATTTCGCGCTGGGCGTTTGAAAGGAGCAGATTGGTGTAGAAACAGAGCAAGTGTGTCATGGCGGACGATCGATGAAGTATTCCCGACATTAACGCACGGGGCGAACACGTGGTCGACGAGTCGCGCCCCGGACAATGTCTCAGCTTTGCCACTCGCGGTCGGCACCGCGGCACTCATTGTCGCCGTGCTCGGTTTTGCGCTACTACAAAGTTACAGGTCGGATACATCTGACTACATTGAAAAGGCGCAACCCACTTTGATTCGTCGATCATCGGCCAAAGCACCCGAACTTCCTCGAATCGATTCAAACCAGTTCGGCAATGCTGCGTTCGCCATGGAGCAAGCCCAACAGGCGGTTATTGCGCGCGAGCGTGCTCAGCGAGAGCAAGCCTTGCTCGCGGAACAGATGCGGGTTGAAATGATCAATCAAGAGCGCGAACAAGCAAAACGCGCAGGTCGCGAGGAAACTATTCCGCTAAATCAATTTGTCACGATTTCCAACGTCGGAGGTTTGCCTGTTAAAGTGAAGATCGTCGACAACGATGTGACCAGCTTTGATGCATGGGTTAACGGCCGCCATTTGCAAAATGTGCAAAAGCAAAAGGGAATTAGCCACAGCGGAGCCGACGAAACTTTGATCTACCAGAATAGCGGCGGCTCTTTGTACTACGTCTGGGAAATCAGTGGAAAAATAGACAGCTGCCTCTTGCGAATTCGCGACTATTAAGCTGAGCCTTAGCCCTCGGAACCCAATCTTGAATCGAGCCGCTCTGCACCTTCGCCCGGTCGTCATTTTTTGCCGTGCTCTGCGTTGTCTTTTAGATACAGCTCCGCTTTCTCTACAATTGGAAATTGGCAATTGGAAATGCTCGCTCCCCTCATACTGCTCATCACCTGTCACCCGCTTGCCGATCCATAGCCTTGTGCGAAGGCTGGTCACTCGTCACTATTTTGCCAGCGCTTCAGCTTTCAGCATGTCAGCTTTGCCCTCAAATGTTCAATGCGACCCCGTCTTCTATTGTCCTTTTCACTCGTCACTGATCACTGGTCACTTCTCTTGCGTTCCGCCTGCCATTTGTCGGTGCGACCTTCCGTGTGGTAATCGCCACCCAGAGTGCCATCACTCTTCAACTGGCCTTCCAACAAGACCGCCTCATGCTTTTCAAAGACCAAGGTGGCGCTGATCTTTTGCCGGGTCCATTTCCCATTTTGGACTGTTCCCGGTCCAGTGTGACCAGTCTCAACCGTCCCGGTAACTCGCTCACCGTCGGTCTTAAAACGCAAGTTCCCCCGCACGCTTCGCCCTTGAGCTTGAAAAGTGATAACCCAGTCCCCGTCGATCGACGAATCGTTTGGCGACGCGCTCGGTTGACCGAAAACGACGTATGCAATCGCAAGGGCGCTACAAATAACTGCCGCGACGTTCTTTGCTTTCACTTTATCCATTGAGATTTAGGCACATCCAAAGTCCGACCTCAACTTCTCAACCTCTCAACTGCTCAACTGCTCAACTCCTTAACGTCTTCCGTCCCCGCTCCCCGCTCCCCGCTCCTCGCTTCGATTGGATCCGACTCCGCTTTCTCCAATTGGAAATTGGCAATTGGAAATGGGAAATGCCTCTCCGCTCCCACCTTCTTTTGCTCGTCACCCGTCACTCGTCACTCGTCACTTTTTTTCGTCCCCGACGAAAACTGATCCTCTTTGTTCTTAAACAGGATATTGAACGTGGTCAGCGAGCCATAGCAGCGGGTGATGTATTGCTGAAGCTCAACCTTGTCTGCGTCAGTGAGTTTATCGCTCGCGTTCACCTTCTGCTCGAGTACGCGCAGGTTGTTGCGAATCATCACGATCTTGTGAAAAAACGTCTCCAGCGGGACTTCCTTCGATTGCACCGACGCATCAGCGGGGCGCAGCACGAGTGCGCCCCTTTGCCACCGGTTCGCCAGGCCTTGCACAATCGTGTCATCTTTCTCCAGCCCCAGCTCCTCGACGACAACGTGCGCGGTTTCCCGGATGAAATTGCTCAGTGGCACCTGAAGCTCCGACACCGCCGCCGTCGGTTCCGCCGGGGTGATCTCGCTCGACGCGGGAGCGATCGTCCGCCGGGAGTCGTCAAAAGAAATCTCAGCGGTAAGCTCGGTGAGCGATTTCACTACACCGACGCCGTATTGCGGGTGCCGCACCCGCATCCCAATGTGAACACTCTGAATTGGCATCGACATCACTCAACCTGCACCAGTCGCCGCAACCGCGCCATGTCGCCGTTGGTTTTTTTGCACCTTTCTGGTGGGATGCGTGGAGCCCGAGGCAATCACAAGGACTAAATTGATTTGTTATCGTAACGTAAGCCGGTTAGGATGAGCGAAGACGTGCGCAAACCGAAGAGCAAAGCGCAAAAGCAGGTGCGCAAGTATCTCGCTTACATCGGCTCGATCGGTGGAAGCACGAGCCGGCGAGAGCTCACTAAATCGCATGCGCGCCAAATGGTGACGATACGCGAGATGAAGCGTGCGGCGTTGCGGCAAGGTAAGCCCTGGCCACCCTGCGATGCCAAGACGTTGCGATTACTCAAACTGAAATAAGGGGTTGTTCTTCTCGCATCATAAGCCGCTTACGATGCGTCGGCTCAGCGACTGATATTTTTGAATTTCACGCATGCCCGGCCCGGACAAGTCGCTTACGATGCCGCGACCCGCGCTCCCTGCTCTCCGCGTCACCCGAATTCGGCTTCGCCTTCTCTACAATTGGAGATTGGCAACTGGAAATGCTCGCTCCCCTCATATTGCTCATCACCTGTCACCCGCTTGCCGAGCGGTAGCCTCGTGCGAAGGCTGGTCACTCGTCACTCGTCACTACTTTGCCAGCGTCTCAGGTGTCAGCCTTTCCGCTGTCGCGTTAACGAAATGTTGAATCGTTACGGGAACAGTTATTTCGGGCCCAACTTCACCTTTGCCGTTGTGCCTGAGCCCACGACTAACGCGCTGCTCTTGGCGGGCGGCGCGGCAATTTTCGCGCTCGTCCAGTGGCGACGACGCTCGGCGCCGAATCACTGATTTCCAGCGAGCGATCTTTGCGAACTGCGCAAGTGCGGCTTGCCGGTCTTCGATCGTACTAATATTGATGGCCGGCCTCTGTCTCGTGCTGATTCTTTGGATTTGAGCAGGCGACGAAGTCGTCCAGGTCGCCGCGCTTGAGTGGATTTTGATCAACCCAGGTCTGCCCCTTCGGGCGAACATTCGTTAGTCTATGTCGCAGCTACTCCATTCTTCGAGGGTGAAGTGTTTGTTAATGCGCAGGTCGTAAATCCATCGCTTCAAATGCCGGTGCGGCCCGCACTCCACGGTTTCACCATCTTTCCCCGCGCCCGCAGGATTGTCGAAGCCATCTCTTGCAATT
>JAICWQ010000121.1 GCA_025934755.1 Chthoniobacterales bacterium | reverse complement strand
CGAAACAACATCGCGACGGCGAGAGTTCACAGTAATGCGAACGCCTCGGTTCGGCGCAATGGCGCCAACGCGGTGGTTCGCAATAACTCGAATACTCGAGTTCGCAATACCGTGGCAGTGAATCGCGACCGGAGTTTCGCTCGTAACCGTCAGGTTAACGTCGGCGCGAATTTCTCGGTGAACCGGAACCGAACCAGAAATGTGGCCGTCACCAACAACTGGCGCGGAAATCAATTCCGTGGCCGCAATTACGCCGCGTTTCGCAATTATAATCGCCAATGGCACGACCGAGCTTGGTGGAGGCATCACTACAACCGGATCGTCTTCGTCGATAACGGCTGGTGGTATTGGAATGCCGGTTACTGGTTCCCAGCCTGGGGCTACGATGCATCGGCCTATTATCCCTACGATGGCCCGATTTACGGCTACTCGAATCTGGCGCCGGATCAGGTGGTTGTGAACGTGCAGACCCAACTGGCCCGCGACGGTTATTACACCGGACCGGTCGATGGTGAGCTCGGACCAATGACTCGCCAGGCAATCGCAGCCTTTCAGGCCGATCACGGACTGGCGGTGACATCCACTGTGGATGAACCGACGATGGCAACGCTCGGTCTGACTTAAAATTTAAAGTTGCCTAGGTTACCGCGGGCCGGGAGATTCCAGCCCGCGGTTTCTTTTACCTCAACTCATCCAGGCCCGCCCCGAGCCGTTCGATCCCGGCTTCAAACTTGTCGGGTTCGCAGCACATTCCGATACGAACGTGTTGCGGCGACTCAAAAAATCGGCCGGGGACGACGGCGGTTTCATATTTGTCGATCAGTAACGCGCACAGTTTCTCAACGTCGATCTTTTCAAGCCGCGGGAATGAAGTTGTGCCGAATTCGGTCGGCACCGCCTGGATGTCGTCACGCGAATGGAAAAATGCGCGCAACGTTTTTCGATTCGTTTCCAGGATTAACTTCGCACGCGCGCCGATCTTTGACAGCCGTTCAATCGCCCGCACGCTCAATCGCTCCATCACATTCGGAGCGCTCGCCGCAAAGATGTCGTCCAAACGCCGGATTTTCGCCGCCATCTCAGGTTCGGCGAAAATCCACCCGCAACGAAGCCCGCTCAGTCCGTAGCCTTTGGTCAAACTGCCGGTGACGATAAACTCGGGACCGAGCGAGATCGCCGGCTTCGGCGCATGTTCAAACATCGCCTCCAAGTACACCTCATCGACCAGGACTTGGGCACCGGCCTTCCGGGCGATGTCGCCAATTTGGCGAAGGGTGGGATCATCAATGAGTGCGCTGCTCGGATTATGCAAATTCGTCAGCACGATCAATCGAGTCTCGCCCGTCGTTTGTTTTTCCAATGTTTCAATGTCGATCCTGAAACCGTCTTCGAATCTTCGAGGAAATCGTTTGATCTGCGCGCCGAGATATTCGGCAACCGCGAGGAGCGGATCGTAGGTTGGTTGTTCAATCAAAACTTCGTCGCCATGACCGAGCAGCGCAGCCATTGCGAGATGGTTCGCCATTGAGGTCCCACCCGCGACGGTGACCACATTCTCCGGCGCAACCTTCCGATGCTCTGCCAGCGCTTCAACCAACGGTCGATAGCCGTAGGCATTGTCACCGTGAAGCTCCAAAGTGTTCAGGTCGGCGCCCAACTCCGCGATCGGCAGATTCAAAATCCCGCTCAAAGCCAAATCGTACTTCACTTTCGGGCGCGTCTTCGCCCAATGCATGAATGCGGATTCTCTTTTCATTGGATATTGGGTGTTGGACGTTCGGTGTTCGGCGTTTTGCGGATTATCCGCCAGAAAAGATACACTGGTATCCCGGTCAGCATGATGCTCACGCCAATCAGGCTGTTGGAGGGATATCGATAAATCGTGCAGATCAACATTGCGCAACAAGCGGTAATAAAAAACAGAGTCGTAAATGGATGCCCCGGAACTCGGAACGTGGCATCGGCATCCTGTCGATGAAGACATGTCCCAGAAGCGCATACTCCGTTACGCCGGCGAAAAACAAAAATGGTAGCCGCAGTGAGCGCAAAAAAGATCACATCAACCGAAACAACGTAGTTCAGGATTTGTTCATACCGGCCCGATAATGTGATCAGAATTGCGACGATTCCCTGGAGCGCGATCGCAAAAGCCGGCACCCGGACCCGATTCAATTTCGCCAACGGTTTAAAAAACAGGCCGTCTTCTGCCATGGCGAAATAGACGCGTGGGGTAGTGAGCATACTCTGGCTCAAAAATCCGACTGTTGAAACCGCGATTCCCGCGGCGATGATTCGCGCGCCCTTGTCGCCCAGGGCCAGTCGCATTACGGCGGACGCCGGAGTTTTCGTTTCAGCCAGCCCGACCGGACCGAGCGCATGGACGCAAACGAAGCTAACTGAAACATAAACCGCGATGACGCCCAGGACGCCGAACAAAATTCCTCGCGGCAGAATTCTTCGGGCGTCCCGCACTTCGCCAGCGACGAAACTGGAAGTTTGCCAGCCGCCATAAGCAAATTGCACTGGAATCAACGCTGCACCGAAGGCCAGAATTGAATTCCAAAGCGGGGTTGGTGGTGGCATCGGCATCCTGCCGATGGGGACATGCGCTGGAAGCGCATGCCACCTTGCGACACTCAATCCAAATCCGACCAGGGCCGCGATCGCGACCAGTTTCAAAATCATGAATAAATTCTGAGTAGTGCTGCCGGCGCGCACACCAAGGCAATTGACCAATGTCAATATCGCGAGGGCTCCGGCGCCGAGAATCTTCTCGAAGGCGTCATTAGGAGCGAAATGTCCGAGGGCGCAAACGTATTTGGCGAAGGTCACCGCGACGGCGGCCATTCCACCACTTTGAGTCACCAGAAGCAGCGCCCAGCCATAAACGAACGCCAGGGCAGGGTGAAATGCGTCGCGTAAATAAACGTATTGCCCGCCGCTGACTGAACTTTGGGACGCGAGCTCGGCATAAATGAATGCGCCGGCCAGCGCGATCACTCCGCCAAAAACCCAGGCCGCGATAATGAGAATGGTGCTCGGGACTTGCTGGGCGACGACGTAGGGATTGATGAAGATTCCCGAGCCGATGATTCCGCCCATCACAATCATGGTGATGTCGAACAACCCCAGCCGTCGGGCCAGGTGGGCTTCCTGCGAATGCGTTTCGCTCACTGATCTATCGGCGTCGTGCCCGAATTGGCGCGTCGGGTAACGATCATCGATATAATGACGGTTGCTCCGAGCACGCCGATTACGAACCCGAGAGAAAGCAGGGTCGGAATCTCAAACACGTCGCGAACGAGCATTTTGGCTCCAACGAAAGCCAGGACAACGGCGAGGCCGCTTTTGAGATACACAAAGCGGTCGATCATTTTCACGAGCAAAAAGTAAAGCGACCGCAGGCCGAGGATCGCGCAGATATTTGAAGTGTAAATGATGAATGGATCGCGGGTGATTGCAAAGACCGCAGGGATCGAATCGACGGCAAAGACCAGGTCCATCACGTCGATTACGATGAGGGCGAGGGCGAGGGGAGTAAGCATCCATTTGCCGTTGATCCGGACCTTGAAATGCTCGTTATGAAACACCGGTGTTACCGGAAACGCCCAACCACAGCATCGCATGACCCAGCTTTGGCCAAAATTCTTCGCCTCCTGTTTCCCAAAAAACATTCGCCATGCGCTGATCAGCAGGAAGGCGCCAAATAAATAGAGGATGAAGTCGAACCGTTCCACCAGGGCCACCCCGAGAAAAATCATTACCCCACGCATCACCAGCGCGCCCACGATCCCCCAAACGAGAGTGCGGTGCTGGGCCATTGGCGGAACCCGGAAGTATCGAAAAATCAGGACGAAAACGAAAATGTTGTCGACGCTGAGGGAATATTCGATGACGTAGCCGGTCAGAAATTCGAGGGCTTTGTCCGGTCCGCGGATTTTCCACACCACCAGGTTGAACAGGAGCGAGAGGAAGATCCAGATTCCAACCCGATGGGAGGCGGCGCGCATGCTGAGTTCGCGCCCCCGATGCTTGAATTGGACAAGATCAAGGGCCAGGGCGACAAACACGCCGGCGTTAAATGCGATCCAAAACCAGATACTTGTGTGCGACACCGCGCGTAGGTTTTCACGCAAGACGCTGTCCGGCAATCGTAAACATTATATTACCGCAGCTTGCGACGTCCCCGCATCATCGTAGCTTGTTTGACTGATGGACGCAGAGCTCGAGAAATTGGTCGAATCCGGAAAACTCACGTCGAAAGCAGCGGAAAAACTTGAGCAGCTGAAACCCGGCACCTTTTGTCTGCACAAGAGTTGGGGATTCGGGCGGGTGGCCGAGTGGAACGTGCTTCTGAATCAGATTTTGATCGATTTTACGGGCAAAAAAGGCCATGCCATGCAGCTGCAATATGCCGCGGAAAACCTCGCCGTTATTCCATCCGGGCATTTTCTCGCCCGTAAGGCGAATGATCTTGCGGCAACCAAGAAACTGGCCAAAGACGATCCGGTTGCCGTTGTTAAAAACATTTTGAGCAGCCTCGAGGGGAAAGCGACCGCCCACCAAATCAGCGACTGGATGGTCCCGGATATCTTCACCGATGCGGAATGGAAGAAATGGTGGGAATTGGCGCGCAGACAAATGAAGGCGACGGGAGTGTTTTCGATCCCCGCGAAAAAGACGGACCCGGTGCAGCTCCGAGCGGAGGGTGTATCGCAGGCGGACGAATTGATTGCGGCCTTCAACCACGCTCGTCAGCCCAAGCAGCAAATCGCGGCCCTCGATCAAATTTTGAAATTCCAGGAGCAGTTCAAGGAACCGGAAAAACAGTTCCAAGGGGTGGTTGCTACAATTGAAAACGTCGCGACCCGCAATCAAAAAATCCATCCTGAGCTGACCTTTGAACTGTTGTTGCTGCGTGACGATTTGCTCGAGCGCTTTTCCAAACTCAAGACGACCCATATCGGTCTCACGATCGCCAAACTTATTGTCGATGAGGAAAAGCGTCTGATCCTGATCCTGCCGAAGTTGTCGGCTGCGAAAGAGAAACGTGTTCTCCAAATGTTGCCTGGGGCGCTGGGGGACCGCTGGAGTGCGCGCGCATTGCAATTGATGCAGGCGAGCCACGGCCGAATGGTCGCTCAAATTCCACACGTGTTCCGGGATGCGGCAAAGCAGGCCGAGCTGCAAGCAATGCTCGAACGCAGCATCCGGGAACATTCCGCCACCAGCGAGATGCTGGTTTGGTTGTGCATGGAACGCAAAGATTGGCCGGACTTGATCAACCCTGAATTGCTTGGTGCAATTTTGTCGGCCCTGGAGCGCGAGCAGCATTCGGCGCCGGGCCGGGCGAGTAAGTTGCAGCGCTGGCTGGTCGACGACAGACAATTAATCGCCGACATCTTCGCGCATGCCGATGTCGGCCTCGCCCGTGACACGATGCGCCGGCTTCAGCTCAGTCCCTTGTTTGATGAGCTAACCAAGCGGTCGCTGCTCGCCCGAGTCGTAAAGGTTTTCCCTGACCTCGAAAGCATGATCGCCGGCGGTCAGGCGCATGAAAAAGCCGCGCCCCTCATTGTTTCCTGGAGCAGTTTGGAAAAAAAGAAGGCGGAATTCGAAGAGTTAGTGAAGAAAAAGATTCCGGAGAACACGAAGGAGATTCAGATCGCGCGTTCGTATGGCGATCTCAGCGAAAATTTCGAATACAAGGCGGCCAAGCAGATGCAGGCTGTATTGGTCCGCCGCCGGTCGGAGTTGGAGCGTGATCTCGGAAAAGCGCGCGGCACAGGGTTCGAAAATCCAGACACCTCCCGCGTCTCGATCGGCACCATTGTCACCGTGCGCGACAAAATTTCCAAAAAACAGGAGACTTACACGATCCTCGGCGCATGGGATGGCGATCCCGACCGGCATATCATTTCTTATCAAACCGCAATTGGGCAGGCGTTGCTCGGTAAAAAAGCCGGGGAATCTGCGACATTACCGAATGGTGAGTGCGACATCATCTCAATCGAGCCCGCTCCGGTCGACAAGCCAGCCGCTGAGCCGGTCAACGAGACGGAAGCGGTTTCGGCTTAGAGCAGGATTTTTTTGGATTTTCGGTCTCGTAAAACCCCGGTAATTCCTGTCTAGTTCGTTTTCTCATGCAAACTCGCATTCATCATCTTGCAGTTTGGATACTGGTTATCATTCATCAAGCTGTAGGCTTCGGATGGTACGCGATTTTTGGTAACACCTGGCTCAATCTTCATGCCCGGGAAATGACCGACATCGAACGGACACACAACGTCGGCGCCTACGTATTGGCGGTGGTCACGGCAATCATCGTGAATTATGCGCTGGCCTGGTTACTTAGCCGATTGCACGCCCACACCGCAGTCGCCGGTTTGCGGATCGCCTTGTTTTGCTGGTTTAGCTTCTTATTTGCCGAATTCGCAACGGTCGCCCTCTTCTCAGCGTTCGAGACGAATCCGTGGCCGCTGGTCTTGATTGATATGGGACGTCCGTTGGTCGCCTGGTCGATCAGCGGTCTCGTTCTGGGCGCGTGGCGTAAATCGGTCTAGGCGAACTATAGGTGGAACGCGACCTCTGGGCGCGTTTGTCGATCGTGACATCGGGCTCGGAGATCGATATCACCCGCAGCAAAAGAAATCGCCGGATGGTGACCACCCGGCGACTTGACCGTTAATTACTTCTTTGGCGACGCTGCCGGACTGGCTTCCTTCTTGGCCCCCTTTTCAGCCTTGGCCGCCTTCACTTCGATATTCGTGGCCGTCATCGAGTAGTGGATTGTCACTTTGTCGCCGACCTTGGGTTCTGCGCTGGCCTTGGTGTTCGAGTCACGCGCCAATTCCCAGCGATCTTTGCCTTTCTGCACTGCGATCATCGAACTGTTCACCTCCAGCACAGGCCCGGTGACTTGATAATCCTTGGCGTCAGCCGCGAAAGCCGCGCTGCTGAAGGCCAGACAAACTGCTGCTGCCAAACTGCATAGGGTGATTTTCATATTGCACGATTAGACCGCCCTGATGGCGTCCTATTCAAGCACTTTTGAAACGGATTAATCGGCGGCGACTATTCCTTTTTCTGCGCATCGCCGCTGACAACCTTTTGCACGTCGGCCGACAGGCATTGCACGGTGACGGTGTTTCCCACGGCGAGGGTTCCGGTTACTACGGTCGTCGTGGAGTCTCTCTTTATTAACCACGTATCCTTGGCGAGGATCATGGTGATCTGGGCGTCGGTCAGTGCCGTTACCGTCCCCGCGACTTGGACTGTTTGTCCGAATGCGGCATTTCCAAATAGTAAAGCGGCAACAATTATGGCCAGTAAGTTCTTGAGGTTCATGCGGCTATTGAACGCTGCCCGCAATGTGACAAGCAAGCTTTTTGTTAGGCCGCAACGGACAGAGGGGCAAGGGCAGAGTGGAAAGAGCAGACCTGCACGCTTAGCACTTCGCGCTTCGCCCGTTGCCCTCTTTAACCCCGACCCGCAACCTCAGCGGCCAGACGATGCGCTTTGTTTTCTGCGGGTCGCCCCAGGCCTTTTCCAAATCGCTCGCGATTTGATCAAGCGGGTTGCCATTGGTCGTCGCAACGAAGCGCTGGGTAGACGACCAGGACCACAAGTACCCCATTAAATGTTCCAGGTTCCATTCCGCTGCGATTTCGAACTGCGGTGTTTCGCGCTCGGGAAACGGGAAGGGGATTTCCTGAAATTGTTCGATCAATGCCCGCTCCGGTGGCCAATACGGTCCGACGATCTCGTAGTAATAGCGTTTGACGATTTCCTTAACCCGCGGCTCGGTCCGCAACAGGTTGTAAGCCGACGCGGCGAACACGCCTTTCTCTTTCAATACCCGTCGGACCTCCGGATAGAATCGATCGTGATTCAGCCAGTGTAACGCTTGCGCAACCAACACCAGATCGAGTCCTCCGGACTGAAGGTCACTCTGCTCAGCCGGCGCGACTTTGTACTCCACCCCCGGGTGCGGTTCGGCGTTCGCGATTTGGCTTTCACTGGCGTCGGTCGCGATTACGTGATCGAAAACGTTCGCAAGTTCGGTCGCCGCCTGGCCATTACCAGTCGCGCAGTCCCACGCAATCTCGTGAGTCGGCGTGATCTTGCCGAGATATTCAAACATTGCGCGCGGATACCGCGGACGATATTTTGCGTAGTCCGCTGCCTGCGTTGAGAAATGGTCCTTGAATCCCATCAAGGCATTCTAGACAGGATTAACCGGATTTCAGGAGTCTAATCAGGAAAACGGGAACGCAGGAATTAGCAGACCTAAAGTTCTTGAAATAGGATTCGATCGACGCTTCCGTTTCACACCTTCTGAATTGATGAGCGTTGAGCATTGAGCGTTCGGCGTTGGGCGTTTGCTTTCGTCCTCACGTTTTCGGCGGTTCCGGCATTGTCCTAATCCCGACCCGCGCGAGATATTCGTCGGCCTGAAGCAGATCTTTTCCTGCTCGCTCGATGATCTTGAGCAAATTGTCCATCGACGAAACTTCCTCGAGCTGCTCTGTCAGAAACCACTGAAGAAAATTGATGGTGATGTGGTCGTTTTGTTTCTTGGCCAAATCGACCAGCGCATTGATCTGCTTCGTCACGTGCACTTCCTGGTCGAGCGACAATTTTATCGCGTCGCGCGCGGTCTTGAACTTCGATTTCGGAGCATCGATTCCCGGGATGACCACCTGTCCGCCGGCATCGACCACATATTTAATAAACCGCAGGGCGTGACCTTTTTCCTCCTCGGCCTGATTAAAAAAATGCTGCGACAGTTGCGGCAACGCTTCGGCCGCGAAATACGCCGCGATCGCGTAATACTGGAGCTCCGCGCTGAATTCGTAACCAATCTGTTCGTTGATAGCGTCAATTACCTTTTGGCTGGTAAGCATACCGACAAGCTACTGCAGATCAGGACGATGCAAGTAATCCGTTAGTACCCGACTGCAAAAAGATTGTGTGCGAGGCGCAGCGGTTGCTCCTACTGCCTGGAAATCCCCGACCTCATGGCTAAAAAGACTAAGAAAACCCGAATCCTCGCGGTGGACGACGAACCGATTATTGGTGAATCGATCGCCTACAATCTCGAAGCCCCGCATCGAAAGATATCGGTGGCGCCCGACGGCCGAGAGGCATTGAACCTGACCTCGAAGCAGAAATTCGATGTTGTCATTACAGATCATCGAATGCCGGAGACGGGGGGATTGGAACTGGTCCGCGCGCTGCGGAAGCGAAAATACAAAGGGAAAATTGTGGTCTTATCCGGTCACCTTTCTCCGGACAATATCGGGGTCTACGAAGAGCTCGAGATTGACGAGGTAATCAGCAAGCCGTGCATCATGGCCGAGCTGCGCGAGGTCGTAGCCAATCTGGAAGAGGATCTTTCATTAGGGCTGTAGAGAAAAGGTTGAAGGCTGAAGGTTGAAGGCTGAACTGCTACTGAATTGCAACTCCCGTTTGCTCACCGGCTGCGTTCGCCGGTTTGACCATTTACCCGGCCGGCCTCCCGGCATGCTCTGTTGATTCGTTTGCTCCCTCTT
>JAICWQ010000133.1 GCA_025934755.1 Chthoniobacterales bacterium | reverse complement strand
GTTGCTTTCTTGACATTAGAGCGCGCCCTTGGCGCTCAACGCGGGGCCAAATATCAGTCGTCCACGATAACGAGCGCCACTTCGTCGCGCACCACCGACGATCTTTAACGCCAAAGGTGTTTCTTCATATTTCTCGGCGTTGCAGGCTTGAAATGAGATAGCGCCGTTGGCGCTCAGACGCGGGCCAAACATCAGTCGGCGTACGATAACCAGCGCCACTACGACGCGCGGCCGTCTGATCTTTAACGCCAAAGGTGTTTCTTCATGTTTCTGGGCGTTGCAGGCTTGAATGAGATAGCGCCGTTTGGCGCTCAACTCGGGACCCAAACATGAGTCGACCTACGATAGCCAGCGCCATTACGATGCGTACGCCGTCGATCTTTAACGCCAAAGGCGTTTCTTCATATTAGCCTGGGGCAACGCCCCAGGTACACAAATCAACAATCATCAGCGCTGAAAGCGCGATTTAATTCAAATCGTTTCGACCCTCGTCTGCACGCGTTGCACCATGGCCACGGCAGCCATCAGGATGAGGCCGGCGAACATTTGATGCGGCCGCAGCGCTGCGTGAAAAAATCCCCAGGTGATGCAGACCGCGGCGAGGGTCTGCATCATTTCGAAGTAGCCCGCGGTCGACGCGCGGGTCAGACTCAGACCGCGAAAATAAATCAGCAGCGGAATTCCGCCGGAAATCGAGGCCAGGAGAATCAGCGCGCCGATTGCTTGGAACGGGTGCGCTTGAGCAGCCGGCGGCCAAAGCGCGGCGCCGTTGAGTTTGCCATAACCAACCAGAATCAGGGTCATGCAAAACAGGCCAACCACGATGCGCATGCTGGAAGCGAGCCGAAGAGGCATCCGAACCATGACGCCACGGCCGGCCACAGTTGAGCCACCCCAGAAAAAAGCACAGATCAATGCGTAACCGGTGCCGAGGGTAATCCCCGCGCTTTGAAACGAAACACCGATGAGCTCCGGGTGTTCCACCGAAAGAAAAATACCGGCCAGGATCGCGATTCCCGCATAAAGAAAAAACCGCGGAGCGAGCCGATCACCGAAAAGCAGAAATGCGCCAAACGTCGAAATCACGGGCTGAATGTTCAGGATGACGTTTACCACCGTGGGGTTCCCGTACTTCAAAGCAAGAGTGAAGAAAATGGTTCCAACGGCTGAACCGGCGAACCCGGAGAAAAGAAGATAGCCCCACGTTTTGCTGTCGATCTTCCGCAGTTCGCCAAGTGACGGAAGGAGCATCGGCAAAAACATGAGCAAAATCAGAACGTGTTCCCAAAAAACGATTACCTCGGCGTCGAATAGTTGATTGAGTGGAATGCGCCACGCGCTTTCGGTCCCCCATAATGCAGCGCCGAGACCGACCAGCCACGGCCCATATCTCCGAGCCCGGTGGGGGATACTCGCCGGCTCGATTATCTCATTTCCTTCAACCTTCATCCTTCAACCTTCAACCTCTCGGCTCATCCTCGATCCGGAACCGCAGCGACAGCTTCCATTAGGTCCCGACGCTTGGTTGGCCGGAAAATCAACCAAACTCCAACCAGGACCAAGGCACCTCCAAAAAGTGACCAGAGCGGAAACTTTTCTCCGCCCCAGGCCCAACCCAGCATCACCGCGCCGGGCGGCGTAATCAGCGAGATTGTCTGCAGATTTGTCACGGTCATTTTCGGCAGAAGCCAATAGAGCAACAGAAAAGTCAGCGACGATCCGATCACCGCCAGATACAAAAGGCAAAAGAGCGCGGTGGACGTCCAATGAAAGCGCGTCGGACTGCCGTCAATGAAGTATCCGAGCACCAGCAACGGAATAAAACCGAAAATCATTTGCCAGGCCGCAAGCATCGCCGGGGCGAGGGTGATCGCGCGCTTCTTCATTAACACGTTAGAAAAGGCAGCCGCTCCGCCACCCAGAGCAATCCCGATTGCGCCCCAAAACGAAAGTAGTCCGTTGAAACTCAGGAGCCGCGCGCAAATCAGCATCACTCCGCCAAGGGCGACGAATGCGCCGATCACTCTTTGAAGCTTCAGCGGCTCCTCGGGCAAAAGCCAGTGTGCGAAGAGCATTCCGAAAATCGGGATGGTGGCCTGCAACACCGCGGCCAGACCTGATGAAACGTGAAGTTCGCCCCAAAACACGGTCATGTAATTCACGCCGAACATGAGAACGCCGGTGAAAGCGAGAAGCGCATAATCGGCGCGACGCAACGGAAGCAATCGAACGCGTCCGATTGAAACCACAACCAGGATGGCTGCGGCGATGACGAACCGAATTGCGGCGAAAGATATCGGCGGCAAATCACGGAGGCCGATTTTGATCGCGAGCCAGGTGGAGCTCCAAACGACGCAAAGAGTGACCCAGGCTGCTGGAATTTTCCAACCGATCGACTTCATGTGCGCGCGAAGCTCGCTCGATTACGAGCAAGAGCAAGAGTAAGCGCATGACGCTTGTGCACTTGTGACGAGATCGATGCGAGCTAGAATCTGATCGTGAAAGTGAACGTCATTGTGAAGCCGAAGGAAGCTGTGCTGGACCCGCAGGGCAACGCTGTTCGCGATGCGATGCGACATTTGGGGATGCCGGAGGTGCGCGGCGTGCGAATTGGAAAATTCATGGAAATCGATGTTGAAGGCACCGACGCGGGACTTGAAAGGCGGTTGCATGTGCTTTGTCGGGATCTGCTTTCGAATCCGGTGATCGAAGACTACGAAATGCGAAGGGCGAAGGGCGAAGGGCGCAAGGCGAAAGACCGAGAGCAGCGATCAGAGATCAGCGGTCACCGATCAGCAGGAGCCGCGAGCAAGATCAATCGCGGAGCCTCGAAGAAAACGCCGAACGCTCAACGCCCAACGTCCAACACTCAACGAGAGAAGGCCGCCCCCGCCAAGGCTACACCGGCCAAGAAGGTCAGCGGTCACCAGTCACAGGTCAGAGGGGAGAAGTCTGTGGGACGGAAGAGCAAGATCAAGAGGAAGGGTTTTAAATGAAAGCGCTCCGATATTTTTTCTGTGTGGTTTTACCGCCGCTCGCTGTCTTGATGACTGGTCGCATGGGCAGTTTTTTTCTGAGCATTATTTTGACCCTGCTCGGATGGATTCCCGGAGTGATTCATGCCGCGCTGGTGGTGAACGATTATCACGAGGAACAACGCTCTCGGGGAGTCGCGCATTAGATTGCTGATGAATTTCGCCGTCATTCAGTTCCCGGGTTCGAACTGCGACCAGGATTGCGTTGCGGGAATCAACAGCATCGACGGTCTGCACGCCGATTACGTGTGGCATAAGGAAACGTCGTTGCGCGATTACGATGCAATCGTTCTGCCCGGAGGTTTTGCTTATGGCGACTATTTGCGCTGCGGCGCGATTGCACGTTTTTCGCCGATCATGGAAGCGGTAATCAACGAAGCGCGCTCCGGCAAGCTCGTGCTCGGCACCTGCAATGGTTTTCAGGTGTTATGTGAAGCGGGACTTTTGCCCGGTGCACTGGTGCGAAATCGATCGCTGCGCTTTATCTGCGATCTCGTTACCCTTCGGGTCGAAGTGCAGGACTCGGCTTTCACCCATGGGCTGGCAGAAGGAACTCTCCTTCGAATGCCGATCGCGCATGGCGAAGGCTGTTACTTCGCTGATGACAAAACGTTGCGCGAACTCAATGACGAACGGCGCGTGATCATGCGCTACGCCAACGATTGCGGCGAAGTTGTGGCCGAAGCTAATCCAAACGGTTCGATTGAAAATATCGCCGGGATCTGCAACCGCGAAGGCAACGTTTTCGGATTAATGCCCCACCCCGACCGGGCCTGCGATGTCCGCCTGGGCAGTGCCGATGGCGTAAAGATTTTTGAGTCGATGATGCAAACCATCCTGGCGCGTCACGCCCGCGCTGCTTAAGGATTCGCGCCGCCGGTCGCCACGCCGGCGCAATGGATTTTCATTCGATTGGCCGGAACGCAGCACTGAAATGCCAGTCCGGCTCCCACCGTCCGCGGACATCGCAGCGCAAAGTCGGCTTTCTCTTCCTCTTCCTCTTCTCAGTTTTAGTGGGTCAGTTGCAATCGAAGCGCCGTAGGCGCGGCCTGTTTATAGAAGATCGTTTACCCAAGAAGAAAAGCTCCGGCAGGAGCGACATCTTTCTTAGTCATCATGCTCCTAAAGGACCTTCGGCCCGAAAATCACCGCTCAGGCTATAAACAGCGCGTGCCGACGGCGCTCAAAATTAATTAAATTGGCCAACCATCCTGATGTCGCCGAGCCTTTGGGCTGGCCAAACCGCTCCGAATGGAGGTCCCCGACTGTCAGCGGTTCCTGTTCATCTAATTGACAGAAGTGTAATGGAAATTGACACAATTTGGCGGTTTTGTCCGGGCTTCCCCAGGTAGATCGGCCTGGCAGCCAGGTTGCTAAAGATAGCTGGCAACAACCAACTCCATATTATGCTCCTTGAAAAAACATTCCATATGAGTCAGCCGCTGGCCGAATCCAAGGCCCGGCTCACCAGCATTCAATCCTACAAACGGCAGTTCGTCATGGTCACCAAAGCGACCGTCACCTCCTCGAAGACCGTGGAATTCAGTTTCCGCGGCCCGCTCCGCTTTGAAGCCCGAACCGTCTTCCTCGCAGTCGACACCGAGACGGACGATCAGGTCGCCTTCGAATCCGTCGGCGGGAATATCGACGTGATGGGCCTGGTCGATTTCACCGAGGTCCGTCCTAATTGCACCGAGATCACCCTCGCCATTCATTATAAGATTAACAATCGTCTCTTCGCCTGGCTGGATCGCCACTTCGGCTTCGTCGATACTTTTGTGAACGCCGAATTGCGCAGCATTCGCGCGCACTTTGAAGGCATTGCGACTCCCTACGTCAAACGGCTGCCAATCATTCCCATGTTCGAAACGGCCGCCGCTTAGTTTTTCAGCAGCAAAGCACCACCTATCAGAAGCACGGAGTTTCGACTCCGTGCTTCTCTTTATTTAACGCGAACGGCGTGGGTCTTGTCCAAACGCAGGATCTGTCCGGATTTCAGGGTGACCATCGTTTTGGGATCGACGATCTTTTGGCCGTCAATCTGGACACTGCCTTGTTTAATTAAGCGGCTTGCTTCCGCTCGCGACTTTTGGGTCGCGAAAGCGTCCGAATAAACATCGACAACTAATCCAACGATCTGATCGGCTTTAGCGCCAAAAGTTGGAAGCTCCGCTTCGTCCAAACGCTTTTCGCTAAACCGCGAGTTCCAGTCAGCGAGTGTTTTCTGCGCGGCCTCGGGCGAGTGATACGTCTTCACAATTTCAAACGCGAGCTGCTTCTTTGATTCGAGCGGATTGGCGCCTTTTGGCAGTTCGCGATACAGCAGCAACTCGTAGTAGCGGCCCATCAATTCGTCCGAAATGCTCATGAGCTTGCCAAACATGTCTCCAGCCGGCTCGCTCACTCCGACGAAGTTGCCGAGGCTCTTGCTCATTTTCTTGACCCCGTCCAATCCTTCCAGCAGCGGCATGGTCATGACCACCTGCTGGGGTTGGTTTTCCTCTTTCTGGAAATCGCGCCCGACCAAAACATTGAAAAGCTGATCGGTCCCGCCGAGCTCAATATCGGCCTTCACCATCACCGAGTCCCATCCTTGCATGATCGGATATTGAATCTCGTGAGCGTGGATCGCGTGCTGGTTGTCGAGCCGGGCGCGAAAATCCTCCCGCTGGAGCATCTGTTGAAGGGTGACACGGCTGTTGAGACGAAGGACGTCTTCGTAGGACATCGCGCGAAACCAATCTCCATTACAGACGATCTCGGTTCGACTGCGGTCGAGAATTTTGAACGCCTGCTCGCGATAGGTTTCGGCGTTTGCCATCACTTCCTTGTGGGTCAGATGCGGGCGGGTGATGGATCGGCCGCTCGGGTCGCCAATCATTCCCGTAAAATCGCCGATGATCAAAACCGCCTGATGGCCGAGGTCCTGAAACTGTCGGAGTTTTCTCAGGACGACGGTGTGACCGAGATGAATGTCGGCGGTGGTCGGATCGACCCCGAGCTTGACCCGCAACGGCCGACCGAGGGCGAGCTTCTGGCGCAATTCGGCTTCGGTAATGATCTGGACGGCTCCTATTTTTAGAGAAGCCAGGGCCTCGTCGGCTTGCATCGCTCGCAATTCTAGTTGCCGGGGCGGCTATCGGCAAAGATTTCCAGCTGCCGTTTCTATTTGTTCTTATTCAGTAACTCGCGCACCTGGTCGATGGTGAGCGGCGGATTCCGCCGGCTCAGCGATTTTTGACTTTTGCCCTCTTCGTAAAAGGTGCGTTCGTCGGCAAAAGTGCGGCCTGAAACCGCGCGGGCCGAATCGTACGCAGGATGAACGTCGCGCACGGAGGGTGTTATTACTTTTGATCGAGACCGCGTGTCCGCGTCGCGAATGGAAACAAAAGAGTTCTTCGCGAAATCAGTTCGATTTGAGCCGGATCGGTATTCCTTTTGCGCGATGGTGCGAGTATCCGCGAAAGTTTTCTGTTTCGCGGCCGGCTCCGAAACGAATGCCTTCTCAGAGCCTTTATGGGCGATGACTTTGGAATCAGCGCGGAAGGTTTTTCCCTGCGCCTTGTTCTGCAAATCCATGTTCGGCCGCAGTAACCGGTCGACCAGAGTGCGCTCCTGCTCTTGAGCCAACGCCGCGTTGCAGCAAAAAAAGGTAAGCGACAGAAAGGCGAGCCAGCGCACCCAGGTACGGTGCCGAAACAGCAACGCTTTTGTAAAGCTAATTATCCGCAGGATTACCGGCGTCAGCGACTGAGCGCCATCCGCAGATTACCCGCGCCTGCTGGCGCACTCATTCGCCCTGACAATATCTCACCGGCCGCGACCGGATGCCCGTAATAACGCTGGTTCGCGCCTTTGCGAGTCGCGATCACCGCGCCCTCCAGGGAAACTCCGGCGAACAAACCTTTGCTCCGACTGTAACTGTAAATGGCTGCCCGCGGGGTAACATTCGCCTCGGCGGCACGTCCAACGGGTCCCGCCGCCACGCTGGCATCGGCGCCCAAGGTGACGTTTCCTCCGCGCGAGAACGCGCGGACTGCAGCATCATTATTTAGGACGAAAACAAAGTCAGTTACCTCCGCTCCAAACTGCAATCCCCAACCGGCGCCTGCGGTGCCTATGAACGACGGACCCGACCAGCCGTGACCGGTCCGGGCAACGACCACTCCTTCTCCTGCTTTTCCACTGAAAATGAATGCACCTTTGACTACGCTGATAATGGCAAGTCCGCGGGCTCGTCGCAGGATGCGCGGAGGCAGTCCTTTCTCAGGCATATGGCGAAATTCGCGAACCGTAACGGCCGATCGATCAACCACGTCCTGTTCGGTCGCATTCGCCGAGATTAGTGATAAAGAAAAGAGAATGAGGATGAGGTATAACTTTTTCATTGGTGCACATTTATTTCGCGCGACCCCGGGTGAACGGCCGTATTTTTTAGAGTAACTCAATCTCCGTCCTTCGTTAGGCAAGACATGCAACCCGACCAGATCTTCATGCGCGAGGCGCTGCGTCTTGCCGAAAAGGCGCGCGTCGCGAAAGAAGTTCCGGTCGGCGCGGTTGTGGTTAAGGAAGGAAAAGTAATCTCGCGAGCTTACAACCAGGTCGAGTTGTTGAAGGACGCGACCGCGCATGCCGAAATGCTGGCATTAACCGCGGCCGAGGCGGCGATGGGCGACTGGCGGCTCACCGATTGCGATCTTTACGTGACGAAGGAGCCGTGCCCGATGTGTGCCGGCGCCATTGTTCACACTCGAATTCGACGGGTCATTTTCGGCTGTCCGGATATTCGGGCCGGAGCGGCCGGAACGGTGATGAACCTGGTCGACAATGCAGCGCTAAACCACCGTTGTGAGGTAACGGGTAATGTATTACAAAATGATTGCGCCGCTATTCTGCAGGATTTTTTTCGCGAACGCCGCATCGAACCGCCCAAAGTTTGACAAACGATCGCGCTCAGCGCTGCAATGCATCGAGATCGGACCGAGAGAATTCTTCCAGTCTGCTGAGGTTGCAGGCATGAAAGCGAAACCGTGGCCGAAACATTTTCTTCTTCAGGTCCAAATGAAAGTGAGGGGCCAGCCGCGCGAGCACTTCAAAACCGGTGTGATCGTGAAATTCTCCAACGATCCACTGGCAGTCCTTCAAAAGCGCATCGGGCAAAGTTGAAAAAACATCGCCTTCGGCGCCTTCGCAGTCGATTTTGATCAGGTCGACGCGCGCGATCCCGAGCTCGCGCAAGAGATCATCCAATCTCCGGACTTCGCACTCGACCGGCACCGCCGGATAACCACGGTCCTTAAATTGACCGCGAGTGTTAAACGCGCCGAAATTTACTTCATCCGCGGGAACGGCAATGCGTTGATGAATCGCTCCGAGCCCGTAATTGAAAATTCTCACCCCCGGCAAATGGGCGACATTTTTTTGCAGGACACGAAAGGTGTCGGGGTGCGGTTCAAACCCGATGATGCTCGCATCCGGGAACTGGTGATGAAAATAAAGGATCGAAGCCCCGATATTGCTGCCGATGTCGAGAATGACTTTGGGCTTTAACGCAGGCGGCACATAATATTCCGCTTTGGTGCCCCTCCTAAAAAGAACCTGATAGATAACGAATGGATCGGCGGTTCCCGATCGATAAAAAATGTCGCCGCCGGACCAATGCAAACGGGCCAGCGATGAGGCCGGCGATTGCCGCACCATGTC
>JAICWQ010000145.1 GCA_025934755.1 Chthoniobacterales bacterium | reverse complement strand
GGTGAAATTCTTCTCATCGTCGATGTCGATCTGTCCGCCGAGCGCGAACGTCTGGACAAAGAGATCGCGAAAGTCGAAGCAGACCTGCGGACGGTGGAATCGAAGCTGTCGAACAAATCCTTCGTCGGTCGCGCGCCGCGAGATGTGGTGGAACTGAATCGGCACCGGCAGAAAAATTTCGGTGAGCAGTTGGCCAAGTTGAAAGAAGCGAGAGAGCGGCTGTAGCCACGCTGATCTGATTGACGGTTTCTGTCATGCCGAGCTGAGTCGAGACATCTCTCGATATTTCCGAACACAACAAAGGCCAGACAACAACGAAAGATTCCTCGACTTCGCCCGGAATGACAAAAGGCGGAACGGCCGGCTTCTACAGAAGACATTGATTGAGAGTGGCCACGGATCGCGCCTGCTGGCACATCGATGGCGTTTCAGCTAAACTTCCGGCAATGTCTCCAGGCAAAAAGTTGATCTGGGTCGGGGTAACGCTGCTGGGGTTGGCGTCGGTGGCGGTCCTGGCCATATCGCGGGGAGAGCAGATTAGTGCGCTTTGGATCGTGACCGCGGGATTATGCGCGGCGGCGATCAGTTACCGCTTCTACAGCAAATGGATCGCGGCGAAAATTCTGGTGCTGAATGACGAACGCGCGACGCCGGCGGTTGTTAAAAATGATGGCAAGGACTTTGTGCCGACGAACCGCTGGATGGTATTCGGTCATCATTTTGCGGCGATCGCGGGTCCTGGACCGCTGGTTGGCCCGGTCCTGGCAGCGCAGTTTGGATTCTTGCCGGGAACACTTTGGATTTTGATCGGCGCAACGCTCGGCGGCGGAGTACACGACATGATCATGCTGTTCGCGTCAGTGCGGCGCGGCGGGAAAACTCTCGGCCAAATGGTGAAGGACGAAATCGGCCCCGGCGTGGGTCTCCTCGCGTTGATTAGCGTCCTCGCGATCATGATCATCTTGCTCGCTGTGCTTGCGCTCGTGGTTGTGCAAGCGCTCGCGAAAAGCCCGTGGGGCGTTTTTACAATTGCGATGACGATCCCCACCGCGCTGATCATGGGTTTCGGGTTGCGTAGCGGAAAGGTGAACGTGACTGCGATCACAATTTTTGGTTTGGTCGGTCTCGCATTCGGCGTTTGGGGCGGACAATTCCTGGCCAACTTCCCAGTGATTGAAGCCTGGTTTCGTCACGACGCGACGTGGATCGCATGGGCGGTGATGGTTTACGGATTGGCGGCATCGATTTTGCCGGTCTGGATGCTGCTCACACCGCGGGATTATCTGAGCACGTTCTTAAAGCTCGGAACGGTCGCGGCGCTCGCGGTCGCAGTGGTTCTGATTCATCCAGTGCTGCAAATGCCGTCGCTGACAAAATTTATCGACGGCTCCGGTCTCGTGTTCGCCGGACCAGTGTTTCCGTTTGTTTGCATCACGATCGCCTGCGGGGCGGTGTCGGGATTTCATTCGCTGATCGCGTCGGGTACGACGCCGAAGATGCTGGGACGGGAATCGCGCATTCGCGACATTGGTTATGGCGCAATGATCACCGAGATGATGGTGGCATTGATGGCTTTGATTGCGGCGTCGGTGCTTCAGCCGGGGGAGTATTTCGCAATCAACATCAAAGGAACGCCGAGCCAAGTCGTGCAGAAAGTATCGAGCGCAGGATTTCCAGTGACTGAGGATCAAATGGCGGTCCTGGCGAAGAATCTCGGAGAGCAAACGATGTATAACCGCGCGGGCGGGGCGCCGACCTTCGCAGTCGGCATGGCGCACATGTTTGCACGTGTCACCTCGAGTCCGACTGCACTCGCGCTCTGGTATCACTTCGCGATCATGTTCGAGGCGCTCTTTATTTTAACGACGATCGACGCCGGCACTCGCGTCGGACGATTTTTGTTGCAGGATTTGTTAGGCAATGTGTGGCGCCCTCTCGCCAACACCCGATCGTGGAGCGCAAATTTTGTCACGAGCGTCGTACTTGTCGCGGCCTGGGGTTGGTTTTTGTATCAGGGAGTGATCGACCCGCTCGGTGGCGTGAATACGCTTTGGCCGCTGTTTGGTTTGGCGAACCAGCTTCTTTCAGTGATCGCGCTTTGTTTGTGCACGACGATTCTGATTAAAATGCAAAAGACGCGCTACTTGTTCGTCACGCTTGCCCCCCTTCTGTTCATGTGCGCGGTCACGTTCTCGGCCGGGTACCTGAAAATATTTTCGGCGGATCCGAAACTTGGATTTTTGAGCGGCGCACAATCGCTCGCCACTCAAGCGAGCACCGATCCAATCAAAGCCAGCGAGCTACTGCGACAGGCCCGCGTTTGGCAATTCGATGCGATCGTTGCCGGGTTTTTCATGCTCTTCGTGTTTCTGATCGTCGTCGGCTCGGCCGGTCAATGGTGGCAGCTGATTCGCGGCACAAAGCCGGTCGTGCTGCGCGAAAGCGAGTTTGTTCCGGTCACGGCGACGCCGATGTTGAACGGCTAATTGCGGAAGGCGAAGCGCTTGCCCGACAATTCGAGGGTAACAAGACAAGCGACACCGTTGTTTGGGTAGAAACGCCGAACGCTAGAAATCGAATCAAGAGCCGGCGCCAAACACTTGCGTTTCCTGCGTGAAAACTTAATTGAAGCCGCCGGAACTCAGCGATTTACACGTGCGTCCGCTGAGAACTAACGGCCTGGGAGCCAGAAAGCTGGCTGCGGTTTATTTCCGGCGCAGCGGGACGACGATTTCCTCGTCGTGGCGGCCCAGAACTACGCGGCCGTCTTCGATTCGTTTCACCGTGACTTGATAAACCTGGGTCCCGACCTGCAATCCGAATTGCTGGCCTTCGCTCATTGTTTTGCCGTTGATGATGGCAAAATGGGTTGTTCCATCGAGGGTGATGCTAGTGACGAGAAAAGCGCCCGGCGGAACTTCGCCCTGGTCGGTCCCGCTGCCGCCCGCGATGCGACCAGTTGGTTTCCAGCCGATCGGCCAGAATGGACTCCTGGTTCCGGCATCGATCTGGAAAGAGGATTTGTTTTTGACCGTGATTGGATTCGAATCGCCGGACGGTTTGTTACTAATATTGCTGGCCGGCGCGTTTTCGGCGGACGTCGTCTTTGGAGAAGCTGGTGCGGGTTTCTCTCCGGTGGCAAACGTCGCAGTCACCATCATTGAAAAACAAAGCGATAATAGAAATTTTTTCATCGTTTTTCGATCACGGTCGTCGCGGCAATACCGATCTGTTGAAATTGCGAATCGTTAGGCATCACGTGAATGTTCAATTTGGTGATTTCGAGGAGCGGCTCGGCGTTTTCAAGATCGGCAATTGATTTGCCAAGCGCGGCAAAATCGGCCTGAGGCAGTTCGATCAGCCAGTTATATTTGCTCCAGCTGGACAATTCGGGTTGCTTGAAATTGGTGTTGCTCTCCAGACGGGCGACGGCTTTGTCGATTTGCTGGTTGGCAAAAAACGTTTTCATCCGAGGTGGAAACCAGGCGATTGGGGCTCCATCAGGGGTAAGCGCCTTGAGGGCGGCGAAACGAATCGTGGCATCCTTGGCCTGACGCTCGAGATTGGCCGCTTTGGCCATCTCACCTTTCGAGCCGTCGATTTTTTTCTGTAGCCCGCCGATCTGCGCCAGGGTGGTGTCGCGAGATTTCTGGAGCGGCCCGAGAAAGAACGTGAAATAGACATAAAGCAGGACGACAAAGCCAATCGCGCTCAACGCGAGCTTCTTGATCTCGTCTTTGGAGAGCTTAGGAAGATTCATCGTTGCCTTTGCGTTTGACGCGGGTTGGAGCGGGCGTGGCGCCTGGTTTAGGCTTGGCGCTGGGATTGAAAGTGATAGCAAGGATGAAACGTGACATGGGAACATTGGCGCCGCCGAGATTTGCAACCGTTTCCACATCCTCAAGAGTCTTGAACTCCACTTTTACGTCGTGATAGGTCTTGCCCAGTTGTTCGAGTAACATTTGCCGTAAATCCTCGGCCGCGGAACGCGGTTCACGAGCCGCGGCAACTCCATCGATCGTCACAGAAATGCCGCCGCCTTTTTCCTCATCGAGGACCTGTCCTTCCAAACTGGTCAATTGCGCATTTGGCGGAACGCAGCGGGACAATCTTTCCAGGAGCGGTCCCCAAAAGAAACGGTTGTCGATGTAATCATCGAGAACGCGGGTCGTGTTTATGACGTTGGTCAGTTCGGCGGAATGCTTCTGAGCTTTGGTGACTTCCGGCTCGATCTTTTTCCAGTCAGCGGTGATGTGATTCAGCCGGCTCTTAATCTCGATCGTGCGATAAGCGTTCCAGGCATAATAAAGAAACAGAATCGCTCCACAACTTGCGAGCACAAGCATTCCAATCTTAAGCGGATCGCGCTGACGTTGGCGCTGCTCGAGGATTTCTTCGTGCAGGAGATTTAGTTGCAGGGCCATGGAGCTGGTTATCGTTTCAAGTATTCGAAGGCGACTCCGCAAGCCACGTTGAGAGACACAAATTCGTTAGGCAAACTCTGCCGTTTGGCCGCAGGAAGAGCGACCTCGCAGGTCTCGAGCGGGTCCCAGATTTCGCAGGGCAGGCTCAATTCATCGCTCAAATTCTGCAAAACGGTTTCGGCGCGGGCCAGGCCGCCCGAAACGAAGATCCGGCTGATGCTTTCCTCGCGCTGCCCCTCAAAGAAGCCGATCGAATTGCGCACTTCCATGGCCAATCGGGCGAGTGAGTTCCGGCAAATTTCGGTCATTCCCTCATCGCCTTGCTGAATCATCAACCAGGCGGCGTCCGCATCGAGCGCATCTTCGGCGGTAAGCGCCTGCATCAATGCTTTTCCGCCGTAGTCAATGCTGCGAACAAGAACAAGCTCGCTTCGACTGCCGATCAGGACCGTGCTTTCGAGATGGCCCATGTCGAGAAGCAGGAATGCTTCGTTTGCAAAAACGTCGGGGTAAGCGAATTCGAAGGCGTTGAAAGAACACACAGGCGCGAGTTGAAGCAACTCGGCCGAAACCCGCACCTTGGACGCCGCGCCCACAATTTGTTTGATCTGGCTGCGCAATATTCCGCCAACCAGATATTTGGTTTGAGTAAGAACACCGGTTTGGGTCGCGACGTTCGAGCCCGAATTGGGCTTGTCGATCGCCGATATTTCGTTTTGATGAACGACCGGGGCGACATCGAGGACGAATTCCTTGCAGTCCTGGTTGAGGACGGAGAGGCCATTCAAGCGCAACGCGTTGCGGAGAAGATGGACGGGCGTGTCCGGCTGCTCGATAATTCGCAAAATCGTGCTGGGATCGGAAACGGCGAAAGCGCAGGCCTTGGCGCCGCCGAGCTCACGGAGCAATTGTTTTAGCTCCCGGGCGAGGTCCTCGGGTGACGCAAATTCTTCGGGCACGGGGCGGGAGGCGAAGCTCGTCAAAACGAACCGGGTATCGTTCTTTCGTCGAAGGGCGACGCCCTTGAGCATGTGTTTGCCCAAGTCGATGCCAACAACAGAATCTGCGCGTTTGGCCATGATGCTGCTGTAACCCCTGTAGCGGGAAACGTGCCTCACGGAGGCGCTTTTTGGTGAGCACTTTACGTCGGGCGGTGGGAGCGCTGATGCGCCGGATATGCGAATCACGCCGCCACTGCCGCGCGATACCCGAAAAATTCGCGATCTTTGATGATTTGCGCGACCTCCGGCGGGACCATTTCCTCCCAGGTTTTGTCCCCGGCTTTCAATTTCGCCAGGACGGCCGCCGGATAAATTCTCAGATAAGCTTTCTCATAATCGGCGATCTCCGCGATGTAGCGGTTATCGATCAGGTATTGAAATAGCGACCGCAGATTTGGGGCGACCTCGGTGTGATTGGCGCTGACGACCTTGCCGCTTTTTTCTTCAATCATCGGATAGACGTAAAGCTTCAGCCCGTGTTTAAACATTCGACCGAGCGCTTCCAAGATTCCGCCTTCCAAATTCAAATAATATTTTTCGTCAAAAATCTCGTGCAAGCTCGGCACGCCCATTACCAGGCCGATCATTTTGGTGGTGTAGCGCGAGAGATAACCGGCCAGCCGATAATACTCGCCAAATTTTGAAATCAGGACGGTCCGGCCGAGCGCACCCAAAATGTCTACGCGCTGCAGAAAATCAGCGTGATTCAGTTGACCTTCCGCGAGCAGGTTCTCGAGCGTCATTTCCATCAGCACGACCAGATCCTTTTCCGAGCAACCTGTTTCTTTGAGGAATTGGCGGCGCGCACCTTCCAGCATGTCGTTTGTTGCGTATGTAACCGGACGGAAACTGCCTCGCTCGATCAGGATGGCTTTTTTGTGTAAAATTTCCGATGCCTGCACCATTTCTCCGTTCGCCTTGAACATCACCGCATCGGTCAGCCCTTGACTCACCAATTGGAGATTCATGAGGCGATTGTCGATCTTGGCGAAGGCCGGCCCGGAAAACTGAATGAGATCGACCTGCATCCGCCCCGGCGCCAGATTTTCGTGCAAAGCTGAGATCAATCGTTCCGGCAGCGATTCATAGAACGCGGCATAAAGCAGATTTACGCCGATGACCCCGAGGGCCTCCTGTTGCTCGGCGTTTGATTCGTCAAGCAACCGAACGTGGATGATAATCTGACTCGGTTCGCCACGAGGCTGGTTTTGAAATCGAATGCCCAGCCAACCGTGCGATTCGTTGTGCTGTTTGAAACTCCGTGCCGCCACCGTGTCGGCGAAAACAAAAAATGTTCGCTCGCTCCCCAGTTTTTTGTCGAGCCTTTCCACGAGAAGATCGTATTCGTGATCGAGCATGGTGTTTAAACGCACCCGGCTGACGTAACGATCGGCCGGGCCGTAAATCGCATCGCTGAAGGTCATGTCGTAGGCGGACATTGTTTTCGCAATCGTCCCGGCGGCGCCGCCAACCAGAAAAAAACGGCGGGCTACTTCCTGTCCCGCTCCGATTTCGGCGAAGGTTCCGTATTTATACGCGTCGACATTGATTTGGAGCGCCTTTCGATTCGTCTCGACGTCCATTTCCGCCTTCATACAAATCCTGTACTGGCGATCGATGATCGCCGCAAATAATGCTGCGCGATTGCTGATGGCGCGACTAAAGCCGCACTGTTTCGACGCTTTTTGCGGGCAACCAACCTCGCAGATCGTTGGGCAATGCTGCGTAGATCCAGTCGCCGCGTTGACTCAAAATTTCAATCTCGCTTCCGGCAGGCAGGGTTAAGACTCGATTAGAAGTATCTGCTGTCGCCAGTCGAGCGTCTGCGTTCTCGGCCGTTACGATCGCCAGACCGGCGCCATGTTTTCCATGTTCACGCTGCCAGGCCGCAAAAGCAGAGAAGACAAACACGGCCAATGATAAAATCGACACCGCGATCAAACCGCGACGACGGCCGGACGAAAAAGCGACGGTAACAAAGCCGAAGGCGCACACCCAAAACGCAATCGCGGCCGTCAAAGTGTATTGATCTCGAGTAAGGACCGTGAGTGCGCGTTCCAATTTTGTCGGAATCAATTCCAGCGCGCGGGCTTCATCACGGACAATCCGCAAATTGGCCTGCGCCTCGGGATGATGCCGATCGAGGGTCAGGGCGCGTTCGTAATTCAAT
>JAICWQ010000151.1 GCA_025934755.1 Chthoniobacterales bacterium | reverse complement strand
CGCCGACGCCAACTCCCACCCCGTGCCGACATGGGGGATGTGGGCCAACCCCGACACCGACCCCGGTGAGTAGTCCGACGCCTACGCCTACGCCGACTCCGCTAACAAGCGCGACTCCAACGACAACGCCTAATCCGACGCCTACCACCACCCCGACGGCGGCACCTAGTCCGACACCAACACCCACTCCGTGCGGACGCCGTGGATGCGGTCCAAGCCCCACTCCAACGCCGACTCCACTAGCAAGTGCGACACCTACTGCTACACCAACTCCTCCGCCTTCGTCGCCGACTCCTACTCCAACAGCAACCCCTCTGCTTTCGTCCCCAACCCCCACGCCGACGCCTACCCCAACCCCCACGCCAATACGCAGAGGTCCCTGACCAGTTGAACGCACTTCCTCGGGCTTTTCCGAGCGCGGCTGGCTTTTAGTTAGCGAGACCGGGCGCGTCGGTTAGCTTTGGACGATGCAGGTGCTCCACGACCAACTCGCGATTTCAACCGACGGCAAAGGCACTTATGAAATTACCGATGAAATTCAGAGCAAGATCGACAAGTCTGCCGTCCGGAATGGAACGGTCACCGTTTTTGTTCAGCACACGAGTTGCAGTTTGACCCTGATGGAAAACGCGGCGCCGGCGGCGCGCCGCGACGTCGAGAGATTCTTCGAAAAGCTGGTCCCCGAAGACGCGGACTACGAGCACGACGACGAAGGCCCGGACGACATGCCCTCACACATCCGGATGGTGCTTACCCGGACCAGCGAAACGATCCCAATCGTCGATGGCAAACTGCAGCTCGGCACCTGGCAGGGAATCTTTTTGTTCGAGCATCGCCGCGATTCCCATCGCCGCCGGGTACATTTAACAATCATCGGCAAGTAGGTAGCGGCGGTTCACCACAACCGCCATTCTGGTTCACCGAGCCGATTCTACTGATAAATCGCGTCGACCAGCCGCAACGATTTGTCGTTAGGCAAAATGGTTTGCTCCATCTGATTCATCAAGTAAGCAAAACTGATCCTGCTTTGGGGATCGGCGAAGGCATCACTTCCCCCAGCGCCTGGATGGCCAAATGGTCCGACCCGGACTGGCGGTTTCGTGAATCCTCCGAAAATCTTCTTTGTGGAGTCGCGTGCCTCTTTCATAAAGCCGGCCGAGAACGCTGTCGGTGTTTGAAAAACGCGGTCCATTCCGTCGGTCAGCGTCGTCATCATCCAGCGCATGGTTCGCTCCGTAAAAAATGGAGCGCCACCGTCTGCCAGGATGGAATAAAATTTGCCTAACGAATTCGCGCTGCCGATCCCGCCAAACGAAACGAACGATTGCGCGCGGTTTTCGGGCTTGTTCATCGCGCTGACTGCCTCCAGTCCCCGCGGGGAGCTGAACGCTCTGCGGGCCAGCGTTCCCGGCGTGGCAAGATCCCGGTAAAACTCCGAGCCGCAGTAGCGGGTTTGCGATTGGGCGGTTTTGCCGGCCTTGGCCGCATACATGGTCGCCACTCGATGATTTTCCGATTCGGGTAAACCGATCCAAATATCGAGCGCCAGCGGTCCCGCAAAAGTCGTCCGCCAGTATTCAGGGATCCTCACCCCGGCAATTCGCCTAGCAACCTCGTCGATCAAAAATCCAAAGGTGCGCGCGTGATACCCATGGCCATCTCCAGGCCGCCAATTCGGTTTCTGTTTTTCCAAAGCATCTATCACCGCCGGGTAATCGAAAATGTCCACCTGTCGATCAAGCGCGGCCAGACCGGCCTGATGCGAGAGCAACTGGGCAAGCGTGATATTATCCTTCCCGGCCTGGGCGAACTCGGGCCAGAGCTCAGCCACCCGGCGTTCGATGTCTATTTTGTGCTCTTGCAAAACATGCAACAGGCAGGCCGAGCCCAGTCCTTTGGTCGCTGACCAAATCAGAACGAGCGTGTCATCGGTCCAGGGCTGTTGGCGCCTCGCGTCCCGGAATCCGCCGTGGAGGTCGAGAATTGCCTTGCCATTTTGCCAAACTGAAACGGCCGCGCCGAGCTCGCCAAATTTCTCGAAATTCTCCTGAAACAGCGGTTCGAGACGGGCGCGGAGAATGTCCGGGTGAAGTTGAATCATTTAGGTGGAACGCGACCTCCGGGCGCGTTGATATTTAATCGCGCCCGGTGGGCGCGATCCACCTTAAATCAGTTCCCGCACCGATTGCAGATCCGGATCTTTTTTGGCGATGTCGCGGAATGACGGATCCATCTTGAAACTGGTCAGCAAGTGCACCTGGGCGGATTTCGAATTGCCCAGAAGGGCGTCGTAACAACCCATATTATAATAATAGATCGGCTCGCGCAGGAGGCCGATTGGCCCTTTCAAGAGGAGCTTTTTGGCCTGCAAAGTTTTACCCAGCTCATGCAGACAAAAGCCCGCATGAAGATATCCGGCGGTGCATTGGGGCGCGACCCGGCAGAGTTTCCGGCTGACGTTCAAAGCGCTGGCCCACCTTTTCTGGCGCATCAAATGGTGAAGCCGTAACTGCAAAACCTCGGGGCGATCCTGCTGAGGCTTTTCGATGCCGTTCAGTTCGGCAACGGATTCCCGATTCATGCCCAGTTCGGCGTATCCCGCCGCGGCCCGAAGTCGCCATTCGTAATCCACGAAAGGCTTTAAGCAGGGACCTTGCCAAGGGCAGGCAGAGGCGATTGACCCAATCGCCACCGGGGTTGCGGACCGCCGCTATAAAAGAAGCTGCTCCAGCTCCCCCAACCGCCGCTCAAACAGGCGCAAGGTGCTTTCGATTGGCGCCGCCGTGGTCATGTCAACGCCGGCGGCCTTCAACGTTTGCAGCGGGAACTTCGAACCGCCGGATGTCAAAAAACCGAGGTAGGCATCGACCGCCCCGGGTTCGTTTCGCAATACCTTTTCCGATAACGCGACGGCAGCCGAAATTCCGGTGGCGTACTTGTAAACATAGAACGCGCCGTAGAAATGCGGAATCCGCAGACATTCCAAATCGAGTTGCGGATCGAGAACGAAGTTCTCAGCGAAGTATGTGGTAAGCAACTTGTGATACTCGGACTTGAAAACATCCAGGGTGAGCGCATCCCCATTCTCTTCGATTTCGTGGACCACTTTTTCAAACTCGGCAAACATGGTCTGTCGAAAGAGGGTGCCGCGAATGTCATCGATCTGCCGGTTGATAATGTAAGCGCGCATTTTCGGATCATGCGTCTGCTCGAGCAAATAATGGGTCAAGAGTTCCTCATTAAATGTCGAGGCAACTTCAGCCAAAAAAATCGGGTAATCGTAATCCTGAAACTTCTGCGATTTTTGAGCCAACCAGGTGTGCATCGAGTGGCCGGCCTCGTGCGCGAGAGTGTAAAGATCGGCGAAAACGTCCTCTTTATAATTCATCAGGATGTAGGGTGGCGCGCCATAGCTTCCCGAAGAGAATGCGCCACTTCGTTTGCCTTTCGTTTCATAACGATCGCACCACCGGCCGCGGAGACCCTGGCGAAGAGCGTCGACGTATTCTTTTCCGAGCGGCTGCAACGCGGCCACGACCTTGTCGATCGCTTCATCAAATGGGATGTGCGATTCAATTTCCGCGACCAGGGGCACATAGGTGTCGTAGTGATGAAGTTCGTTCAGGCCGAGCGCGCGTCGCCGTAGTTCAAAATACCGAAACAGCGGCGGCAAGTTTGCCCGAACGGCTTTGATTAAGCCGTGATAGACCGAGACCGGGACGTCATCCGGGAAGAGCGCGGCATCCAGCGCCGACGAATAATTTCGAGCCCGCGCGCGAAAAATGTCCGCCTTAACCGAGTAGGCCAGCGAGCTGGCGAGAGTGTACTGATGATCCTGAAACTCGGCATAAAACTGATGAAACGCGCGTCTCCGCAGGTCGGGATCGCGTTTGACCAAAAACGAGCTGAAGGAACTTTGAGTCAGCGGCTTCTCATGACCGTTCTCGTCCATCAGCGCGCCGAACTTCATGTCGACATCGGTGAGCTGGGAAAAGGTGTCGTCGTAACCATTAAGAGCAGCCGCACCGAGGGCGAGAATCCGTTCCTCCGGCTCTGAAAGGACATGCGGTTTCAGGCGGCGGATTTTGTTCAGCCGGATTCGCCAATCGGTCAGTGCCGGGTCGACGATGAATTTCGCGAACATCGCGTCATCGATTGCTTGGATTTCAGGGACGACGAAGGCAAACGCTTCCCCAATTTGAGTAAGCAGGTTCTGGATTTGGCCTACCCGGGCCAGGTATTCAGTGTTTGCGCTGTCTTCGGCCAACTGCAGCGAAGCGAAGTGATAAAGACGCTCAATTTTCAGGTCGAGCGTCTTTTCGAATTCCAAACAGTCGGCGAGATTTTTCGCGGACCGGCCAAGCTTGCCCTTCCATTCTTTGATCCGGGGATAAGTCGCCTGGACCGAGGCAAAATCTTCCTGCCACTTTCCGGCGTTGGAGAATAAGTGGCCGAGGTCCCATTTGTCGGCATCAGGAATCTCGGCGCGAGTTGGAACCTGTATGGTCATTGAAGAAACATGAATCTGCTGTAACTCCTCAACTCCTCAACTCCTCAACCGTTCAACGCTTTGATTGCCCGGTGGCGCGCAATTTTGCGCATCGCTTTTTCGAGAAGCTGTTTCCCCGGCGGAATTTTATGCCAGGGCGACGCGCCGGACGGGTGCGGAAGTGGAATCAAATCGAAAATGTGACCCTCCCGGTCTGCCCGAAACTTTCCGCCGATCACCTGTTCCAGTTTCTCGCATCCAATGAATTGACCAATTGCCAGTCGGCCCACCGGAATAATCAATCGCGGTTTCAAAATCTCGATTTCTTCATTCAGCCACGCCGAACAATTCCGAACTTCGTCCGGCGCCGGGACCCGATCGGTGCCGCCCGGAACTTTGCCGGGAAAACATCGGCAAACGGCGGCGAAATAAATCTTCGAGCGGACAACAGCTTCATTCATCCCGCAAAAATTCTCGAACCAGCGAAAAAGGGTCCGACCCGCAGTATGCGCAAACGGCCGTTTCAAGGTTGGCTCGCGCGGACCGGGCGCCTGGCCGATTATCATCACTTCACTAATAATCGCTACGCCCGATACCGGCGTGGATTTCATCCTTGGACAACGGCGGCACTTTCGCAACCGAGCGACATGCCGGTCCAGGGCGCGCTGTTTTGCGGACACGGGCATCACCGCCGGAAGATCGACATGATCAGACTGAGCACGATGCTGACGATAATGCAGGTGACGATTGGAAAATAAAAAGCGCCGTGCTCGCGTTCGATCCGAATATCGCCGGGCAGACGCCCCAGCCATTTTGGAGCGAACCCGCTCCACAAAACGAATCCGAGGACCAGCACAACAACGCCAATCACCATGAGGAATTTTCCGAGGTCCTGCATCGCTCCATACGGTTGCGCCAATCACCGGGAGGCACAAGGTTGAGTCAATGGCGGTACAGTTCAGAGATTATTATGAGACGCTGGGTGTTTCCAAAACCGCGACTGAGGACGAAATCAAGAGCGCGTTCCGGAAACTCGCTCGCAAGTATCATCCCGACGTGGCCAAGGACAAGAAGGCGGCGGAGGAGAAATTCAAGCAAATCAACGAAGCCTATGAAGTCCTGAGCGATTCGGAGAAGCGTAAGAAATACGATCAGCTCGGCGCGAATTGGAACCAACCTGGCGGATTTCAGCCGCCGCCGGATTGGGGCGGTCAGCCCGGCGGTGGGTTTCAACAATGGGGCGACGGCGGCGGCGTGCAATTTGAATTCGGGGGCACCGGCTTCAGTGATTTCTTTGAAGCGTTTTTTGGGGGCGGACGGGGACGTTCGGCGTTCGGAGGTTTTGGCGGACGCGAAGCGACAGCGGCACGCGGCGCTGATGTCGAAGCGGACATTCTGGTCGCTCTCGAAGAAGCCTTGCACGGATCGAAGCGGACCGTTTCATTGCGCCGGCCTGGCTCAAACAAAGTTGAAACCTACCAGGTAAAAATTCCTCGCGGAGTTCACGAGGGACAACGAATCCGATTGGCTGGCCAGGGCGGAGCCGGAGCCCGGGGCGGGAAGAGTGGCGATCTTTTCCTGCGGGTCCGTCTGGCAAAACATCCGGAGTTCACCGTTGAAGGCAACGACCTCATTCATGAAGTAAAGATCGCACCCTGGCAGGGAGCGCTCGGGACAGAATTAAAAGTGCCGACTTTGGAAGGAACGGTTCGGCTTAAAGTTCCTGCTGGGACACAAGGTGGTCAGCGGTTTCGCTTGCGCGAACGCGGACTTCCGGGCGCTTCGGCGAACCGCGGGGACCTTTATGTGGTCACCCAAATTCAGATTCCAAAAAAATTAACCGAGCGGGAACGAGAGATTTGGAACCAGCTGGCAAAACTCCATGGTGGTTAGACACGAATTTCACGAATGACCACGAATCCAAGAACATCCTGACCGAAGAGTGGTGAAATTTGCGATAATTCGTGTAATTCGTGTCTTATGAAGATTGCCCTCGGCACGGATCACGCCGGTTTTCGTTACAAGGAGAAAGTGAAGGAGCTGCTGACTTCACTTGGTCATGAAGTCAAAGATTTCGGGACGTTCAGCGAAGCTCCGGTCGACTATCCCCTTTTCATTCGGCCGGCGGCGGAAGCCGTAGCCCGGGGCGAATGCGAACGCGGTTTTGTCTTCGGCGGATCGGGAAATGGCGAAGCCATGGTGGCAAACAAAGTCCATGGCGTCCGTTGCGCGCTTTGCTGGAACGAAGAGGTCGCGCGATTGTCGCGGCAACACAATGACGCGAATGTTCTTTCGTTAGGGCAACGGGTGATTCCTGAAGAAATGGCGATGAAGATTGTGCGGATCTGGCTGGAGACCGGGTTCGACGGGGGCCGCCACGAAAGACGCGTGGCAATGTTGAACGAAATGTAGTTTTCATTAACACCTCGTTTCAGCGAGGTGTGACCGGGAGCTGAAGCACCGAAACTGCCTCAGCAGTTTTGCTCAGACAGAGACCGCTGAAGCGGTTGAGCACATGACATGGCGCTGACCGCCGGGCTGAAGCCCGGTGCTAATGCGATTGGAATTGTCCCTCAGCTAAAGCAGCCGGTCCAGACACACGCCGGCGAGAAAAACGCCGCTAACGAAAGCGTTGCTCTGAAAGAATGCGCGGTTGATGCCTGCCACGTCGAGCGAACGCGCGCTGCGGTGTTCGAAAAATAACGCCGCCGCCACCAGCGCCATCGCGTCGAAGTAAATTCCTCCAAGCCGAGCAATCAAGCCGAAGGCAATCAGGGCAATCCAAAGAAGTAAGTGGAGGAGCTGCGCCAGTCGGAGACTGCCTGGAATTCCCAGCCTGACGACCAGAGAATGAACCCCTTCGCGTTTATCGCAAT
>JAICWQ010000136.1 GCA_025934755.1 Chthoniobacterales bacterium | reverse complement strand
TCGTCGTGAACGCCAAAGCGCTTGCCGCCGGCCTGTCCAAGCACGGTTATCGCATCACCTCCGGAGGCACCGACAATCACCTGATGCTGGTCGATCTTCGCCCGAAGGATCTAAACGGCAAAGACGCGCAGGAAACGCTCGATCGCGCCGGCATCACCGTGAACAAAAACGCGATCCCGTTCGACACCAGTTCGCCGTTCAAACCGGGCGGCATTCGGGTTGGAACTCCGGCGGTCACAACCCGCGGCATGAAAGAAGAGGAAATGCTCGAAATCTCCGATCTCATCGCCGAAGCGTTGCAAAACCGGGCCGACGAGTCCGCGCTCAATCGCGTTCGCGAAAACGTCCGCGACATGACCCGGCGTTTTCCGCTGCCAAGCTGAGTGGTAGCGGCGGTCTATGACTGCCGACATTTAGTAGTTTCGGCGCTCATAGAGCGCCGCTACAGTTTTCCAAACTCATGAATCGTGCGGCCGAACACTCCCAGACGAATCCTTTGCGCGAAGGATTGTCCACTCGCGCGGTGCCGCAGCCGTGCAGCATTGTGATTTTCGGCGCGACCGGTGATCTGACTCACCGAAAACTTCTGCCCGCTCTCTACAATCTCGCCGCCGATGGTGAGTTGCCCCCTGCGGTGACCGTGATCGGTTTCGCCCGCCGTCCGAAGAACGACGAGGGGTTTCGCAAAGAAATGGAACAGTCGGTCAAAGAATTTTCGCGGCAGGCTGTTCGGGACGAAATCTGGAACAACTTTGCCCAATCACTGTTTTATCATCAAAGCGATTTCGCGGATGAATCCGGATTCAAAACCCTGGCCCAGCGACTGGAAAAAATTGACCAGGAGCACGGCACCCGCGGAAACCGTCTCTTCTATTTTGCGGTCGGACCCGATCAATTCGAACCGATCCTCAAACATCTCAAAGCCGCGGGGTTGAACAAAGCGCCTGAAGGAAGCTGGGCCCGCGTAATTGTAGAGAAACCATTCGGCACGGATTTGGATTCGGCGCGCGAACTAAATCGCGTCATCAGCAATTCGTTCAGCGAAGAGCAAACCTACCGGATCGATCATTTCCTTGGAAAAGAAACCGCCCAGAACATTTTAGTGTTGCGGTTCGCCAACGCCATTTTCGAACCGCTTTGGAACACGCGCTACATCGATCATGTCCAGATCACTGCAGCCGAAACGCTCGGCGTAGAAGGACGGGGCGGTTATTATGAAACTGCCGGCGCGCTCCGCGACATGGTCCAGAATCATTTGCTCCAGCTGCTTTGCCTGGTCGCAATGGAGGCGCCAAGTGATTTGCGCGCTGACAGCATTCGCGATGAAAAAGTTAAAGTCGTCCGCTGCCTGAGACGAATGACCGTCGATGGAGTCGCCACCGACGTCGTGCGCGCTCAGTATGCTGAGGGCGCGATCAATGGCAAGCCGGTCCCGGCCTATCGCAGAGAGGAGAGAGTCGACCCAAACTCCACGGTCGACACTTTCGTCGCTCTGCGGTTGAACATCGACAACTGGCGCTGGTGGGACGTGCCGATTTACATGCGGGTCGGCAAACGATTGCCGAAATCAGCCACCGAAATCTCAGTCCACTTCAAAAAAGCGCCGATGGTTTTGTTCAGCAAGGAAACCAACGATGCGAACGTTCTGGTCATTCGAATTCAGCCCGATGAGGGAATCTCATTGCGCATGCAGGCGAAAATTCCAGGCACCAGTTTCCGGATCGAGCCGGTGAAGATGGATTTTCATTACGGCACCACTTTCGGGAAGGCGAGCCCCGAAGCCTACGAGCGGCTATTGCTCGACGCGATGAGTGGTGATGCCACCCTGTTTGCCCGTCGCGACGAAGTTGAGCAAGCGTGGGCGTTCATCGACCCGATCGAAAAGGCGTGGTCGGCAAAAAAAGACGCGCCCGAATTATATTTTTATCCGGCGGGTTCGTGGGGCCCGGAGCAAGCCGACGAGCTTCTGGCCCGTGACGGACGGGCCTGGCGAAGACTTTGAATTTATGCCGGAGGTTTCCGAATCGTATTCGTTAGGCCAGCCGGTGGCGATCAGCGATATCGGCATCCAGTTGAAAAAGCTTTGGCAGGAAGGTGAAGGCGCCATGACCCGCGCGTCGCTGATTAATCTCGCGGTTTACAGCGAGAAACCGGGCTCGCTCGAAAAAAATACCGAGTTGATCGCGAAGATCACCGAAAACCATGCCTGCCGTGCCCTGGTGATTGGCGCGACTCGCGAATCGAAAGAAGATCGCATCGAGGCGTGGGTTAACGCCCATTGCCACGTCACTCGAGCCGGAGGGAAGCAAATTTGTTCGGAACAAATTTCGTTTTTGCTACAGGGCCCGTGCGTCAAATGGTTGCCGAGTATTGTCTTTTCCCATCTCGACTCCGATCTTCCACTTTATCTTTGGTGGCAGGACGATTTTCCGGATGACATGGATCCGCAACTGTGGGCGTGGGTCGACCGGCTGATCTTCGACAGCCAAACCTGGAAAGATTTCGACAAGCAGATGGGATTGGTCGAAACCGCGGAGCGGGAAGCCAAACAACGTATTGTTCTTTGCGATCTGAATTGGACCCGACTCGACAAAGTTCGTTACGCGCTGGCCCAGTTTTTTGACCATCCAGCTTCGCATCATCACTTCGCGGAAATGGAAAACGTCACCGTGGATTTCGCGCCAGGTTACAAATCCACCGCGATTCTTTTAATTGGCTGGCTGGCTTCGCAGCTAAGGTGGAAAACGAACCAGCAGCACATGAACGGAAGCTGCCGATTCGTCGATTCGAACAATCGCAAGATCAACATCGAGCTGGAGCAAAAGGCGGGGAGCCCGATTGGCGAAGTCGTTCTGAAATCGGAGAGGGTGAAGTTTTGCGTCGCTCCGGCAAAGTGTGGTGATCTTTTGGAAGTTTCCCGGAGCGGCGAAAAGGAAGCCGCCCTTCCCCAAATGATGCCGGCCCAGAGTAATGATCCGGTCGATTTAATGACGCAGGAGCTTTTACGCGGCGGGGCTCATCGAATTTATCTGCGAGCGGTAAGTGCGGTCCGGAATCTTCTTTAGCGGCGGTCTCCTTTTCACGCCGTAGCGCGCGAAGGCGGACGACCGCCGATCGACGCTGGTGTAGGCAGGGGCGATTGCTCTCAATCGCCCGCGGGCCGTTGAGGGCAACGCCCGTACCTCCTCGCACGCCTCATGCTCTTAAAGAACGGGTGCACAGGAAAATCTCGACCCTTTGTCTGATCGTCGTCTGCTGTTTCACTTCAAACGGCTGCGTTTCGATGAGCCCGCAAGCCCGCCGCGAACGGGCATACCGCCATTACGTGCAGCACCAAATTAAACAGCGCCAGAAACAAATGGCGCGCGATCAAAAAGCGGCCAATCGCCAGTTGAAGCAAAAACTGAAACAAACCGAGCCGGGACCGCCGCAAACGACGACCAGCGTGGAAGACGTTTCGGCGAATTATCCATCCGTTTTCGATCCCGTCAGCGAACCGGAGTCAGCGGCTCCATCCAAAGAGCTGACCGTCGCTCCGGTGACCGTTTCCGCTTCGGACGGCGTCGCGACGCAATCTCCAGAGCAACCTTCGCGGCCGTAACCGACTCGAAATTGTTCGTTGGCAATTCGCCTTCAAACTCGCTCGCACAGGGGCTTGCTTTCGAACCGAACATCGAGCGAGGCAGGGACTTCTTTGGGTTTTGCACGACCTTAAAGCCGTTGGAGCGAAAGGCTCTGGGCGCGCTTTCGGAGGTCCGCCACCTCGAAGAAGGCGAAACTGTCTATTCGCCCGGCGATCCCGCTGACCCTTGCGGAGTTGTTTCGCAGTTGCTCAGTATGCGAACTGAAATTGTACCGCGCCGTCGACGAGCTGATGCTTTCGCAACACTTCGATTTGCTTACGGCTCTCGCGCCCCACGAAACAGCGGCTTGATTTCTCGTCAGCCATCGCGGACCACCGGGGTCGGTTTCCCGTCCGCTCCGAGCGCAACGTAAGTAAACACTCCGCTGGTAACCTTTACCCTGTCGCCAGTCTGATAACGGGTCACCCAGACGTCGACGCAGATCTTCATTGAGGTCCGGCCGATTTTTTCCAACCAGGCGTAACACCCGACCGTGTCGCCCACTCGAACCGGATTAAGAAACGCCATTCCGTCGATGGCCACCGTCACCACCCGGCCTTTTGCGATCTTGCCGGCGAGAATCGCGCTGCCCAAATCCATTTGGGAAACAAGCCACCCGCCAAAAATGTCGCCATCGCGATTGGTGTCTTTCGGCATCGCGATGGTCTGGATGACGAGCTCGCCTTTCGGTTGATCGATCTCGTTCATCTTGCTTTCTCTTTAACCACGAATTCACGCGAATTTACACGAATAAAAAGAGCGAGCGCGGCCGAATCTTCGTCTTCCTCGCAGCTCCCATTGGACAAGATTCAGACTGAGAGGAAGAGGAGGATTACAGGATCAGCATGCAATCGCCGTAGCTGTAAAACCGATAACGCTCCCGGACCGCTTCCGCATAAGCGCGCAACACAAACTCCCGGCCCCCGAACGCGCTGACCAACATGAGCAAAGTCGAGCGCGGCAGATGGAAATTCGTCAACATCCCGTCCACAATCTGAAACTCGAACGGCGGATAAATGAACAGGCTGGTTTCACCTGCCTGCGCTGCAACCTCAGTTCTGGGTCTTGAAATCTTGAATGCATTTTGCATTCGAGTGGGCTCCTCGATACGGGGAATCTTGAATGCATTTTGCATTCGAGAGTTTTGGGCCGCAGTTTCCAGCGCCCGCACGGTCGTGGTGCCGACGGCCAGGATTCGGCTGGCTTCGTTGATCTTCTTCGCTCCTTCATCTGAAATTGAAAACGATTCCGCGTGCATGTGATGGTCCGTGATGTTTTCTGCGTCTACCGGCTTAAAGGTCCCGGGACCAACGTGGAGGGTGATAAAAGTGTGCGGAATCTCGTTTAAGAGTTGCGATGTAAAATGCAGGCCGGCCGTCGGCGCCGCCAGCGCACCAGGCGTTTGAGCGAACACTGTCTGATAACGCTCCGCGTCGGCGACATCGCTTTCACGCCGGATGTACGGCGGAATCGGCATCGAGCCGCGCGCATAGACATCGATGTCTTCAGCCAGGGTAACGACTCGTTCGCCATCGGACAAAATTTCTTCAACCCGCAGTTGGACATTATCGATTGTCGCAGTGGAACCGACTCGCATCTTTCGTCCCGGTTTCACCCAACATTTCCACCGGGCGCGGCCGAGCTTCTCCAAAAACAAAAACTCGACCTTGTGATCGTCCGAAAATCTGCGCGCGGCGAGAACGCGGGTATTATTTAGGACCACCAAATCGCCCGGTCGCAGAAAAGCCGTCAGATCGCCAAACTGCCGGTGTTCGATCGTCTGGGAATCCCGATGAAGCACCATCATCCGGGATTCATCGCGTCGGGGTAGCGGCCGCGTCGCGATGAGCGATTCGGGAAGCGGATATTCGTAATCGCTTAACCTCGAACTCATTGCCATCAATCTACCGCAAAGGACGCAGAGAGCGCAGAGGTGAAATGATATTTTCCTCGGCGATCACTCTGTTTCTCTGCGGTAAAATATTGCGCGCAATCGCAAAATTTCTCATGATCTTGCATGCAGTTTCCCCGCGCGCTCGAATCGGTTTTGCAGACTCTCGAGCGGATGCGCGATGAAACCCCGCACCGTCCGTGCGCATCCCGCCGCGCTCTCGAAATATTGAATCGCTTTCCATCGTCGTCCGAAATCGAGGCGGTGGAGAGCGCAGCTCTGTCGTCGCCCAATTTAATGGGACATGAGAACACGTGTCCGTCTAAAGAACACAAGATCGACAAGCTCGCGCAGATCAACGAACGCGTTTCCGCATGCGTTAAGTGTCCAAACCTGGCGAACTCACGGACCCAGACTGTCTTTGGCGTCGGCAATCCTGACGCCGATCTGATGTTCGTTGGCGAAGCGCCGGGCGCCGACGAAGATGCGCAGGGCGAGCCTTTCGTCGGCCGCGCCGGTCAGCTGCTCACGAAAATCATCAAGGCGATGGGATTTGGTCGGGGTGAAGTTTATATCGCGAACATTTTAAAATGCCGGCCGGATACTCCCGGCAGTTCTTACGGCAACCGCCCTCCCACTCCGACGGAAATGCAAACCTGCCGCCCGTATTTGATGGAGCAGATCGACATCATTCAACCGAAAGTGATTGTGGCGCTTGGCGCGGTGGCGGTTGAAGGACTACTCGGAACCCGCGCACCGATGCGGGAGCTGCGAGGCCGATGGGATTCGTTCAACGGCACACCGTTAATGGTCACTTATCACCCGGCCTATCTTCTGCGAAACCAGGCGCCGTCGGAAAAACGCAAAGTCTGGGAAGACATGATGCAGGTGTTAGACCGGCTTGAAAAACCCATCAGCGATAAGCAGCGCAATTATTTCTTGTAGGTAGCTGCTCTTCGCCGAACGGCCATGGCGACCTGTAGATGGCGGCGTCGACTGAACAACCATGGCGACTGAGGTCAGTCGCCCCTACCTCGACAAGTCTCGAAAGAGGGTTTCGATTCGCGACCGCGAGCCGAGGCTTGACGTTACCGATGTGATAATGGAGCGGACTTCTTTTCGCGGAACTTTGATCCGCCGATGAAGCACGGTGGCACTCGCTTCGCGCAACAGCGCGAGCGTGCGCGCGCCGATTAGCGCCGGCAGAACCGTCGCAATACGGACGCGCCGGTTCCGAATCGAATTGGAATAATCAAATCCCGCCTTGATCCCCTGCTCTGCTTTCTGGCGCCACTTTCGATACACCGGTAGAAAACGCTGCGATTCCCGGACGATCTGCGACGGCTCCATCGCGGCGGCGGCGAGCTCTTCATTCGGAAAATAACATCGACCGACGCGAAGATCCTCACCGGCATCGCGCAGGATATTGATCAGCTGCAAACCCTGTCCGTAGCGCTTCCCAAGTTCGAGCATGTCGCTCTCGCTTCGCGTGGAAAATTTTCGCAAGTGATGGAAGCAAAGGCGGGTCCAAAATTCACCGGCGCTGCCGGCGACGAGATAAGTGTATTCATCAAGATCGGCCGCCGTTTCCAGGGCCACGACTTGTTTCGGATCACGAAACCGCTGGAGATCGAGGATTTGTCCGCGATTGATTTTCTCGAGAACCGCGCGGACTTCATCACGGTCGAACGCCTCAGTCTGATCGAGCCAACCCAGACACGATGGGAGAGATTCAATCAGTGCCCTTTCGGATTCATTCTTCTGCAGCGGCGAAACTGACACGCTGATATCGCCAATCCCCGGGGGATCGTGGCTGGCGAAGTCTTTCGAAGTTGGGTCTGGATTTGCGTCGCCCTGAATTTCCCGCGCGAGCAATTCCAGTTTGTCGAGACGCAACTCGATCGGCAGCTCGATTGTGTCGGCAATCGTGTCCGACGCGCGGGCCAACAGATAACCGAGCGCGACTGGATTTCGCAGTTTGCCCGGCAAAAACAGAATCGAGAGATAGAACGAACGCGAAACGCGGCGAAGGATCGGTCCGCGCAAGGCTGAAACCGGGACGGGCCGCGACGATTGCTCAGCCGGGGTTTCAGCGGCCGACATTTTTCACCTCAATCCGACTCGAATCCGAATTGCCCAGACCGACGGTGGTTGCGGTTGGAATATAACTCGCGAGCCGGCCGATTGGCGGAAAACTCGACTTGGCGCGCCAGGCCTCGAGCTGCTTCACCGCGGTGGCATCCAACGCCACCGGGTCTTTGCTCGCGTAAAGGGTCGCGTGATGCAGAGCAAAGTTCGGCTGCGACGCCGGACCGCCGCCGTATTGCGCGAGCAAGCCATCCATTATGTTCAACACAACTTTCTGCGAAATAATTGGGTTCGCGTAGATAAGGGCGATGCTTTCCGCGCCAAACGGCGTTCCCTGGGCGAATCGGCGCCAGTTGTCGATGTCCGGAATTGTCATGTTGTAAAGACAACCGGCGATTCCATTCGTCGTGCTGCTGCTCATCACCGGAACGTTGATGACTTTGGTCACATCGGTCGAAAGAATCCGGCAAAAATGGCTGACGCTGCTGGTATTTTCGGTGTCGGACAACGGCACACTTTTTCCCGTGTCGCTGATATAGTCCACGTCGCCCCAAATCAGTTTGCCGAGCAAGGGCGCAGTAAAGATCGCTTTGGGATCGTAACCACTGCGCGGCGGAATGCCTTTCAGTTGAAAACCGTCCCCTGGTTTGTAACCGGCCCCTTTCGTTCCTTCCAACGAACGGTCCCACACGATAATACTGCCGCGCGGATGTCCGGCTGCGACCAAGCCATCTACCACCGCGACCACGATGTCGTGGTGGGTCGTGAACAGTTCGCCGCCGGCCGCGGAAATTTT
>JAICWQ010000043.1 GCA_025934755.1 Chthoniobacterales bacterium | reverse complement strand
TTTCAAGTAATTTGCCAATCCGCTCATAATGTTTGTGAACAACCTCAAACGGATGCGCAGCTGTAGTATTTGATAAGCCGATCAAGTCGCCCGATGCGTCGTAGACGTTCTGATGACAAGGAACTAAATGGAGACGAGAAAGTAATGAGTAAAGCGGAACAGCGTTTGAAAATGAGCGTAACCGGCTCGCCAAGGTGCGGCACTGCTCGGTAGCTTTCTGGAACTCAGGCTTCGATGCCATGACGGACGCGTTGTAAAAGTAGTTGGAATAAAACACCAGCGTGTGGCCGACCTCGCCCAGCAAGCGGCGAAAGTCGAGGAGTGGGTCAACGACGAATCGGGTGACAAACTGGCTGACGACGAGGAGAAGCACGCCTCCGATTAGGGTCAAACACGCTGTCAGAACGATTTTAAACAGCTCGATCAGCATAGAGGCCTAACGAGAAGTAGACGAAACTTTTCGTATAACTAAGGATTTATTCATCGAAAGTAAGATTGGACTGGGTTGTCGAGCGGGCTCCGAATGCCAAGCCCAGGCAGATTGAGCGCATGGGTGTAAATCATGGTGGTGCTCACGTCTTTGTGGCCCAATAGCTCTTGCACATTACGAATATCGCAGCCGCTCTCCAATAAGTGAGTAGCGAAACTATGTCGAAAGGTATGGCAGCTCGCTGCTTTGGCAACACCGGTCTTGCGAATCGCGCCGCGCACCGCGTTTTGCAGAGTCTTTTCATTCATATGGTGACGACGAGTTGCGCCGGAGCGCGGATCAACCGAGAGCTTGTCCGAAGGAAACACGTACTGCCAGGCCCATGATCGATCGGCATTGCGGTACTTGCGATCCAGGGCGAATGGCAGATAAACCCTGCCGTAGCCGTTGGCGAGATCCGCCTGATGAATTGCGCGGACTTTCTCGAGATGCAAACGGAGCCGACGTTTTAGCCGCGAAGGCAGGATAGTTATTCGATCGCGCTGTCCTTTACCGTCCCGGACCGTGACCTGGTTGTAGCCGAAGTCCACGTCTTTGACGCGAAGCCGCAGGCATTCCATGAGTCGAAGTCCTGCGCCGTAAAGGAGCTCAGCCATGAGTCGATGGTCGCCACTCAGTTGCGCGATAACTTTTTGGGCTTCCGGTCCTGTGAAAACAACCGGAACCTTGGCCGGTCGTTTTGGGCGTTCGACCTGATCGATGAAAGGAAGTTTGTGATCAAGGACTTCCTGATACAGGAATAGGAGTGCACTAAACGCCTGATTCTGGGTGGATGCGGAGACGTTTTTTTCAACCACGAGATGGCTGAGAAAATCGCTGATTTCTTTCTCGCCCATTTCGTCCGGATGACGTTTGTGATGGAAGAGAATGAACCGGCGAACCCAGTGGATATAGGCTTCCTCGGTGCGAATGCTGTAATGCCTGGCCCGTAGTTGCCAGCGGACGCGGTCAAGAAGTTTGGGGGACGACGCTACTTTAGCGTTCGAGGGGAACACGACTGAAGATTATCTGAGCGCGGGTCGCGCTAAGGAAGAAAAAAACGCGCGGGAGTTGTCGCCAATGAAAAAGCGTTGGTCCGGCAATCGCCGGACCAACGCGTATTAAAAATTTCGACGCTGTCAGGGTCTGCGGAAAAGCTGACCCGTATCGACGTCCCGGGTGAGTCCGCCCGGCGGCACGCCCCGCAAATCGTAGGCGCGACCGGTGTACGGACTCAAAAACATGCCGGGACGATCAGTACGCCGTGCGAAAGGATAACCTCCCGGAGGCGGTGGGCCGTATTCACGCGCCCGATCTTCCTGGATCGCGTGACCGATCAAGGCGCCGGTGGCCGCACCAATCGCCGCACCAAGCGCAGCGCTGCGAGGACCGCGTCCGGCGAGCCCGCCAATGATCGCGCCGGCGCCAGCGCCTGCGGCCGCGCCCTGTCCGGTTGGCGTATCGCAAGAATCGAGAACGAACGCGGCGAGGGCCACGCCGCACACCGCGGTGAAAAGCTTCTTATTCATAATGTTTCCCTAATCAGGCGATTGAACCGCGCAAACGAAATTATGTTTCGCCGTAAACGCGATTCGGACCAACCGCCGAGCTAAGGCTTGCGGAAAAGCTTCTTGGCGCCCTCGTCGAGGATCAATGTGCCGTGTCCCAAATGCCGGCAATCGTAGACCCGGGACGAGTACGGACTTTGGACGAAGCCTGAAGCCGTCGCCGAATGGGTGTTGGCATTGATGCCCGGCGGGTAATCTTTCCCCGCAGGCATTGGGTACTTTTTCGCTGCGTCTTCGGGTGTAACTACAACGGCTTTTTCCGCTTCACCGAGCGCGTAGACCCTGGTCAGCGGAGCAAGAATCAAGGAGGCCATCGTGAATGCTGAAAACAATGCTAAATATTTTTTCATAATAACAACTACGGTTTTAAAGGCTCAGATGGATTGGGATTTCTGCTCATTCAACAAAGTTTGAGCAGTTGTCCGGTGATCCTCCCGGCCTTTTCTAATTTGTTCAATTTGTATTCTTTTTCGAATACCCGGAATTTGTCCAGCTCCATTCGCCGGAGCAAACCCCGATAGATCGACGCCATTATTTCGGCAGCGACCATGGACCGGCGATCTTCCCGGGGCAAAAGCTGCGCCGCTCGGGAGAAAAATTGCCGGGCCCGCCCGGATTCAAATTCCATTAGTTGGACGAAGCGATCATTGTATTGCCGGTCGAGCAATTCTTTTTCGGAATAGGCGAACCGGACCAAATCTTCGAGGGGCAGGTAAATTCGGCCAGCCTGAAGGTCTTTCCCCACGTCGCGGATGATGTTGGTGGTTTGAAGGGCGAGTCCAAGCTCGACGGCGTAATCTTTGCAAGCGGAATTCCGATAACCAAAAATCTCGATGCTGACCAACCCGACGGCGCTGGCCACGCGATAACAATAGAGACGGAGTTCCTCGAACGTCGCGTAACGCTGAATGCTGAGGTCCATTTCCACGCCGGCGATAATTTCCTCCAGCATCTCCGGCCCGATCGAATACTTGCTCATTAAGGCCCGCAGGCCGGCGGCAATCTCAGACTCGTTAGGCCGGGGCGCCCGCAGCGATTCGCGCCATGCGTTTAAACGCCGCCTCTTTTCTTCAACGTCGAGTCCGGAATCGTCCGCGATATCGTCGATGACCCGGCAAAACGCGTAAAAGGTTGTGATATCGCGGCGGCGTTCGGCCCCGAGCGAGACAAAGGCCAGGGCCAGGTTCGATTTACTGGCGCGGGTGATCTTGGTCGCGTTCACAAGGCGGACTCACGATCGACTAATACTCAATCCAGGCCTGCTGGTAAACCGCGCCGGTCTCGCCGCGACGAAACAAGCAGACCCACGAGGCCAGCAACCATCCGGTGACAAGGCCGCGGGCGAGAACAAAAATCGATTTCCACAGGATCATGGCCAGTTCACGATCGGCAATTGCAGCGCGAATAATCGCATCCGCCGCGGTCAAAATAAAAAAGTGAATGCCGCAGATGAGGAGGAACCAGCCGAACCGGCTGAGATTATTTCGAATGAAATCGCGATGCCCCCGGATGGCTTCGCGCAATGTCTCGTTGTGGAGGGCGAGCGAAATCTGCACCGAACTGAAGGCGATGATCAGTCCGCACATTACCACCCGTTCGATTGGCAAATAGTCGAGAACGTCGGGAATGTTCATGAAGTAGGCCAGCAACAGGGGCAATCGCAGGATCAGGGTGCTGATCAACACAACGATGCCGGCCCATTCCAGGACATAACTGAATCGGCGCATGGCAAATCGGAAAAGTTCGCCTTCCTCAAAACTCAAGCCCCGGATCCAGGCGAAGCAGACGACGATGAGATAGACCTGGATGTAAACGCCGAGGAGATATTCAAAAACAAATGCGAAAGCATCGATACTGGCTGAGACCTGAAGCAGTTCGGCCGCAGGAAGAAGTCCGCCCCACAAAGGCAACGCCCAAAAGACGATCGGTTTCAAAAGCGCTGAAACGGCGCTAAAGAGCAGGATCAGGTAGAGAAGATAACCAAAGACACGAAACCGCTTTTGGAGCGCCCGCACCAACGCACCGTGCAGGCCACGCCAGTTCATCAACATCATCACGGCAGCGATCGCCGAAAGCGGATAGGTGGTCGTCGCGCAGTCGAAAATCCCGGCAACTCCTTCCAACGCCGGCAAGGGGGCTTCCTGCCAAACTTCGGCAAAGGCCGGCCAACGCCACGAGCCCATCGATGTCAGCTGGTTTAAATCGAGTTCCGAGGCGTTTTGAATCGGGGTGAACGTCGAGAATTGAAAAACAAAATAGGCGAAGCCGAGCAGCACGAAGGTCAGCCAGATCCGCTTGTACCGAAGCAAACAGCGAAAGCCATCGCGTAAGGCGAGACGGACCGGATTGAACAGCAGTACGATGAGGTAGCCGCTTACAAAACCGATCAGCGGATAAAAGCGGGACATGAACTTGATCAGTGGTCGGAAATCCGTGAACAGCTCGTGCGATCAGAGGTCACAGGTCACACCTCACAGGTCACTTCAGCGAATGAGTCCCCAGTGTGGAATGAATGGCCAGTAAACGAGCAATCCGCGGCCGACCAGATTTTTTTCAGGCACCCGTCCCCAGTAACGGCTGTCGAAGCTGTTGTAACTGTTGTCGCCCATTGCGAAATAACTGTGCTCGGGGATCTGAAAGGTCTTGGTCGGATCGGAGAGATATTGCTGGCCAGGGCCGTAACCGCGGTAGCCGTTCTTCGCACTCATCACTCGTTGGAAACCGTAGCCCTCCGCAGGCTTACCATTGACATAGAGAACGGGCGGTTGAATCCGCAGGGTATCATCCGGTAAACCGGCGAGTCTCTTAATATAGAACGGTGCCCCGGTTTCCGGGTCCTCCGGGATCATGGTAATATTTTTGGTCCGAAACACGAAAACGTCCCCCCGATGGGGTTTCACAAAATTGTAGCTGAACTTGTCGACAAAAACCTGATCGCCGGTGTCGACCGCGCCCCGGGCAATCACTTCCCCCCGCCGATATCGAACCCCGGGCGAAACTTTGAAATCCGCCCGCAATTGGTCCGGCGGGCAGTAGACCAAAAATCGCTGGTGTTGGCAGACGATGCGCGACCAGGTGAAGAAAAAGAAAAATTTCTTCTGCTCGATTTGCAAAACCTGGTCGTCCTCCTGCGAGACGACGTTGATATAATTGCGTCCCCGAAGAATGAACTCGCCAACTTGACGCAGCAGGTTTGGGGGCAGCGCGGTCATCGGGTGGCCGACGATTCCATCGAGGGTCGGCTGCATCGAACCGGTCGGAATCTTAAACGGCTGCAGAAAATAGGAACGAATTCCGACCGCGACCACAATGGCGACCAGGATCACCTCGACATTTTCACGCCAGTGCGATTCCCAGGTCACCGGGGTCAGGGCGTGCAATTTGGAATCCAGCTCTTCGGCGCGGTTTTCGATTTCATTTCGATCGCGCTGTTTCAATGCTGCGCGTAATCGCCGGATCATGCCGCCGACCTCGTCGGCGGTGGCGACGTCCATCCGATCGAGTTTGTAGCGCAGATATTTCTGGGCGTGGCGCACCAGCAGTTTGCTGTGTTTGATGTAACGCGGTGTGAACATGGGGATCGTTGGGTCGTTACATCGTTACATCGTCACATCGTCACATCGTTACATCGTTACATCGGCAGACCGGAGACTTTCGACGATGGCAGGCGCGCCGTCGATTCACGATTCTCGATTCTCGAATTTCGATTCTCGATTTTCATTGCGCTTTGAGGACCTCGATGAACGCTTCCTGGGGAATGTTGATCTTGCCGATGCTCTTCATTCGCTTTTTGCCTTCCTTTTGTTTCTCCAAGAGTTTTCGTTTCCGGGTAATGTCGCCGCCGTAGCATTTCGCGGTCACGTTTTTTCGCAAGGCGGAAACGTTCTCCCGGGCAATGACTTTTCCCCCAATCGCCGCCTGGATCGCCACCTGATAAAGCTGTCTTGGAATCACTTCCTTTAATTTTGCGGCCAACTGTCGTCCCCTCGCCTCGGCCCGATCTTTGTGCACGATCATCGAAAACGCGTCAACCGGCTCGCCATTCACCAGCAGGTCCAGTTTCACCAGCTTTGCCGCCCGATAGCCGGCATGCTCGTAATCCATCGAACCATAACCGCGGGTGATCGATTTAATCTTGTCGTTAAAATCGACCAGAATCTCGTTCAAGGGCAGTTCGCAATGCAACATTACCCGGCGCGAATCGAGCGTTTCGGTGTGGTCCATATTTCCGCGCTTTTCCAAAATCAGTTGGAGGAGGTCGCCAATGTTTTCGTTCGGGCAAAGCACGTACGCTTTCACAATCGGTTCCCGGATTTCCTTGATCAGGCTCGGGTCGGGCAAATGCGCCGGATTGTCGATTAGGAGCGTTTCACCCCGGGTTGTCTCAACTTCGTACACAACGCTCGGGCTGGTCGCGATAATGTCCATGTTGTATTCGCGGCGAAGCCGTTCCTGGATGATTTCCATGTGCAGAAGTCCAAGGAACCCGCACCGAAACCCGAAGCCGAGCGCGACCGAGCTTTCCGGCGTGTAGATAAATGCCGAATCGTTCAGCCGTAGTTTCCCGATAGCAGTTTTCAAATGTTCGAAGTCGCCGGTGTTGATCGGATAAATTCCACTGAACACCATCGGATGAATTTCCTGAAACCCGGGTAACGCCTCCCGCGCTGGGTTCCGCTGGTCGGTGATCGTGTCGCCGATCTTCATATCGCTGACGGTTTTGACGTTCGCGATAAAGTAACCGACATCGCCCGCGCTCAGCTTCGGCTGCACGAACATCTTGGGCGTAAACACACCCACTTCCTTGATCTCGTAGCGCCCATCATTGCTGACCATGCGGATCGCCTGGCCCGGTTCCATCTTTCCCGACACCACCCGAACGTGACCGATTACTCCGCGATAAACATCAAAGACGGAATCGAACACCAATGCTCGCAACGTTTCGTCCTTCGGTTTTTCCGGCGCGGGAATCCGGTGCACGATCGATTCCAAAATTTCGTCGATCCCTGTTCCGACTTTCGCGCTCGCGGCGATCGCTTCTTCAGCTGGAATGGCAAGGATTTCCTCAAGTTGGCGCTTTACCGAAGGAACATCGGCGTTGGAGAGGTCGATCTTGTTAATTACCGGGATAATGGTCAGTCCCTGTTTATGCGCGAGATGCACATTCGCCACCGTTTGGGCTTCGACGCCCTGGGCCGCATCGACAATCAAGAGCGCGCCTTCACACGCGGCCAGGCTTCGCGATACCTCGTAGGCAAAATCAACATGGCCCGGGGTGTCGAGAAGATTGAGACGATAAGTCTGCCCGTCCTTTGCCCGATAATTCATTGTCACTGGATGGGCTTTGATCGTGATCCCGCGCTCCCGCTCGAGGTCCATCGAATCGAGCAACTGGTCCTGCTTCTCACGCTCGTGGATCGTGCCGGTCCGCTCGAGCAATCGGTCCGACAAAGTCGTTTTGCCGTGATCGATGTGCGCGATGATGCAGAAATTGCGCGTCAACTCGATTCCCATGGGAAGGGCCACTATGCGAGTGCGCGACGAGGTGGTCAACGACTGCGCCCGCAATCTTCCGCTTCGTCTTCCTCTTTATGTTCGCGCTCTTCTTTCTAGACTAAGACCAAGAGGAAGAGGTAGAGGAAGAGACACCAAATGCCGAAGTTAATTCTCACCACCGAAGCGCAGGGCAAAGTCGCCTACGAATTCGCCGAGGCGTCCATCACGATCGGGCGCGCGCCGGATAACATGATCGTGATCGACGATCCGTCGGTTTCGAATCGCCACGCCCTGATGGAGCTTACTGGCGAGACTTATCGGCTGAAGGATCTCGATTCCACCAATGGCACGAAGGTGAATGGCGTCCCGACCACCGAGACGGTTTTGCGTTTCGAGGACCGGATCCGGTTTGGCGCGATTGACGCGCGTTACGAACCGGATGTTCGCGGTTCGCAGCCGTTGCCCGAATTGGAATCGATCGAAGTGCAGCCGGCTCAATCCAGCGCCGCTCCGTCCGGTTTCGGAAACGCTTCGCCATTCCGGCGAGGGTCAAAGTCGAGCGATCGAATGCGGCTGGCGGTCCTGGGAGTCGCGGCTATCGCGGCGGTGACTTTTGTCGGAAGTATGGTTGCAGTCCTTTTCATGCACGCGCCCTGATTGGCGCTGGCATCTCCGAAAATCCGCGTAATCTGAGGACGAATGCAGAAACGTCTTTTGCTTTTTGATATCGACGGAACGCTGATTCATTCCGGCGGCGCGGGAATCGAGGCCTTGAAGCGGGCCCTTAAAGAGCGTTTCGGAATTGAGGACAACCTCGACGATATCGAGATCGCCGGGATGACGGATTCCGGGATTGTCGCCAGCATTCTCAAAAAGCACAAAATCGCCACGAATGCGGAGAACGTCGCGGCCTTCCTTGATAGCTACGTCCATTTTCTTTCGCACGAGCTGCCGCGCCGGAAAGGAAAATTACTGCCTGGGGTCCTCGAGCTGTTGAAGACGCTCAAAACGCGGGAACACATCGTCCTCGGACTTTTGACCGGTAACGTTTCCCGCGGGGCGGAACTCAAGCTCGGTCATTATGGGGTTTGGCACTTCTTTGAATTCGGCGCCTTCGCGGACGATCATCACGATCGTAATCAGCTGGGTTCGTTCGCGCGGGCGCGGGCAAAAGAGAAGCATGGCCATGAATTTTCCGAACAGGAGATTGACGTTATCGGCGACACGCCACGCGATATCGCGTGCGGAAAAGCTCTGGGCGCCCGGACTATTGCAGTTGCGACCGGCAGTTGGAGCCGCGAAAAACTCGCCGAGCATCATCCCGATATTTTGATTGATGATTTTTCCAATATTGAGCGTCTAATTGATACGCTCGGTTGGTGATCGATCGGCGATGCAATGAATGAAATGACGCCGAACGCTCTCCTTCCTGAATCTATGTTACGAAAACAACACCCTAATGTTTTGCCGCTCGACGGTGAGATCGACCTCCACGTTTCACCCGAGGTCGCAAAATCGTTGCGATTAATCATCGAGGAAAAGCCGACCCAACTCATTGTCGATTTGAGCAAGGTCACGTATCTCGACAGTTCGGGCCTGGCAGTGCTGATTGAAGGAATGCAAAGCGTCCAGAAGTACGGCGGCAAATTCGGCCTGGCCGGTGTTCAGGACGACGTGAGGCACGTTTTTGACATCGCCCGACTGGACCAGGTTTTCGAAATTTATCCGGACGTGGATGCGGCCCTGGCGGCGAATTAATCGCTCCGATTTCGGAATAAGAACTGCTCCAATTTCCAGCCCGGATGGCGAGGCTGGACTGGGAATATTTTCTTCCCCTGGAGGGCGAGATCGATCTTCATCGGTCGCCGCGGCTTGAACGCTCCCTCGCCTCGATGATCAAAAAGAAACCGGAGCAGATCGTGGTCGATTTTTCCGGGGTAACGTTCATCGATAGTTCCGGGGTGGCGGTCCTGATCCGTGCGCTCCAGAACATTCGAGAGTACGGCGGCAAACTCACTCTGAGCGGGCTGAATGACAAAGTTCGGCCGATCTTCGAAATCACCCGGCTGGATCAGGTTTTTATCATCGATCCGGGGGACATTGAGTCGCCGGCCGATTGAAGGAGAATCTTCAGCGTTGTTTCGACATTTTCCGCGATATTGAATTGCGACGCGTGGTGGGCGTTTGTCGACCTAACTGCGTTGCGGCGGGATTGGTCCGACCAAAATCGGATTGCCTCGGATAACGCTCGAACATTGTTTGGAGCATCGATAATCGATCCGTGAACCTCGTCGTGGATGATTTCACTGAATCCGTTATCGCGAGTTGTTATCACTGGCAGGCCGGAGGCAAGTGCTTCCAGGCAGGCGTTTGAAAATGGATCGTAAATGGTTGGCAGGATAAAAATGTCCGCTGCCGCGTAGATTGGAGCAAGGTCGGAGACTTCGCCGAGAAAACGAACCGGTTCGTGGGTAAAAAAACGCTTCGGGCGGTAACCGCGCTCGTCGCCCCGACCAGCAACCAGCAACCGCAATTTGCTCTCACGACATAGCTCAAACGCCTCAATCGCGAAGCGCAATCCTTTCCGTTCCCAACCCGACCCGGCAAAAAGCAACGCGATCTCATCCGGCTTCAATTTCAATTCAAGGCGGGACTTTTCGCGCAATGAAGAATCAAAGCGAAACCTCTCCAGCGGGATGCCGTTCCGAACGACGTCGATCTTCTTGGCGGGATAGCGGTAGAGGTCGCTAATCTCGCGCCTCACCATTTCAGAATTTGCAATTACGCGACCCGCCCCGCCTTTTCCAAAAAGCGATTCCTCAAGTTTCAGAATCTCCTGGTGCTTGCGGTTGAGTCCGCGAACAAATCGCTGCAACGGCATCTCGAACTTCCGGCGCCGATCAAGCCAGGCTCGGTGCACGCCGTCGCCGGCGCGATAAACATCGCAACGCCAGATGCGCTCGAGACTCAGCAAAACGTCGCAGCGAATTTGGGGACGAAGTTTTTCCACCTCGCCGGCAAAACCGATCGGTGATTCGCCGCGAACCCTGGTGATTGGACCGAAACTCCATTCGCTGGTTGGCCATTCATCGGTGGTGACGAGTTGCGTCTCATGACCACGGTCCACAATCCCGTGCGCCAGCCGCTTGAGGTAAGCTTCCGCGCCGCCGCTGGGTGAGTACCCGCGACGGACGAAAGCGATCTTCGATTTTTCAGTATCCGCCAAACCCGGCAAATGACGCTAACATCGGGCGTAAAAGCAACGTATCTTTGACTTTTAGTGTCCTTTAGCGTGTTTAGCGGTCGCTTTTCAACATGGTAGAAACGGATCGATCGGAAAGTTCCATTGGCACGCCCCGCGTCCTCCCGAAGAGTTTGCTCTACTCGATTTTCGCTCGAATTGGCGGCCACGGATTGGATACCGATTCATTTGAAGCGTTGCGCGCCTCATATCGCGGAAAATTCCTGGGAAAAGCGGTTGCCTACGATAATCGCCAGAAAGAAATCCCTGCCCGGTTTATCCAATCGCTCCGCTGGCATCCCGTCCGGCTGATTTCATTCGTCGGCAGGCCATATTATTATGGAGCTAAGAAAAAATATCTGGACTGGACCGCTTCGCGGCACCTTGAAACCGGGCGCTACGATTTCTTTCACAGCTGGTCCGGAGATTGCCTGGAAACGCTGCGGGTCGCGAAGAGGAAAAACATTCCGTCGCTCATTGAAATTCCGACGTGGCATCGCGCGAGCCAGGCAACAGCGGTCACCGGTCAGCGATCACCGGTCAGAAAGAATTGGAAATCGCGGCTGTTGCTCGAGCGTGAGAGATTTTTGGAAGAGTACGATCTCGCGAGCCTGGTGGTTGTGCTTTCCGAGAAGGCGGCCGAATCGTTTCGCGCTGCGAACTTTCCGGAGGAGAAACTTTTTTATCTGCCGCGCGGGGTTGACGTCGAAAGATTCAAACCGGCGTCCGAGCCGGACGGGCGACCGGAGCGGCCGGTGTTTCGCGCGATCTTTTCCGGCGCGTTAATCGAGCGCAAAGGGATCCATCTTTTGCTGGAAGCGTGGCACCGATTGAATCTGCCCCATGCCGAGCTTTGGTTGCTCGGCAGCGTTCACGAAGAAGCAAAGCCATTCCTGAAAAAATTCTGGCGTGACAACATTCGAGTCCTCGGATTCAAACGCGACCTCGAAAATTATCTGAATCAGGGATCGGTTTATGTTTTTCCATCGCGCCTCGAAGGCAGCGCAAAGACAATTTATGAGGCAGCGGCGAGTGGATTGCCGATGATCACCACACGCGAAGCGGGCGACGTCGTCCGGAATGGCGTCGAAGGAATTATCGTTCAACCTGGTGACGTGGACGCGATTGCCGCCGCGATCGAGCATTTATATCGGCATCCGGAGATCGTGACGAGTATGGGCGCGGCGGCGCGCCAGCGAGTAGTGCAAAATTTTACCTGGGATCTTTACCGGACGCGGTTGTTAGGTGCGTACGAACGAGCGATCCAGCTCTGTAGCGGCGGTCTGCCGGTCGCGCCGTAGCCTTGGCGAAGGCGGATGACCGCCGCATAATCGATTTCAGACTTGTGAACGTTCTCCTGATTCAACTCAAGCGTATTGGAGATTTGATTCTCACGACACCCGCGATCGCGGCCGTGCGTCAGGAATTTCCAAACGCTGGAATCACACTGGTTATTTCGGACGACTGCAAGGCAGTGGCTCCGGCGATTCGAGGGGTCGACCGCCTTCTGATCATGCCGCGGGGATTCGCTGGTGTTGGGACGCTCGCCGCAATCGCGCGCGGTGGATTCGATTATTGCGTCGATTTCACCCGCAACGATCGCTCCGCCATGTTAGTGTTGCTTTCGCGGGCCAAAAAGCGGGTCGTTTCGTTTCGAATTAAAGCGCGCTCAAAATTTCGAACACGGTTTTATAACGAATTTGTCCCCCATCGCATGCGCGACATGCACACGATCGATTATCATCTTGCCTTGCTCGCGCCATTGGGAATCGCCAAGGCGTCGCGAGCGATCGATCTCGAGCTTCCTGAGAGCGCCAGGACAAGTGCCAAACAATTGCTCGAAGCGCAAAATCTTCGAAGGCCGTTCATCATTTTTCATCCCGGGTCCGCGCGGCCGGAAAAATTCTGGGATGCGCAACGGTGGTCAGAGGCGATCAATCACGCAGCCGAGCGTCACGACGTCGACCTCGTTTTGACCGGCGGGCCGTCGACTCTCGAGCAAATCCACATCGACGATATCAAATCCAAAGTCCGCCGGACGGTTGTCGATCTCTCAACCAAGACCGATTTGCTCACCCTCGCTGCCTTGATTGCCCGGGCTCGACTGTTAGTCACGGTCGACTCGGCCCCGATGCATCTGGCGGCGGCGACACGAACGCCCCAGGTAATCCTTTTTGGACCGACGAACCCGTTTCATTGGAGACCGCGGGAAAGCCCTGCCTTGATTGTGCAGGGAGATTCATTGTCGCCGGTGACGGAATTCGTGCCAAAACGACCTCGCGTTCCGATGAACCAAATCTCGACGGAGGGGGTGATCGATGCTATGGAGACGCTGCTGTCGAGTCCGGCGGCGAGGCCATCGTTATGAGCAAGGCAGAAGGCGCCAAAGTAAAGCTCTCGTTCTGGGAAACCGTACGGACGGCATGGGGTCCGTACCGGCGGCTTTACAGTTACGCCGGACCCTACAAATGGCGCTTTGCAATCGGGCTCGGTTTCGGCGTTGCCTACAGTCTCGTCACTTCGCTTTTTCCGATCACGATTTATCGCGTATCAAGTTTCGTTTTTCACGGGGCTGCGCCAAATCCGAAAGCGGTATTGGCTCATCGCGAAATCTTAAACGTCGGACCGAAGATCGATTCGATCGTTTGGATTTGTCTGGCAATTCCGCTGGTGATGACGGTCCGCAGTCTCTGTTCCTACGGCAACGCTTACTACATGGCGTGGGTCAGCAATAAAGTCGTCAACGACATCCGAAACCAGCTTTTCAATAAAGTGATCGGCCACTCGATGGATTTCTTCAATCGGATGAAGAGCGGTTATCTCATGTCGCGAGTCCAAAACGACTCGCGCAACATGCAGCAGGCCCTGGCCAGCGTCAGCAGCGACGTTTTCAAACAACCGACCACGATTATGGGCGCGGTGATTGTCCTCCTTCTGATGGACTGGAAATTTACGGTCGTTAGCCTCATTCTCTTTCCTTGCTGTATTTTGCCGATCCGCTATTTCGGCAAACGCGCGCGCGCCGCGGTCCAACGTGAGCAAAGAGGCGGCGTCCTGATGACGGTAACGATGCACGAAAGTTTCAGCGGAATTCGAGTGATCAAATCTTTCGCGCGGGAAGAACAGCAGGAAAAACTGTTCCGGCGCGGCGCGCAGCAATCGTTCTCGCAAACGATGCGAATGGTCAAAGCTCAAGAGGCAGTTGGACCACTCGTAGAGATCATCGCTTCGGTCGGGGTTGGCCTCGCCCTCTGGTACGTTTATGCGGCCAATCTTACCGCCGGCCGGTTTTTTGGGCTGATCACCGGAATCTTCATTATCTACGAGCCGATCAAGACCCTGAGCAAACTTCACATTGTCATGCAGCGTTCGCTCGGCGCCACCACCCAAATTTTTGCCATTCTCGATTCGGTCCCAGACGTGCAGGACGCGCCGGACGCGGTCGATCTTGCACCGTCCCGAGGCCAAATCGACTTCGAGAACGTGACGTTTCGTTATTCCACCGGGGTCACCGATGCGGTCCGCGGGATCGATTTGCGAATCGAACCAGGCAAGAGTTACGCGCTGGTCGGCGCGAGCGGCGCCGGCAAGTCCACCATTCTGTCGCTGATTTTGCGTCTTTACGATCCGACCTCGGGCCGCATCAAAATCGACAATCACGATGTCCGAACCCTCACCCAGAAGTCGTTGCGCGCTCAAATCGGCCTGGTCACTCAGGAAACGTTCCTCTTTCACGATACGATTTTCAAAAACATCCAATTCGGCCGGCTTGGCGCGGCGCCCGAAGAGGTTTACGCGGCGGCGAAAACCGCGTATGCCCATGATTTCATCACCGCCCAACCAGACGGCTACGACACAATCATCGGAGATAAAGGCTGTCTGCTCTCCGGCGGCCAGCAACAGCGACTGGCGATTGCTCGCGCGCTGCTAAAAAATGCGCCGATCCTGCTCTTGGACGAAGCGACTTCCTCTCTCGACACCGAATCGGAAAAGCAAATTCAAAAAGCGCTGGAAAAGCTCGCCGCCGGCCGCACGGTCATTGCCATTGCCCATCGACTTTCCACCATTTTATCGGCCGATCAGATCGTGGTGCTTGACGAGGGACAAATTAAGGAAATCGGATCCCACGCCGAATTGATTGAAAAGTCAGGATATTATCGGCGCCTCTACGATTTGCAGTTTCATCAAACAACCCCAGACTCGGAGACCGCCGCCGAACCGGACGTGCTCGCGGAAGAATTGGTTTAGCACGCAACGCCGATAGCGAACATGCCGCTCAATTTCGATCTCCATACTCATTCGTTCTTCTCCGGCGACGGAGTTTCCAGTCCGGAAGACCTGATCTCCGCCGCGAAAACGAAAGGCCTGCATGGCATTGCCATGACCGATCACAACACCTGTGACGCTGTGACCTACATGCTCGAGAAGGGTTTAATGCGGATCGACGGTCAGCCTGTCGACGGCTTTCTGGTGCTGCCAGGTGTTGAAGTGACGACGGCCGACGGTCACCTCCTTTGTATCGGCGCTGAGCTGCCGTATCTCAAAGGCAAACCGGCGCGCGAGGTTTGCGAAGTGATTCACGAACGCGGCGGCCTCGCCATTCCGCCTCACCCTTACGACTTGTTCCGGGCCGGGATTCGTTTTTCGGTGCTTGAAACGCTACCAGTCGACGCCATCGAAGTTTTCAACGCGGCCACGACGTTGCGTCGCTACAATCGATATGCTTTCAAATACGCGCAGGTTCGGGGCCTGCCGATGGTCGCGGCAAGCGACGCCCATCACGCGGCGGCAGTCGGCACCGCCTACACGATTTTGAACACGGACGATTTTTCGGTGAAGGGTGTTCTTGCCCAGATTGTTAAGAGCAACGAGCTGAACCAGCAATACCTCACCCCTCGCGACAGCCTGCGCAAAACCTGGAACAACTGGATGCGGCTCCGCCGCCGGAAGCGAATTCCCGAGCTCGCCGCCAAAGATCGGCATCACAATGGCGGACAAGGTTTGTGACCAGTGACGTGTGATGAGTGACGAGGAAATGCTTGCCTGAACTTATCTGCGAAAATCTGCGCCATCTGTGGACCTGTTCTTTGATTTTCTTTTCCTGGTTTCCTGATCTACGTCTTTTCCGTGGCCGCTTACCTCATTGTCGAGATCGATATTTTGGACCCAATCGGGTTCGGAGATTACCGAAAGGCGGTTGTGCCGCTGGTGCAGAAGTATGGCGGCAGATACGTGGCCGTGGACGATCAGATCGAAACCCTGGAAGGCGCTTGGTCGCCGAAGCGAATCGTCATGATTGAATTTCCTTCGATGGAGCGCGCGAAAGAATGGTTTACCTGCGAGGAATACCGTCCTCTGTGCAAAATCCGAAAACGAACCGCGAAAACGAAAATGGTTCTCGTCGAAGCAGCTTAAACATGGCGATTGATTTCGTTTCAACCTTCATCCTTAAGAAATGCCCGCTTACATCATTGTCGAAATCGAAATCACGGATCCGGTCGGTTACGAAGACTACAAGAAACACGCCGCGGCGACTGTTCATAAGTACGATGGCAAGTACATCGTTCGCGGTGGCAAAACCGTAGCGCTCGAGGGCGATTGGATTCCGAAGCGCATAGTCGTGCTCGAGTTTCCCACCATGGAGCGCGCAAAAGAGTGGCTCAATTGCGAAGAATACCGCGAGCCGCGCAAAATGCGTCACCGCACCGCGAAGAAGAACATGATCCTCGTAGACGGATGTAGGTAGGGGTGATTGCCCCCAATCGCCCGCGGGCCGTTGAGAGCAACGGCCCCTACCTCAAACTTCGCCTAACAAACCTTCGACATCGCGCTTGGAATAAAAATTCCAAACTGGCCCGGCCCGTCGCAACAGTCGCCGCCCGAGGTCTGTCATCAGCGCGCGATCGTAATATTTATTTAGGTTCCTCGAAACCAAACCTTCATCCAGCTCGGCTGCGGCCGGAAAAAACTTGGCCAATTCGCGAGCATGCGTTGCGATCAAATCCTCGTACTTCATTATTGCCTGCTCTGGAAGAAAACGCCGATAGCGATCGTGCGACCATTCCAAAATGTGAATTTGCCGTTCAATCGGGTCGAGTTCTTCAGCCAGTCTGCCTGCAAGATCGGGATCCAGTTTTTCAGCGATTGGTGCATGTCCTTTTTTTACCTTGAGCCAATCGAGGCTGTTCCAGGACGCAAGAGTCGCCAGCGGGTTCCGAATCACGGCAAAACATTCGAAATGTCGCGACAAGGGTTCGAGCAACGCCGTAAACGCGAGAGGATGTTTGATCGCCAGGGTGAAATTTTCCGAAAGCGCTTTATCGATGAGAATCTTGCCGTGTTCGGTCCGCCGCGACCGTGTTCCGCTTGAATTGACCTCGTCGGCGGCCGCGTTGTCTCGAATTTCCCCGCCCACATGTTTGGAAATGGCAAAGCCCTGTTCTCGCAGCGAACGACGCGCTTCTGCACAGAAGTTTTCTATCGTGGTGGTCAACGCGTTTGCATCTCGAGATTTGGAAAAATCCCATACATTCATCGGCTCGTGCAATGCGACTACGTCCGGCACTTTGTTGAGCAGCGAACAAACCAGGGTCGTACCCGACCGAGGTATGCCGGTTATCAAAACATTGCCCTTGGAGCGCGCCGGCATGTGATCAAGCGGTTTCCGTCTCCTTTAACCGCCCGGCAATTTCGCGTTTCAACTCCCTGATCATCGGCTCGTGCTCAGCAATGCCGATGAGGTCGTTCATTTCATCCGGATCGTTTTTCATGTCGAACAACCGATACGCTTCCCGCTTCCGATTGAGCATCAGCTTCCAATTGCGATCCAGATACATCACTTCCTGCAACAATTCAGAAAGGCCGAAGCTGCGATGCTCTGTCTGCGAATTTTGCAGCGATGGAACGATCGATCGCGCGAATTGTGGGTAATCAAGTTTCGCGCCGGCGACTTCCGCCAGTGTCGGACCGGCATCGAACCATTCGACCGGGCTGGCGCTCGCGGTTCCGGATCGCGATGATTTTCTAATCTCCGGAGTGCTGATGATGAACGGAACCCGCACCGCTGGATTTAGAAAATTCGATTTATGAATCAAATCGTAGTCGCCGTTCATTTCGCCGTGATCGGACGTAAACAAAATCACCGTGCGATCGGATTCCCCACGGGTTTCGATTTCGGTGAGGATTTGGCCAACTTGATCGTCAATCAATGAAACTTTGCCCGCATAGCTGGCGCGCAGTTCTTTGGCGTTACGAATTCCACCGGACGGTGATTCAGCAAATCGACGATCGAGTTCGCCAGTCGGGCCGCGGCGTGGGACAGACGGGCGCGGTAGCGGGTCCGGCATATCTTGCGGACGATACCTGCTGGCATACGGCTCCGGCGTGTCCCACGGTTCATGCGGCCCCGCGAAACTGACCCAGCAAAACCACGGCTCCGCTCGATTGTAGTTATGAAGATAATCTTTGGCGCGTTGGCCAACGTAAACGTCATAATATTCGGCCAAAGGAAGGGCCGAAGGCCTAACGAGGGTGCGATTTTTCCCACCGCGCTCCTTCATGTCCTCTCGAAAAGCGTCCAACAATCCGAGCAACTTCCACCGTTCGGTCATGTGACAAATGACATCCACACTCGCGTGCGGCCCGCGGATTTCGTCGACGTCGTCCAGGCCGTAGGAATGCAATTTGTATTCGAATTTGCGCAGGTCCGGACCGCCCCGATGCAGCGCAGTTTTCCCAAACACGCTCGTTCGATATCCCGAGTCTCGAATGGCCGCCATCCAGGTCGGCGTGCCTTCGGGTAATTCGTACGGGCAATTGTCCCAGACTCCGGTGTTGTGCGGATAACGTCCGGTCGCCATCGAAATTCGCGCCGGAAGACAAACCGGCGAATTCGTCACGCAATTCGTAAATTTGATTCCGTCGGCCGCGATCCGATCGATGTGCGGAGTCTTCACCCAATTCCCGGTGCAACCCAGTGCATCGGCGCGGAGTTGGTCGCACATGATCAGGAGAATATTGGGTCTCATTGCGGCTCTTGATCTATCGAACGGCGGAATGAAAACCAACTCCGGCGTTTTCGCCGGGAATAAATCCCGTCGGCGAGTTTGCGAAAGCGGACGTACGATTCTGACGCATAGAGCCGCGCGGGATCGCAATATGCATCCGAGTTGGTGTCGGCGTCGATTTGCAACGGCGGTGGATTGCTCGCCCGCCCCAAGGCAGCGCTAAGACGTCGATTCGACTCGTCAAACCGTTCGTGTAACCGCGCCAGATCGGCATTGCTCAGGAAGCTCTGCGTTTTATTCACGCCAAGACGTTGCGACGTCTTTTCGGCAGCGTTCTTGCGTTGGAGAAAATCCGCAAACTCCAGTGGCTGCGTCTGCTCCAGCAAATAAGCGAGCTCGAACCCGTTTAACGAAACCTGAGCGCGATCGACATCTACCAAGCCGGGAACCGCGGGAAAATCGGCCGCATTAAAGAAAGCGCGGAAAACATTGTTGGCGACTTCGTCGTAAAAGACGATTCGACAATTCCCGAAAGCATTGCGCCATGTTTCGTAGTGCGCGAACCAATCGGGACGGCACAATCTTTCGCCCTCGGTATCGCAAAGTTTCGTCACAAAGGCACTGATTGGTTGCGCAACTTCATTCGTCTTCACCATTTGATTAAAATAGGAATCGATCCAACGGTCCTGCCTTCGCACAAACAGAACAACGGCGATCCTCGCGGGATTTGGGAGCAATTCCCGCAAACGCTGCGCATGATTCGGTCGCAGGTTCTCCGCCGAAAGAACGATGGATTCGAAGTTCGGTCGCCAACCTGACAGCAATTCGGCAACAATTTGCGCCGGATCGAGTTTCGCAACGTCAATTTCGGGAAACCCACGCTCAAAGGTCAACGACGGTCGCC
>JAICWQ010000218.1 GCA_025934755.1 Chthoniobacterales bacterium | reverse complement strand
CCGATTGTGACGCAGATCGAGCCGGCCCCGAAATTCTGGCGGGCTGAAGAATATCATCAACGATACCTGGAAAAGCGCGGCCAATCTCACTGCGCGATTTGAAAACGTGATCAGTGATCGCTTTGGAGTAAGGCGCGTCCTCGCGCCGCTTTTGTTGGCCTTGCCCAGGTCGAAATCGGTGCCAGGACACACCGCACTCCAAAGGGCATGAAGACTGTTCCACGGACTATCAGGACCAGGAATTTTGCCGGCGACGCCGCCAGGTTCATCGTTGGTCTTGCTCACACCGCGCTCGCTGAACGAAGCGAGTTTCGGATCGCGCTTTCGGGCGGAAATACGCCGCGGCCGGTTTATTCCGAAGTTGCCCGAATGGGTGCCGGCCTCCCATGGGATCGAATTCTTATCACGTTTGGTGACGAACGCTGCGTTCCACCCGACGATGAGCAAAGCAATTTTCGAATGGCGCGCGAAACGTTGTTCGTGCCGGGCGCAATTCCCGAGAAATCGATCTTGCGAATGCGCGGCGAAATCGAGCCGCAACTTGCTGCGCAGGAATATCAGGACGAGCTCGATCTCCTGGCGACTCAGCGAGGCGAACAGATTTATCGTCACGATCTGATCTTGCTCGGGTTGGGCGATGACGGTCACACCGCCTCGTTGTTTCCCGAAACGGCGGCGTTAAACGAAATGACGCGTCGCGTCATGGCCAACTTCGTGCCGAAATTAAACTCCTGGCGGCTCAGTTTTACTTTTCCGCTAATCAATCATGCGCGGCACATTTGTTTTTTGGTCAACACGAACAAGAACGCCGAACTGATCGAGCGCGTACTCAAAGGCGATCCAGAATTCCCGGCGTCACGGGTCAATCCTACTGCGGGCAAACTAACGTGGATTCTTGGTGAATGATTTTCAGCGCGTGAATCGAGAGTCGCCGGCCGATTTAACGATTCATCGATGTGACGATGTAACGTTTTCAGTATTGTTCGCCGGTATCCGGCGTCGGAGGCACGCGATCGTCAATTGCCCAGACGTGCAGCATTACCGCGCCCCAGTACGGAATTAACATCAGAATTCCCCAGCCGGCCGACGCGACTGCGGCCAGGATAGCGAAGACAATCGCCACCGGCGTGATCAGAAACAAAATGAACGCGCCCATCACCCGGTGTCCTTTATAAATGTGACCGAGCCCGGGGATAATGCTGAGAAGGATTGCCATCGCGTCGCTCGCTTTCGGCTCGGCTGGCTTGGTTGCTTCCAGAGTCCAATCGCAATTCGTGCAGGAGGTTGCATTTTTCGGCAACAGCGTCCCGCAGTACGGGCATTGTTTCGTATCCCAGCTGATCTCCTGGGTTTGGGTCGGGGCGTCGGTGTATTCCATTACAAAAATTAGATCGCGCCTGCATCGTCCCCACTGCCGTAGAATTCGTCAAGTAGCGATATGGTTGGCCCTGTCCGGCGGCTGGCGGACGAAGCCCGCTCAAGCAAACTCGCTGACGTTGTAAAGGCGCTGGTTCAACGCCTATATAAAGGTTCGGCGTTTGAGACAAACGCCGCTACAATTTCCGCGAAATGGGCACGCTTCCCGAAATCGTCGACTACACAAACGATTATCTTCGGGTCGAAGAAATCGAGGACTGGCCGAATGCCCTCAACGGCCTGCAAATCGAGAATTCCGGCAAGGTGACGAGAATTGGCGCCGCGGTTGACGTTTCAACCCGGGTGTTAAGCATGGCCGCGAAGAAAAATATCGATCTGTTGATTGTCCATCACGGTTTGTTCTGGTCCGGCAGCTGCCGGATAACGGGCTCGTTGCGCCGGCAATTGAAAATCGCTTTCGAAAACGACATCGCGCTCTACAGCGCGCATCTCCCCCTCGATCTGCATCCGAAAGTCGGCAACAACGCTCAATTGATCGCCGCCCTGGGATTAAAATCGGCCAAACCATTCCTGAAAGAAAAAGGCGAATCCGTTGGTTTGAAAACAAAGGCATCGATGTCGCGTGAGGTGTTGATGAGCAAACTTAAATCCGTCCTCCGCAGCCCGGTGAAAAGTTTTAAGTTCGGGCCCAAACAATCACGGCGAATCGGAATCGTTACCGGCGCGGCCGGCTCGGAAATTTTTCGCGTGGCCGAAGCCAGTATCGACACCTTCATCACCGGCGAAGCCCCGCACTGGGCCGCCATAGCCGCGGAAGAATTGGGAATGAATCTTGTCCTCGGCGGCCATTACGCGACCGAAACATTCGGAGTCAAAGCTTTGGCAGGTCATTTATCGCAGCGATTCGGCCTGCCTTGGGAATTTCTGAGTTGTCCAACTGGATTGTAGCGGTCAATCATTCCTGCCGTGATCGAAGACTCCCTGGGGCTCGCAGTGCTGGCTTTGTCTGCCCTGATTGTGGCGATCGTCGCGTTATCGAAGCTTTCTGCGCTTAAGGCGAGCATCGACGCGTTGAAAAAACGCGTCGGCGAACTCGAACATGGTGGCGGAACTTCGGCTGCCGCCCCCGCGGTCGCAAAATCGGCCGCGCCGCCGCCGCTGCCGGCGTATGTGACAAAGGCGCCAAGTTCGCCCCCGGCAACAAGACCACCGGTTTCGACAAAACCACACCAGCCATTCAATTGGGAATCCGTTCTCGGCGTAAAACTTTTCGCCTGGATCGGCGGGTTCACCTTATTTCTCGGCATCGTCTTCTTTGTTAAGTACGCGTTCGATAACAATTGGATCACCCCCGCGATGCGGATTGTTGCCGGCGCAATCATTGGGATTTTCCTAGTAGGAATCGGTTTGTTGCCGAAGATTCGGCGTTATCGCGTTCCGGCCGAAAGCGTCTGCGCAACCGGAGTTTTGATCCTGTATGCCGATGTGTATGCAGCGCACGCGGTCTACAATTTGATTCCACTCACGGCGACGACTGCGCTGATGTGGATTGTGACCGGATTCGCCCTGACCCTGGCTCACTATTCGGCGGCCCAAAGTGTCGCGTGGCTCGCGCTAATCGGCGGCTTTTTGACGCCGCTTCTACTGAAGACTGGATACACAAATCCAATTTTGTTCGTTGCCTACATCGCTGTCCTTGATTGCGCGGTCGCCGCAATCGCGAGACTCAAACGCTGGACCCACCTTCTTGCCGTTGCTGCATTTTTATCTGTTCTCTTACTCTCGGCCTGGGCCTGTGGAGTTTTTAGCGGTTCGTCGGAGCCTTCAGCATCTCACATCCTTTTTCTTATCATCGAAGGACTTTTTCTCTG
>JAICWQ010000040.1 GCA_025934755.1 Chthoniobacterales bacterium | reverse complement strand
GAGGCCGGGCAGAAGCACATCAACGTCGCCGATCCAATGAATCGCGAAGCTTCGGGCACGAGTTGGTTGCCCGATTCGTCGCCGATGTACGGTTACATGAAAATGTTTGGTAACGACATGTTGATGCTCCACGGCGCGATTTTTCCGCGTTACACCAACGTCAGCGGCGATCGCGGCGACGATCGGGTCGATGCGCCCAACTGGATCATGGCGATGTATTCGCATGCGTTTAGCGATACGACTCAACTCGGTCTGCGCGCGATGATGAGTCTCGATCCCCTGACCGAAGGCGGCCGCGGTTATCCGTTGTTATTGCAAACTGGCGAATCATGGCGCGATCGACCACTGCACGATCGGCAACATCCCCACGATTTGTTCGACGAAATTTCGTTCTCGTTGTCCCAGAAGTTTGATCGCGACCTCAGTGGTTATATTTATTTTGGCTATCCCGGCGAACCGGCGCTGGGACCGCCAACGTTCATGCATCGGCCGAGCGCGATGGACGATCCCGACGCGCCGATTGGCCATCACTGGGTGGATTCAACTCACGTCACTTTCGGCGTCGCGACGGCCGGCGTTCAATGGAACCAGTTCGGCGCAATCAAACTGGAAGGCAGCATTTTCACTGGACGCGAACCGGATGAAGACCGTTACGATTTCGACCGGCCGCGTTTCGATTCTTACAGTGGCCGGCTTTCGTGGAACCCGACGCCCGACCTCGCGCTCCAGGTCTCGCACGGTTACATCAAGAGTCCGGAAGCGCTCGAACCCGGCGCGAAGCGTCACCGAACGACGGCATCGCTTATATATAATAAGAGGCTCGGGCGCGATTCGAACTGGGCGACGTCGCTGGTGTGGGGACAAAACAACGACACTCATGAAGGAAAAACGCAATCGATTCTGATCGAGAGTGATTACCAACGGGCGCGCGACACGGTTTATGGCCGATGGGAATGGGTGGAAAAATCAGGACATGAGCTCGTGCTCAAGCCGGTCGACCGCGAAGAAATTTTTCCTGTGACCGCGATTTCACTCGGCTACGTGCGCGATCTTTCGCGCGGCAACATGATCGATATCGGCGTTGGCGGACAATTCAGTCTCGATTTCTGGCCCGGCGAACTCGACCGCTACTACGGCGGCGGGCCCGGTTACGGGTTTCAGATTTTCCTGCGGGTTCGGCCCTCAATCCATTCGCATGAAAGTGCGATGCAGTGAGAAACTATTATAGGTAGGGGCCGTTGCCCCCAACGGCCCGCGGGCGATTGAGGGCAATCGCCCCTACCTGAAACTCAGCGCGCATAAAGCGGTGCTCGCCGGCTCAGCCGCCCAGTTTCGCGATCACGCCGTCAAGGATTCGGCTCAACGCGACCAGCGCAACCGAGCAGAAAATTCCCTTTGCCAGAATGTACCAGGCGATGGCTTCATTCTCGAACTTGCCTTCAAACACCTTGTTCCCGAGAAGAAAGGCGTAGACGCATATCACAAAAACAATCAGGGCGGCGGGCATGGCGACTGACTTAATCGATTTCATAGGATCGATGTTTACTGGCTACAGTTCGTGGCCCGAAGCCGAAACTTTCAAAATTTCTGAACTGTGGGAAAATTAGCGCCCGGCATGCATCGGCTACCGAAAATCAGTTATCACGACATCGAACGGATCATTGAGTTCGATTTCGTCCGCGCGACCGAGGCAGCTGCCCTCAACTCGCTGCGCTGGCTCGGACGGGGCAATAAGGAGTCGGCGGACGCGGCCGCTTGCGACGCCATGCGCGGCATGTTCGATCTCATGAACATTTGCGGCGAGGTCGTCATCGGTGAAGGGATCAAGGACGACGCGCCCGGTATTTTCAAAGGCGAACAACTTGGCACCTGGGTCCCCGGCGCGCCGCAGTTCGACATCGCAATCGATCCGATTGACGGCACGACCAACATTTCCAAAGGCGCGCCGAACTCGATCAGTTGTATTGCGGCGGCGAGTCCCCAAGAGGGCGTGAAGGTCGCGCTCCGCGATGTTCCATCGTTTTACATGTCGAAGCTCGCCTACGGACCGCGCGTGATCGATTACATGAAGAAGCGGGGGGATTCGCTCCATATCGACATGCCGATTTCCGAGATGCTCGCAATTGTCGCGCGCGCCACCGACAAACGCGTCCAGGATGTCGCGGTGATGATGCTCGACCGGCCGCGGCACAAGGAAATCGTCGAACAAATTCGAGCCTGCGGAGCGTCACTTCGCATGATCGGCGACGGCGACATCGCCGCAGCCATGGCCCCATCGTTGCCCGAGAGCGAGATTGATCTCTACATGGGAATCGGTGGTTCGCCTGAAGCAGTTCTCGCTTCGGCTGGGATCAAATGTCTTGGCGGGGAGATGCAGGCGAAGATGTGGCCGCGAGACGAGAAGGAAAAGAAACAGCTCGTTGCCGATGGCTGGGAGAAAGAAATCGACCGGGTTTACACCGCCGACGATCTCGCCCAGGGCGAAAACATCATTTTCTGCGCAACCGGGATCAGCGACAGCGCGCTTCTACGCGGGGTAAAATCGAAAGGCACGACTGCCATTACGAGTTCGATTTTGATGCGCGCCAAAAGCAAAACTGTTCGACTAATTCGCACCCTGCACAATTTGCACAACAAAACGATCCGGCTGCGCTCGGATAACCGGGAACACCAGATTTAGACGAACAGAGAGGATTTACCCGATCAACTGGATTGGCGTTTGTCCTTAAATCCGCTGAATCGTGTTAATCCTGTCTAGAAACGCTCTCGACAGCGCTGCTCGGATAAGTTCAAATTAACCCCGAACCTTTGCCGCTTATGAGACAGATACCGAAAACTGAGTTGTCGCCGGACAACGGCTGCGTCATCGACATGAAATGGAAGCTTGGGTCGCTCGGTTATCACGCCAGCGGCGCCGGCAAGGAAGCCGTCGAGCCGAATAAGGAAATCATCCGTCTGCCCGAGCTCGTTCTTTACGATCATACCGGGTTCAAAGGCGCCTACGCGCGAACGAACCTCAGTTTTCATTACGTCGGCGATTATTGGAACGACCGGATGAGCTGCATCATCGTGGTTAGCGGGGTCTGGCGATTTTACCGGGATGAATATTACAAAGGCCCTTACTGGGACCTCGGGCCCGGTTACTACGAAAGTTTCTTTGCCGCCAAAGGCCCCGATGACGTGGTCAGTTCCTTTCAGTGCATTGCACTGACCTAGCGTTTAGTTCCATTCTCGGCGATTGATCGCCCGCGTGTTTCGGAGGTTAATTCGCCAGCTCGACTGAGTCTCGCCCTACCGAAAGCCGTCGTTTGCGATTTGAAAAACGTCGCTGGCGCAGCCCCAGGAAAGAGTGAAGCCGGAGCCGCCATGGCCGTAATTATGAATCACGATCCGGTCGTCGCGGAGTTTTTCCTTCTCGAGACGCACGCCTGATTTTCGAAACGGACGCAGGCCGACCCGTTCGCGAAAAACGGGCGGCTTTTCTACTTCCAAAACCCTGGAACATTCGGCCACGATCGCTTTCGTCGTTTGGGGATCGGCATTCAGGTCATCGCTCACGTCGTTGGTCCCGCCGAAGACGCAATCCTGTGTCCGCGGAATCGCGTACATCAGCGGATCGTCGTCGCAAACGATCGCGCAGTTGAGATTCTCGATCTTGGGAACGATTGCGACCTGGCCGCGATGCGGCTCGAGATCGGCATCGTGCGCAAGATCGCGGGCGCCGACTCCGGCGCAATTGATGATGAGATCGAATTGGGGATCGACCTCTTCCAGTTTACCGAAACGAACATCGTCCTTCATTTCGCCGCCGCCTTTTTGAAATCGATCGACGAGGTAATCGAGGTACATTGTGGTGTCGATTAGAGGGACGCGCACTGCGAAACCGCTTTCAAACGCAGAAATGCTTAGAGATGTCTCAGTCCGAGCCGGACTGGCATTGTTGCTCGAGATGACAAAGGGAGACGCCCAATCGGGAATTTGAATTTCTCCGGTGCGGCAATATTGACGGAGTTCAATCATCGATACACCGGAACCGGGATCGCTAGTTAGACCGGACAGCACTTTGTAGGTCGCAAGCGCCCAGGGAATGATTTTGACGGCCGGCTCAGCGTCGTAGGGAAACCAAAGGGCGCCTGCCGCTCCGGACGTCGTTCGAGTTCCAATCCGGTCAGCGAAAATCTTTGCCGGAAATCCGCGTTCGGCGAAAAGGACGCCGCAGGTAAGACCGGAAACACCTGCGCCAATGATTGCGACTGATTTTGCCATTCCGATAGTTGTAGGGCAGAGGCACCGCCTGCCAACTGAAAAAGGTTAATCATGGCAACGGGAGCGATTGCCCTGCAATTTCAGGCCGAATAATGGCAAAACGCTCGTAACGGCGCGGCGATTCGACTAGATTGGCACGGATGGTTTCATTGAATCGAAACGGGATCGGCGACAAAGTCCTCGAAGGCAAACGCATTTCCGCCGACGAGGCGATTGAACTTTATCGACTGCCGTTGGAAGAGCTCGGCGCCCTTGCCGACGCGCGAAGAAACCTGGCCAAGCAAAAAAATTACGGCGGGCGAGGGCGCGAGATCGTCACCTACATTGCGGACCGCAACATCAATTACACCAACGTTTGCAACGTTTACTGCAAGTTCTGCGCGTTTTACCGGACCGAGCGCGATGAAGACCATTATGTGCTCTCCCGCGAACAGTTCGATCAAAAACTCGACGAACTTTCCGCCGCGGGCGGAGTTCAAATCCTGATGCAAGGCGGACACCATCCGAAACTGCCATTCGAGTGGTACACCGACCTCCTGCAGCACATTCGGAAAAAATACCCGGACATCAACATCCATGGATTCAGTCCGCCCGAGTTCCAGCATTTCGCGGAGACTTTCCGGATGCCGCTGCGCGAAGTGATTTCAAAATTTAAAGAAGCTGGACTGGGATCGATTCCCGGCGGCGGCGGAGAGATTCTGGTCGATCGCGTCCGGAAGAAAATTTCGCCGCTGAAAATCAATACTGCTCAATGGCTGGAAGTGATGCAGGTGGCGCACGAGCTCGGGCTGAAATCGAGCGCGACGATGATGTTCGGTCACGTCGAGACGGTCGAAGAGCGAATCGAACATCTGCAACGAATTCGCGACCAACAGGACCGGAGCGGCGGGTTCACTGCGTTCATTTGCTGGACGTTTCAGCCACAGCACACCGTTTTGAAGATCCAACATCCCACCGGCGTGTCCGAATATCTCCGGATGCAGGCCCTGTCTCGCATCTTTTTGGACAACGTGGACAACATTCAGAGTTCATGGGTGACCCAGGGGCCGGGTATCGGCCAGGTGGCGTTGAAATACGGCGCGAACGATTTTGGATCGGTGATGATGGAGGAGAACGTGGTCAGCGCCGCCGGGACCACCTTTCGCCTGAATGCGGCCGATATTGAGTCGCTGATTCGCGATGCCGGATACGAACCGAGGCGGCGAAATAATTCCTACGAACTGTTGAACTGAACCGTGTTTCGCACTGTCTATGAGGGGCGTCTTGTCCAGTCCTTAACCATCTTAACCATCTCCGACGAAAATTCCTGCCTTGACGATCGCCGTCTTCTCCTCTATTTGCCGCCTGTCCCGCGCCGTTTTCTGGGCTGCGCGGGATTCGGCATTTTGATTGTTATGAGAGAATTCTGGGGCAAGGGGCGGGGCTGGATGTTAGCGATGGTTTTCGCCGTCTCCGCAATCTGGTTTGGAGCAGTGTCTTCCGCGCACGGCCAGGGTGCGCCGATTATCCGGTCAATTGACGTCCAATACTCGGGGCCGTCCACGGTCAGCAAAGAGCGAATCCTTGCTCAGATGCGCACGGCGGTTGGGCAGCCCTATTCGGATTCAACGGTCGAAGACGACATTCGCAATCTTTACAAGACCGGTACGATCCAGAACGTGCGGATTTTCGCGCAACCCGAAGGCGATGGCGTCAAAGTGATTGTGGCGGTCCAAACGCGTCCGGTCATTCGCGAACTGGTGATCGACGGGGCGCAAAAGGTGAGCGCGAAAAAATTGCGCAAAGAAATTGCGGTAAAATTAAATGCGCCGGTAAACGAAGACGACCTGCAAAAAGCCCGGCAGAAGATCATCGACATTTATCAAAGCAAAGGTTTTACCGACGTAACGGTAGATTTTCGGACCGAGCCGATTGATGAGAGCAAGGGAACCGCTCGCGTGATCTACACCGTGAACGAAGGGGTCAAGGGAGCGGTGAAGGAAATCGCGTTCGAAGGCAATGAGCATTTCAGCGATCGGCTTCTGCGCAAGCAGATGAAGACGCGCGGCAAGAGCTTCATTTCCTTCATCGACAAGTCCGGACGGCTCGACGAAGTCCAGCTCCAACAGGACCTCGATAAGGTCAAAGAATTTTACCAAGACAAAGGATACATCGACGTCGATGTGCAGGAGCTGCGGCGTGAACGCAAAAAAAATGGACCGCTCGTCATCACGGTCGGAATCAAGGAAGGAACGCTATACCACGTAAATAAGCTGACCTTTTCCGGTTACAAAGAAACCACCGAACAGAAGCTCCGGGCGTTAATGAAAATGAAGGAGGGCAGTGTTTACTCGCCCAAACAATTGCACAATGACGCCAAGGCAATTGCTGATGGTTACGGCAGCGGCGGTTATGTCGATCTCGTAATTCTGCCGCAAGGTACCCCGGCCGGGCCCGGACTGATAGACGTGCATTACAAGATCGACGAAGGCAACCGTTCGTTCGTCGAGCGGATCAATATCGTCGGAAACACCCGGACCAAGGACAAAGTCATCCGCCGCGAAATTCTGGTTAAGCCGGGCGATGTCTTCAATACCGTCAGAGTAGAGACAACCAAGAAACGACTCGAAAACCTTGGTTACTTCTCGAAGATCGACACCTACCCAGAGGAAACCGGGGTGGAAGGCCGCAAGGACCTGGTGGTTCAAGTCGAAGAAAAACGCACCGGCTCCCTGAATTTCGGCGCTGGTTACAGCACAATCGATTCTTTGATTGGATTCGTCGAACTGACCCAGGGCAACTTCGACATCGCAAACTGGCCGGGGCTCACCGGCGCCGGCCAGAAATTCCGGGCCAAGGCGCAAGTCGGAAGCCAGCGGCAAGATTACGTGGTGGCTTTGACCGAACCATGGTTCCTCGACCGCCCCCTCTCCCTCGGTGGCCAGGCGTTTTATTCGGACGCGAGCTATCTGAGCTCAGTTTACGATCAGCGGAACTATGGCTTCTCGCTCGAACTGCGAAAGCCGATCTTCTCCTGGATTTATGGAATCTTAGGTTACACGTTGCAGAACTACGAGATCTACAACGTGTCGTCCGGAGTTTCGCCGGAGATCCTGGCCGAAGAAGGAATAACAACCAAGAGCATGGTCTCAACCAGTTTGGTTTGGGATCGACGAGACAATCCCTTCCTGACCCGAAGAGGCGAGCGAATTTCGGTCTCGCCGTTTGTTGCTGGAGGTCCTCTCGGCGGCGACGAACAGATTTATGGATTAGATGTCCAGGCGACCAAATACTGGCGGGTCTGGAAAGATGTGATTTTTCTTGTCGACGCGGAAGCCTCCACCGTCGACGTGTGGGACTCGCCGGAATCCAAAGGCTTTCTCGCTAACGGTGACGTGGTGTCCGCTCCACATACAGCGCTCGGTCATGACGCGATGGGAAACCCCTGCACCCTTGGGGCATCGGGTTGCACTCCCGTCGTGGAACAGTTTACAGAACAGATCCCGGCGGTGCCGATTTACGACCGGCTTTATCTTGGTGGCTCTAATAACCTGCGCGGGTTCAAGTTCCGCGATATCAGCCCGAAAGATACTGATAATGAGCCGATCGGCGGTCAATCGATGTGGCGTGCGACGGGAGAGATCACCTTCCCAATCATCGAGAAAGCCCGGGGAGCGATATTCTCCGACGTTGGTGCGGTCAATGAAGGTCCCTGGACCTTCGGTGTCACATCAATCGACATTCCGCGCGGACCCAATCAAATTGCCACTTTCAAATATCAAGTGCAACAAGCCAAACTCGGCCTTGGCCCAGATCCGGGCCCGCTTAGCCCAAGACGCACCGTCGATAGCATGGGTTCGGACTTCGGGATTGGGCTGCGTTTGGACCTGCCAATTGGTCCACTGCGGCTCGATTACGGTTTCCCGATCGACGCCGCGGGAAATGCCAAGCACGGGCACTTGAATTTCAGCGTAGGCTACCAGTTCTAACCCCTAATATTGCCACTTGCGGTCTGACCGGTTTCCGTCGACTTGTTTACCCCTTCTATGAAAAAGATGCTGTTTTTGACGCTTGCTTCCTTGCTCGTCCTGCCGGTGGCCGTCCGGGCGCAAGGAATGAAAATTGGGACGGTTGATATGAACCGGACCTTCCGGGAATACAACAAGACCAAAGACGCCGAGGCCAAGATTAACGACGCCAAAAATCAGGCAAAAAAAGAGTACGATGAGCGGGCAGACGCTTACAAGAAGGCGCTCGATGACATTAACAATCTCAACAAGCAACTCGAAGCGCCGGCCTTAAGCGCGGATGCCAAAGCCCAAAAGGCCAAGGAACGCGATGAGAAGATCTCCGACATCAAAAACATGGAGCATCAGATCACTGAGTTTCGTCAAACCCGCGAGCGTCAACTTCAGGAACAGGCTCTTCGGATGCGCGAAGGCATCGTCAAAGAAATCACCGACGTGGTGATGGAAAGGGTCAAACAGAACAATCTCGACCTGGTCTTCGACAAATCCGGCAACAGTTTGAACGGGGTGCCGGTCCTCATGTATTCCAGGGACAGCGTAGATTTTACCAACGATGTGATCGGGGTTCTGAACAAGCCCGGCCGGCCCAGCTCAGTCAATACGAGCATGACGAGTCCGGCGGCGGCTGCTTCAGCGACACCGAAGAAACCCTGATCTCAGTTTTCGAATCAAGAACACACGCGGGGGAATCTCGCGTGTGTTTTTTGTGTACCGTCCGGAAGTTGAACTAGATTCCAATCCATCAACATGGTGAAAGATCGCCACAAGTTTTTTATCGCCGGCGCCGCGCTGCTGTTACAGCTGCCGGCAACGACAATGTCCGCGGCGCCAAGTTGGGAAGCAACTTTGACCAGAGATCCGCCAGGAAACTTCCCCGCCCCGCGGCCGGTGCGAACGACTTACCACTTCGGCTGGTCCGGAATTACCGCCGGTAAAGGCGACATGCACTTCAGTAAAGTCTCGGGCAGCCGCTACCAGCTCGAAGCGACGGGCGGAACGAGCGGCTTGGCGCGGGCCCTCTGGAAATTGGACGCGACCTACCGCGGATTTGCCAGCGCCGATACCCTTCGACCAATCGGAAGCACGCAGGTCGAAGCCTATCGTCGAAAGAAGATCACGACTGAACTGAGTTTTACCGATGCAGGTGTAACTCGGATTCGGACTGAAGTTCCCGGATCGAAAGAGAAACCGAAAACATTCAATTTTCCGGGCTTGTTCGATTTGCACGGAGCAATGCTCTATCTCCGAAGTCAGCCCCTCACCGATCACTCGGTTTATCGGATCGTGGTTTATCCTGCGACTTCGGCATATCTCGCCACCGTGACCGTGCTCGGTCGCGAACGAATATCGGTCCACGCCGGATCGTTCAACGCGATCAAGTTCGATGTTCAACTAAAACGTCTTGGCAAAGATCTCGAGCTGGAGCCGCATCGGAAGTTTCGTCGCGCCACGGTTTGGGTATCGGACGATGAGAACCGCATCCCGCTACGAATCGAAGCGCAGATTTTTGTCGGCACTGTTTTCGCGGAACTTTACGCCCTGCATTTCGACCAGGAAAAGTCCTGAGCTGGAAAATCGACTGTGCGGTCGAGCAACCGTCAGCGGTCGCGAATCCACTCGCCACGCACCGGTTCCTGCGGTCGGCGACGGCGTGGAATGTAGACAGGTCTGTTTCCGCCTGGCAGCAATTCCAGAGCGGCCAGTGTCGCCAAATCCAGTCGTCCGGTCACCGGTAACCGGACACGCGCCTGATAGGCACGCAAAGAAAACTCAAAATCCGGCGAGACCGAGCCATCAACCGCCCCGCGATAAAGTCCGCGTTGCGTCAAAATGTTTTGCGCCGAAACCACGATATTGTGCTGAACTTGGGGCGGCGACGCTTCGTAAGGCGTTCCAGCAAAATTCTCAACCGGTGAACCCGGAACAATCCCTCCATCGGGCGGTTGCGGATTTTGCCGCGGTGGTGACTGGGGAAACGGCTGGCCGGTCATCGGGTTGGTCGGCCCTTGAGTTTGCTCAGGTTCGGGCTCGGTCTTTAGCGGCGCTTTTACTTTGGGGGTCTCGGGTGCCGTCGTCGGCGATGCTTTGACAGCACCATGGCCGCCGGACGAATTCACTCCCAGCGCCTTGAGCGTTTCATCGTTGAGATCGCCCGTGATCTGCAACCCATTGCGAATTTGGTAACGCCGAATTGCCGCGCCTGTGTCGCTATCCTTGTTTCCAGTGACTTCTCCGTAATAGAACCCTTCGTCCTTCAGCGCTTGCTGGACGCTCTCGACTATTGGATCGGCCAATAATGTTCCAACCGGCAGCAGGAGAGCCAGAATCGCGGTTCGAAGTTTCATAGGAATGCTTTTTTTGACGCCGGAATTTTAGACCTATTCAGGATGCGGCTCGCTTACGGCCAGAGTCAATTGCCGTTCCTTAAGAACGTCGCGATAACGAAGAATGCCCTCGCTAATCGCCGCCGCCATTTGGTCCCGGTAATCATTGCTCTCCAGCTTCGCGATATCTTCTTTATTCAGAAATCCACCTTCCACCAAGACCGCCGGCGTACTCACATTTGCGATCACGAAAAATTGTTCGGCCTTTGTTCCTCGATCAGGCGCTTTGGTTCGCGCAATCATCGCTTCTTGAATAAACCTGGCCAGGCTCTGACTGGCGAGAGTCGGTGATTCAGCGGCCGCCCCTTGGAAGAATGGAATCCACGAAACCAGGCGCGGCGCCGGAGTGGTTTGGTGCTCTGCATAATAAGTCTCAATTCCGCTCACCGGCTTTTTGCTCTCGTTGAAGTGAATGCTGACGAGAATACAATCTCGCGCCCGATTTGTGACTGCCGCACGGTCCTGGAGCGAGACGTAACTGTCCCCCACTCGTGTCATGAGCGTTGCCAGACCCTGCGACTGCAGTAATCGATCCACTCGTTGCGCAATGTCGAGAGTGAGGTCCTTCTCATACGTCGCCCCGCAAATCGCGCCTGAATCTTGTCCGCCGTGCCCGGGGTCCAGAACTACCAGGGTAAACGGAGCGGGGGCGTTGGCTCGGCCCGATGAAGTTGGCGGTTGCGGAGTCAAAAGGAATTGCCAGCAGATAAAGGATGCCACCATCAAGGCAAGACCAAGCCAGGCAACGATGTTTTTCATCGCCCCGCCGAAACCGGATCGCCCTCCAGACATCGTTACCTTTGCAGATGCGGGTGCAGTTCTTCTTCCGACAAAGTTCGATAACGAATCGCGCTCTTGGCGTCGCGTTCGAGAACTGCCGCTTCGACTCCAGAATCAGCGAGCTGCTCGTCTCGATGTTTGCGGATCGCGTCCCGGTCGGGCATCTCCTTGATCGCGTTCTCTCCCAGCCCCATTCGACCTACGCTCCACCCGTCCGCCGCAACTGCTATCGCATCCGGTAAGGCGGCGTCCGTAACGTGATTTTGTTGGAGAAACTTTTCCATCAACTCCGCCGAGGAATTGGTTCCAGTGAGAACGGCGAACCGTTGTCGAGGCTGCGCCACCGGCCCATCCGCCGTAAGCGACCCGTCATAATCGATTCGCAGGAACAAGTCCTCTTTCGGACTCGAGCCAACTTCGGCGAAAAGCAATCGGGCCAGGTAAGGCGGACCGTAAACTTGTTCGAAAGCTGCCTTCATCACCGGACTGAGCGAATAATGGGCAAGCCGCCGAAGCGAAACGTCCGAAGCCGACCGAGTGAATCCTTCGGTGCTGGCCAGTTCGATCGCCGCCAGGCGCAAACGCTCGATATCGCCAGGATGGCCGATCGCGCCCATCGCAATCCGGTCGTAAATTTCGTAGATTTTTTGCCGGGAGCGGCGGCCAATCGTAAGAAAAAGTATTCCATCTCGATATCCGACAGCAGCAATCGGACTGCCTTGCGCGAGTTGAGTTTCGACGTACTCGCGGCGATTCGCGATTGCTTCCACCCAACGATACGGTTCTTCGATCATGCGACTTTGTCGTTGAAGATCCGGGCGACCTTTTCTTCAGGCAGGGTTACGATTCCATCGCGGAAAACGATCTTAATCAGCGGAAAAATCTTTCCCGTGCGATCCACCCCGCCGGTCGCAGTGTCCGCTTCTGCCGCGGTGTCCAGCGCCCGCAATGCTATGGCAACGGCTTCTTCCTCGTTCAAGTCGTGGAGCTTCTTCGAGCCCCAGGTGTTTTCGTAATAAAGAATGCCTCGCACCGCCGGCGAACCGGAGCCGGTTGCGGCATAGTCCGTCACTTCGAACTGCGCTCCCATCGCATCATAAAAATAAAGACGCGCTTCCGGTTTTGAATTTGAATCGTAGGTCGCAAAAATCGGAACGACCACCCCCACGCCTTGCATCACGAAGCCGAAGTTGTCGCGTAATAGCTTGGAAAGGGCGCGCACTTTTCCGTCCACGCTCATTTCCTGCAACTGCGTTCGCCGAAAGTATTGAAACGAATGTTCCAGCACTCGCGCCATCTCCCACGCCGTGGCCGGCACTCCAGCGATCGCCATGATCGAATGCCGATCGATTTCCAAAACCTTATCGGCGCGGTCGTAAACAACGGTGTTGCCGGCGGTTGCCCGGCGATCCCCGGCTACCAGGACGCCGCCGGAAAATTTGAACGCCAAAATCGTAGTCGATTCCGTCGGAACAAAGGAAGGACCTCCGGAAGCGCCCGTAATTTCGGGGGCGTTTTGAAGAAGCCCTTTGCGGCGAAGAAGGGCCGGGAAATCTTCGCTCCCTCCCGAAAAATTCGGATCGAGCGCCAAAGGTGGCTTGTCCATTATTGACCGGTGCGCTGGCGGTAGCGCTTGGATTGGTTGGGGTCCACCTTGCGCATTTTTTTCAATAAATCCTTGGTGTCGGGGCGCGAAACATCCGGCGACCGCGGACCGCCTTCATCCCCCTGCTTCGGACCCCACGGAGCGGGATCGAACGGCTTTTGCACACGCTCCGGCATGCAAAAAATTTAAGGCGAAATAGGGTAAAGGCAAGCCGGGCCGATTCCGGGCACCGGGTCAGTCGCAAGATGAATCAAGCTGACCCAAGACCCGATTCGAACATCCGGCTTGCTTGCCAGCGAGAGCGGCTAATGGCAAAATCGGAATCCGATGAGATCGCGCCTTGCGAACGTTTTGATTCCAGCCTTTTTCCTGGCGCCTGCGAGTTCCACCACCTTCGCCCAAACAATGGCGCCAACTCCGAACCAGGCAGTCAGTCAAACTGCGCAATTGCAGGAACTCACAAAAAAGATCGACGAACAAAACGCCAAGATCGACATGCTCTCCCAGGAGATTCTCAAGCTGCAGCTCGAAATCAGCAATCACCGGCCTGGAGTTATGATTGGCGAGGGCGCTGCGAGCGCTTCAACAACCACTTCGACGCCATCGGCGCCATCATCGACGCTCGCCGCGGACACTTCGGCCAAAGCCGGTAACGGCAACAGTCACACCGTTGCCCGCGGCGAGACCCTCACGTCCATCGCGAAAATGTACGGCGTGAGCGTGAGCGACCTCCAAAAGTACAATCACATTGATAACCCGCTGAAGTTAATGGCAGGTCAGACGCTTTTGATCCCCCCTTCCCCGATTCCGTCGCCATCTTCTTCGGGCGAATAATCAATGGAAGAGGTTTCCAGCCAAAGCTGGTTTTTGCGAAAATATCACGACGGCTCCATGTTCGGCCCAATCTCGTTCGATCAACTCGCCAATTGGGCTTCGACCGCTCAGGTCGCGCCCCACGATCTGGTTTCGACTGACCAGGAAACCTGGCTGAAAGCCCCAATGGTCGCGCAACTCGCCATGGACTGGCTGGTCGAGGTGACCAGCGAGCATTATTACGGACCCACTACGGTCGGCGCGATCCAGGAGTTCATTCAACTTGGCGATATCAACGGCGAAACGTTCGTAATTAACACCTGCGACGGAACGCGACGACAAATCGCCGAACTATCCGCGCTCTTCAAAACGGCCGTAAATGCGAAAGTCGGAGCGTCTCAAACAAGCGAACCACTCGCCTCAGGAATTTCCATCCGGCTGCAGGAACGGATCCGCGATCTGGAGCAAACCTTGCGCGACGAACGGCGAGCTCTCAAAGAAGTAGAGGAGCGCTACGCCGCACTCGAAGAAAAATATCACGAGCTCTTAAAAGGTAGAGGCGATTGATTTTGGATTGCGGCGCGAGGACGCGCCGCAATCCAAAAGCGATCGCTACGATCGATCCAAAGGAGAAATTTCCTTTTCTAACTCGCTTGGCTCGACAGAGTCTCGCCCTACCAAAGCTTCTCGCTCCTCAAACTCACGCCGCGATTCGAGTAAGCTTTGCTGACACAAGAGCGCATATTTGCCGCCGTGCGCGATTAACTCCTCGTGCGTGCCGCGTTCGACAATGCGCCCCCGATCGAGCACCAGGATCTGGTCCGCGCGAACAATCGTCGAAAGACGATGCGCGATTACGATTGATGTCCGATTCGCCATCAAATGCTCGAGCGCTTCCTGAATCAAGCGCTCGGTCGCCGTGTCCACGCTCGCGGTTGCTTCGTCCAAAATCAGAATCGGCGGGTCTTTCAACAACGCGCGCGCGATGGAGAGGCGCTGCTTTTCACCAACACTCAACTTAACCCCGCGCTCACCGACCACGCTTCCCAGTTTTTCCGGCAGTCGCTCGATAAACTCGCGCGCATTCGCCGCATCGACCGACCGCCAAAGATCGGCATCCTGCGCGTTGGGGCGCCCCATCAACAGGTTTTCGCGGATCGTTCCGTTAAACAGAAAACTTTCCTGCGTCACAACGCCGACTGATTCGCGTAACCGGCGCAGGTCGTAATCGCGAATTGATTTTGCATCGACCAAAATCTGGCCGCTGGTGAATTCATAAAAACGAACCAACAAATTGACGAGGGTTGTCTTCCCCGCCCCGGTCGCGCCTACCAGGGCGATGGTCTGCCCCGGTCGAGCATGAAACGTCACGTGACTGAGTGCCGATTGGCCGCCGCTATAACTGAAGCTGACACCTTCGTAACGCACGTCGCCAACAATGGTGCTTGTCGCCCCGGTTGTGAGCCTGCCGGGCTCGACCTTCTCGTCCATGATTTCGAAAACCCGCTCGCCCGCGGCCCGGCCGGCCTGCAGCAATTGATTGAGCTGATGCAATTTCCCGACCGGCTCATAAAGATAACCCGTCAACAATAGAAACGCGACCAGAGCGCCGAGCTGCATGCTTCCGGCGAGGACGGCTTGTGTTCCGACAAACACGGTAACGATCACGCCCAAAGTACCGATCAAGTACATTGAAGGGTTGTAGATTGCCCACACTTTCATCACGACCAGGGTGGCCCGGCGGAGTTCGTTGCTCACCCGGTTGAACCGGTGATGCTCGTCGGTTTCGCGGGCAAAGCTGCGGATTTGGCGAATTCCGGAAAGATTATCGTGCAGGAGAGCGTTCATTGCAGACGCGGCCCGGCGTTGCAATCGGTAACGCCGATGCGCAGTCAGGGTGTACCAGAGCGCGCCCCCGGCGAGAAAAGGCACCGGGCTAAGCGCGAATAAAGTCAGCTTGAAACTGAGAAAACACATCCAACAAAACACGACGACTATTTGCAGGACAGCCATGACGCCTTGCTCGATGCCGTCGATCAACACCCGCTCGACTGAAGTCACATCTTCCAGAAGCCGGGTCATCAGATCGCCCGTGGCGCGATTGTCGAACCACTTGAGCGGCAGGAACTGGATGTGCGAATATAAATCGCTTCGCAGATCGAAGATCACTCGCTGCTCGAAGGTGTTGTTCAAAACCAGCCGCAACGAGTTGAGTCCGTTCTGGAGTAACGCCGCCAGCACCGCCAGCAAAGTGAGCGAAATCAATTTTTCCGGGTGATGCTGCCGAATGACCACATCGAGGACCTCTTTGGTCACCAGCGGAAACACCAGCACCATCAAAGTCCCGACGATCGCGCACCCCAGCATCCCCAGCGCGAGCGCCGGATAACGCTTCAAGTAACTGAAAACCCGCCAAATCGTTTTCGTCCGCGAAGCACGACTCGGCAAATCGTCAGAACCTGCTGAAAGGTTGCCGTGAAATCCCGACATTCCGCAACTTACACCCGATCGCTCCAGCCGCTGCTGGATTTATCTTGAGTCGTGCCTTCAGTGCTGGATGAGGAAGTAGTTAACCGAGGGAATTCCTGAATCCACAGGCATACAAACTCCCTCCGATAAATCAGCTAGTCTGAGTGATCATGCTTAACTGGGATTCCGTCCTCCAAGGAACAACGACCGGTTTGGTCCCAAGTTCCGGTCTTGGATTCTCGCCCGTTTCATCTACAAGAGATCAAGAGCCTTTTCTGCTTGTGTTGGTCATCGACGATAGCGGTATGCTATAAGCGAACTCCTAAGATATGGGGAATCCTGGTAAGATTAGCAGCGTAATCGCCGTAATAGTCGGCGGCGTAATAATCGCCGGAGCGACTCTCGGCTGGGACAAGCTCGTTGGCTCCATCACCAGCCTTTTGCCTTCGGTGAAGATTGAGTCGTCGGCAGTCGGCCGCAATTCGCGTGGTCCCTTTTATGCGGGTGAGAAAATCTGGCTGAAGCTCGCCGGCGCTGAGGCAGATCGCGTTTATTGGGCGTTCGATGAGGGAGATCAGTTGATATCGAGCGGAGTACAGATTCAGCATGCGTTTCCGTTCAAAAGTAAATCGGACAAAGGCAGCGAGGAATATCATCGCGTCGATGCGTTTTATCGAGCCGGAGACAGATACAAGTGGGTCTCCACAAAGGTGCAAACGATGAATCAGAAACTTGCCGCAGTCGCGACGGAGGAGAATTCGTTGAACATAACTGCGCCGGAAAAAATCGACAGCCAATGGTCTCTCGCGGCAGTCTCACTAACAAAATTCGCAAACGGTATGTTTACCAAGACGGCTGATGTGCCTGTGGCTTGGGAATCAAGTGGCCCGGAAAAGCATTTTGCTATTAATTACTCTGACATAGCCACAGCCTTGGGCTTTAAATCGGCCGAGGATGCCAAGATGTACGTATCAGAGAACCCGAATCTTTGGATATCGACAAGCTATAGGCACCCGCCGGGCAGCGCGGAAGAGGTTGCAATTCTCCAAGAATTGCCACGGGGACGAGACGTCACCGAGAAACCGAAAATGATTCCTGAAATCTACCCCAAAAAATTCTAGACCCGATCGCTCCGGCCGCTGCTGGATTTATGGCGATCTTTGAAGGTGAGCTCGGCGATACCGGATTTGTCGAGTTCGCCCAGACCTTCCGCGATCATCCGCTCGTATTGTTCTTTTGTCGCGCGAGCGAGTGGAAGTTCTAGCCCTAACTGCCGCGCCAGCTCAAGCGCGATAGCGCTGTCCTTTGCCGCATGAGCCGCCGAGAAGAAGCAACTGTGATCGCGGTTTTGCATGTCTTCGCCGTCGGTTTCGAGAACGCGCGAGTTCGCGCCGGTTTGGGCGAAAACCTCGCGAAGCATTTGTAAATCGAGTCCGAGGGCGGCGCCAAGACCGAGACCTTCCGCCAGGCCTGCGGTGTTGATGTTCATCACCATGTTTACCAACGCTTTAACTTTCGCGGCTTCGCCGGCCTTACCAATGAAGCGGACGCTCGCGGCAAGCTCTTTCAAAATCGGCTCCGCTTTGCGAAAAGCTTTCTCGGTCCCGCCGCACATCAAATAAAGTTTGCCTTCGCGCGCCTGGGTAATGCTCGACGCCATGCAGGCTTCGAGCGATTCCGCGCCTGCTTTCTCCACCAGCTTTTCAACGTCGACATGCACCTGCGGCGAAATGGTGGCGCAGTTGATGAATAGTTTGCCCCGAGCGTTCTTCAGCAAATTGTCGCCGCTTCCGGAAAAAATGTTCCGCATCGCGTTGTCGTCCGTGACCACGGTAAAAATCACATCCGATTCTGCGGTCACTTCCGACAAATCCTGCGCCGCCGCGCAACCGAGTTCCGCCGCCAGATCGATCGCAACTTTGCGATTCGAATCGTAAACCGCAGTGACGTTGAATTTTTGATCCTTCAACCGGCGCGCCATGTTCGCCCCCATTCGACCAACACCAACGAAGCCAATATTCATTTAAGATGTCAGATGTTTGATCTTAGATTTGCGAGCGTCTCGTTACAGACTTACCCCCCGCGGCGACAATGGCGGTCAATTCGTCTGCCTCTTTTAATAGCAAAGAGACTCTGCCCTCGGGAATCAATTTCCCATCCCGAATCATTTCCAGCCAATACAAGCTTTCATCAGCTTCCTCGAGCACGGTGCCGAGTTTAGCCGCGAATTCAGCCCGGGATCTCGCTCGCAGGCAGCACGGTAGTTTGCGCCGACGGATTTCGCACTTTTTACCGGCTGAGTTGAGATCGCGCGGCCCGCCGGAGTCCGCGGCAATGCATCAACCAATTTCAAAACTCTCAAAGCGAACTCTTTTGTTCGACGCTGAAGCTCGTCTTTGCGCATGGGGGAACATGTTCAATCTTCAATCTTCAATCTTACATCTTACATCAAACATTTAGCGCATCTTATGCGCGAAAAACGGATTGTGCTTCTTCTCCTCGCCGACGCTCGTCATCGGCCCGTGCCCCGGACAAATAATGGTTTCGTCCGGAAGCGTGAGGATTTTCTCGATATTATTTTGAACCGCGTCCTGATACGACACGCTGCCTCCGCCCATCGATCCGGCGAAAAGTGAATCGCCCACGATTGCAATCGGCCGGGCGAGGCCGTTGACCACAAAAGTCATTCCGCCGGGCGAATGGCCCCAAGTCAGACGCGCTTCGATGTCGAGCTTGCCCAGATGAAAATGTTTTCCTTCGTCGATGTTTTCCGCGCCGGGAACAGGTTCGCGCGCAGGAGCAAAAATCTGAGCTCCGGTTTCTTCGCGCAGCCCCGGCAAATCCGCTACGTGGTCCGGGTGCGCGTGGGTCAGCAAAATCATCTTAATGCTGAGATTTTCCCTGGTCGCCAGCTTAAGCATCCCGCTCGAGTCAGCGCCGGTATCGAAGGCAACCGCATGCTTTGAGCCGATATCCCAAACCAGATACGCGTTTACTAACATCCCATCGTAACTGGTGGAAAATTGCGCGAGCCCGTCGAAATTCTCGATCGCAGCAGGCTTATATTTGCCCTGAGCCAGATCGACCAGCGCGCCAGCATCCAGATTCAGGGCCGGGGAAATGGCGCGCAGAGTTGCCTCATCAAATTGACCGTCGCGCACCTTGTGGATGGCCTCCGGGGAGGCGCCCGATTTTGTCGACAGTTCGCTGTCTGAAATTCCCAAACCGCGTTGGGCCTTGCCTATGACGTCTCCAAAATTGTCTTCGAGTTCGATTGTCATTTATGTGCCGCTCCTAAAGGAGCTAATTGCGCAGGATACTGAACAACTATAAACATAACGCGCCTACAGCGCTCATTATCTTTCAGCGCGTCCAATTCTGGCGTGAAGTCCAGCTCCGAAGGAACGAAAATGCCTACAGTCTTGTTCCTGACCCGAGAGCCAAGCTCCATCGGAGCGGCATTTCGCGGATCAGTCGATTGGCTTCAAAACTTACTGCCCATCGAATGGAACCTCATACCGGCAGCTCCGAAGGAGCAAAATGTTTATAGTTTTGTCGTTAACCCCAGAGCCAAGCTCCGTCGGAGCGCCATCGCGGATTTAGTCGATTGGCTTCAAAACCTACAGCCCATCGAATGAAATGTCATACCGGCAGCTCCG
>JAICWQ010000108.1 GCA_025934755.1 Chthoniobacterales bacterium | reverse complement strand
GAGGCAGTTGCAGGCGCAACAAATTTCTACTGTCGACGAGGCCACGGCCCTCGAAACTAAAGCTGGTCCCGAACGTCGACTCGTTCCGGCATAGCGTCATCCTTTTCCGGCCAGGCCGTCGAACCTCACCGCCGCAAAACATTGGGTTGCATGGCAGGCCTATTTGTTCGCCGCGAAGTCGTCGCAATGATGCTTTCAAAATGCGTCGTGATTTCTGGCCAGACGTCCGCCGGCGTCATTTTCGTTAGGCAATAATTTTCCGGGAACGGACAGAAGTCGAAGCACGGGCGCAACGGACAAATGTCTCGAATAATCATATGATGGTTGTCGCCCCACGGGCGAAACCACCGCGGCTCGCCCGGTCCGAAAAATGCCATCGTTGGGACACCGCACGCGGCGGCCACGTGCATTGGACCGCTGTCGTGACAAAGAACAAGATTACTGCGCCGCATCAGATCGACCAGTTCGCGAACACTTAGATTCTCGATAAATCCGTCCGCGATCGATCGAAGTGTTGCGCCGAAAGCGTCGGAGTCGGGAGCGACAATGAGATGGAAATCAAATTGTTCGCGCAGTTTTACCAATGTGTCGCTCCAATATTTTTCTGGCCAATGCCGAACCGGTTGGCCGGCGCCGAGGTGCGCGGTGACGATCGGTTTGTTCGCTGGTTGCACCAGTTCGTCGATTCGCGCGGTCCGGTAATTATCGCCGTCGAGTCGCGGATTCGCAGCATCAATTCCAAGAACCCCCGCGTGCCGGCCGAGTTCGCGATAACTTTCTACCCGATGCCATTTCTGCCTTGGCTCACGCAGCCGCTCGTGCAGGAAGATATCACTTCCTTTAATCGGAAACCCTATTCTCTTTCGTGCGCCGGTCATCCACATTAAAACGTGATCACGGGGATCGGCACGTACCGAAACCCCGACATCGAATCTTTCTCTCCGCAGATCGATTATGATTTTAAGCAGGTCGCTCCAATTCCAGCTCCACAATTGATATTTCCGGTAATGAGCCGTCCATGGGGCCACGTAATCATGAAAGACTACGTCTGGATATGTCGGTTGCAGTAAATCGCGCGCGTGAGGTTTCGCGAGGAGATGAACTTCGTAATTAGAACGCGCCCGATCGATCAGAGTTGTGGCAAGGGTGAGATCACCGAGCCCCCATAACTCGCAGATTAGAAGCTTGGTTTGCCCTGCCATTAAGAACCCGCGTTTTGCGGTTCCAACTGCGGCATTAAATCCCGGACGAAATCCTTGATCATCTGATCCGTTTCAGCTTCGGACCGGCCGAGTGGTTGCAAACCTTTGGTGATATTGCTCACGACGGTCACGTACGCCCACTGCTGGTTTTCACCTTTCAAAATGCGATCGCGTATATCAAGCCAGCTCCGCCGTAAATGAGACGGCGTCTGAGCGTCGTGGCCTACGAACCAATAGTAGTCTAAAGAATAAACATTAATCGGTGCAGCACTTTCCTGCCGAAAAACCCGAAGATTACGCAATCGAGTCGCCTTCAGACTGCCTTTCGGCAACGGAATTGTTGCCACGCTGGTGCTGATTACGGTCCAGCCTTGCGCTGGCAGACATCGCTCTGGCCGATGAATACTCGTTGCCATGTCCGGTCCAGAAAAGACCAGCGACACAAAAATCTCATCGCCTTTGGCATTGGTGTAGAGCTTTCTGACAAACTGCGTGTCCGGTCCCAAGCTGTCCCTTTCTCCCTGTGCAACCGGCTGATCCTGCCCGTACCAGTCGCCGATGAAGCTTGGCAATGATTTTGCCAACGCGGCAGGCTGGATCTCGATTTTTTTTGGGAGGACGAACACAGATCCCAGGCCGATCGCCAGTACTGCCTCAAGAATGATCAAACGCCTGATCATACTTCGTGGGGCTCGATAATCGTTCGCTTACTAAAAAGCCCGCTGTTTAATATTCGCCCAAAGGAATACATCGCGAGCAGCGCGATCGGAAAAAAGAACCAGCCGGAGTAATCGTGGTAGATTCCGGCGGCCAGCTTAGGATCGATAAATCGCGCTACAAGGACAACGCTGAAAAGACGGCCGATATTCCCGACAATCGCAAAAACGACTGAAAACCCGAAGATAACGATCTTTTTCCAAAGCCGATCCTGAGTGATATGAACAAAGATCGCGGTGATCATCGCCATCGCCGTGAGCGATCGGATGCCGCTGCATCCTTCGGCAATCATGAAATTGAAACGATTATCTGTCGCGGTGAGTGTCGTACCAATCGCGTCGATGTGGAGCCCGACCAACCTGCTGAGAAATCCAATCGCTGAAGTAATTATGAACTGCAATCGGAAGGTAGCTTGCTCGATTGCACCGAACGGAATCAGGAAAATGAGAAAGGCGCACGGGAAAAGAATGATCCGCGCCGTCGGCTTACCCCAAAGGTAAAAAACGCTGCCGTAAATCAAGAACGGCAGCGAACCCAGGGCCAGGCGCGGTTGCAGGCAACGCGCCGCCAATATGAAGAAAAGAATACCGATTCCGACGAAGATCAGTCCACGCTTGTCGCTCTCTTTTGGCGCCCCCGCGATTTTCTTGCGATGATAAAAAATGAGCCAAAGAAAAATTATCGGGACAATTTTCGAGTGCTCCTGGTTCATCCCTGGGTTCCAGGCTTGCCAGGCCCAAGCGAAAACTGAGCACGCGCCGCTGATAAATGTCCCGCGAATAAACAACGGGACGATTCCGAAGAAATAGACGAAGGTGGCGACAATCGTCGCAAATAGCAGCGCGCTCAGGGGTTCGCGCCGGACCAAATCGTTTACGCGATCAAACCAGGTCGGCGTTGCCGGCTCGTTCATCGCTTAAAGGTGCCACGTCGAAAGCACTTTGGTAGCGGGAGAAAATTTTAGGTCGCGGTACTGCGGCCAGGGACAACAGACGACCGCGACATCGATGTCCTGGTGCTGACTGAGACCGCTCAGATCATTGAGAAACTCGAAATCGTTTAACTGCGGATTGTTTGCCGCCGTCGCTGCGAAATCGTGCACCAGCACCCGGCGTCCTTGTTTCTTGAGATTCTGAGCGAGATGAAGCCCGGCCGATTCCTCGGTGATGTACGTGTCCGGCTTGTAGGACATTCCCAAAACCAGAACGGTCGCGCCTGGTGGAGCGAGTTTGCTGACTTTCTCCAGCAAATTGGTTTTGGTCAGCTCATTGACCTTGTCCGACGCTTCAGCCAACGGCGCCGCTCCCCCACCCTGGCGAGCAGTGTACGCGAGCAAACGATTGTCGCGCGGAAAACAAGGACCGCCAAAACTCAAACCGGAGCGGAGATATTTGTTTCCGATCCGCGTGTCGGTGCCAATCGCGTCCAGGATCATGTTGATGTCGGCCTTCGGAAATTTGTCCGCAATCATTCGCAGCTGATTGGTGAAGCTGATCTTCATCGTGATGTAGCTGTTCACCGAAATCTTGGTCAACTCCGCGCTGATGATCGACATCCGCGCGATCCGGCACTTGTTGCGATTGTAATTTCGATACAACTGCTCGAGCGCGTCACCCGCGGCAGGATCGCTTTCGCCGATGAGGACGAAGTCGGGTTCGAGCAGACCATTGATAACGTTTCCCAGCGCGATGAATTCCGGGTTGTAACAAACGCTGAACTCGACCCCACATTTCCAGCCGGTCTCCTCTTCCAACATCGGAATCAAGATCGAATCGACCGCGCCCGGCGTGGTGGTCGAGCTGCAAACGAAAATGTGACCCGTCTTGCCTGCCTTGCGCACCGCTTGCGCGACCGGCCGCATCGCGTTCAACAAGTACTCAGTTGAAAAACTGCCGTCAGGGAGACTTGGCGACGGCGGAATGAAAAACGATGCGTCGGTCGAGACTGCTTCGGCGGGATCGTCGGTTGCGCGGAATCGCTCGTGACCTTCCTTGATCGTTTCCGCCAGCCGGGGCTCATCAACCGGTGGTTCCCCTGCATTCACTTTGCGGATCTTTTCCCGATCGATGTCGACGCCAATGACCGGATAGCCGCGAGCGGCGAAAGTCGCAGCCATGCAGGCTCCAAGTTTGCCCAGGCCGCAAACCGAAACGGACTTAATCGATTTCATCCAGTCGCGATCCCTTGATGTAAAACTAGTGGACCGGTTGCGCTTTGGCAGCGCTCTTCGCGAATTTCGGCGCCATCTGAGCGTGGATCCACGCGTAAGTGCGCTCCAAACCGTCGCGCAATTTTGTCGACGGTTCCCAGCCAAAAACCTTTTGGATGAGAGTGTTGTCGCTGTTGCGTCCGTTCACACCTTTGGGAGCGGAGAGATTATAGCGACGCTCGAGTTTCAATCCGGCGATGTCTTCCACAATGTCGACCAGTTGATTGATTGTAACCAACTCGCTGCTGCCGAGATTTAACGGCTCCACGAAATCGCCGTTCATGATCATCTGCGTGCCTTTTACACAATCGTCGATCCATTGAAAGCTGCGGGTCTGTTTTCCATCGCCCCAGATTTCAATTTCGTGTTTCCCGGAAAGTTTCGCCTCAATCACCTTGCGACAAATCGCGGCGGGCGCTTTTTCGCGGCCGCCATCGTAAGTCCCGTGGGGGCCGTAAACGTTGTGAAAACGCGCAACCCGGGTGATCATTCCAAAATCTTCCCGGAAATGACGGCACATCCGCTCAGAAAATAATTTTTCCCAGCCATAACCGTCCTCGGGCATCGCTGGATAAGCATCTTCTTCCTTTAGCGCGGTGACGTTCGGATCGGTTTGCTTGTCCGCCGCATAAACGCAGGCCGATGAGGCGTAGAAGAAACGCTTCACCCCGGCAGCCTTTGCTGCCATCAGGAGATGGGTATTAATCAAAACGCTCAACATGCACAGCGCCTTATTATTTTCGATGAAACCCATGCCGCCCATGTCCGCGGCCAAATTGTAAACGACATCGACACCTGCGACGGCCCGCTCGCAATTTCCCTTGTCCTGGAGATCGAGCTCCAGGTTTTCCGCTTCCGGGAACATTTGGAACCATTCCGAAAACGGTTTCACGTCCACCGAACGAACTTTTTTGCCCTGGCGAAGAAGATCCGCCACCAAATGGCCGCCGATAAAGCCGCCGCCGCACACCACGATTTTTTCAGATTTCATTTTCCTCAGGCCCAAGCGAAGTCCGGCACTTTACCGGGAAAGGGCGCGGCTTCAACCCGGAGCAGATTGCACGCCTTATTCAATCCCGGCGACCGCCGGCCGCCCCAGGAGCCAATCTCGGACGAGATAATAAACAAAGAGCGAGTTGTACCGCAGGTAACGTGGGCCCAACCGGCGCGGTTCGGCCATCATTCTATAGAGCCAGGTCAGCCCGAGCCGTTGCATCCATTTTGGCGCAAATGGCCGCCGTCCGCTCAATAAGGTAAACGCGTCGCCAACCGCCAGAAATACGCCGCGCCGATACCGGTGTTGATTTTCGACAATCCATTTCTCCATTCGACCGCCCGGCAAGGCGACCCAAACAAAATCCGGATTCGCGCGATTAATGGTTTCGGCGAATCCCGCTTCATCCGATTCCGTCCAGACGCGAAACGGCGGACTGATCGCCCCGACAATTTCAATGTCTGGTTGCAATTTTGTCGCGGCAACCTTGAGGGCGTCGAGAACTTCGTCGGTATCGCCGAAGAAAAAATGACGCCAGGGGCGCGGCGTATTTTGCAATGCGTGCTTGGTGAAGTAGGGACCATAAACTCGGTCCGACAATCCGGCGCCGCGCAAATTCAACGTCCAAACCACTGGCATTCCGTCGGGCAACACCATGTCGAACCTTTCCATGGTCCGTGAGAAATCCGGATCGTGGCGCGCTTCCGCCAGAATGTGGGTGTTAGCGGGACAAACCGCCGTCGGCCTTGGTTCGCGCGCAAGCTGCTGAACAATTTCCAGGGCCGAATCATAAGTCACGCACGCCACCGGGACCCCAAGGACATCTATTGTTCGAGTTTCCATTCAATTCGAACCGATTCTAACACAGCGGGCGCCCCAACACCCGATCAACGTGCCTCGTCTCTTCGACCCGGCGGCCATCCGGCCTGACCCCGCTGTTACGTGGGTTCCTCAACTTGAATGCAATTTGCATTCAAGTTTAAACCGTAAACCCAGCCTGCAAGGCATCTTGAATGCAATTTGCATTCAAGATTTCGATCCTGAATTTGAAACGATGCCCCAGCTTAGGTCCGACCGGTACCGCATCGCCGGACCTCGCACCTTCCTTTTTCTCTTCGCCGCTCGTGACGATCGAAACAGCTGGGAATGATTTGCGGAGGGAAGGCGTTCACTTGTTTCTGCGATCCGGGTGATTTCACGAAACAAAGGGTGCGCGCTATTCGCTGCGAAAAATCGGTGAAACCCATCGGAATGACTCGCCACGACGCCGATCGCGGCGAGCCTTTTCAATTCATCCTGGATGGTCCGAAGCGCTAAACCGCTGTCTCCCATCAGCTCGCGGATGTAACGCGGGCGTCTCTTGCTTCCGAAGAGCAATCTGAAGATTTCCGCCCGGGATTTCGGAAATAAAACTTCCAAAAGTGTTTTCTTTGATTGCATTGTCTGATTATATCTTGAATGCAAATTGCATTCAAGATGATTGGAACGTAAGCCCCGTTGCAATCCCGGCCTCGCGGGGGTTTTGGTCGCCCGATTTCCGCTACACTTTGCGGCCGAATTTCTTTTCCAGCTCGGCGTTTGAAATCTGGATCATGGTCGGACGGCCGTGCGGGCAGCAGTAAGGCAACTCGCAATCGAGCAGGTCTTGAATCAGCTTCTCCACTTCGAGATATCGCAACGGATCGTTAGCCTTCACCGCGTGACGACAAACCGTCTTTGCGATCATCTCCTCGCCCAAACGCAACGGCGAACTCCGGTCGGTTGCGCTCTTGAGATCATCGATCACCTTGCGCATAAACTGCGCGCCGTCGGTGACGTTGAGGAAACCCGGGAGACTATCGATCTTAAACGTATTCGGCCCGAAACTCTCGATCCCGATTCCCATTTTCTGCAGAACGGAGATATTTTGTTCGATCCAGTCGGAGTCGCGGGGAGACAGTTCAAATGTTTGAGTGATCAAAAGCTTTTGGGACGGGACTCCCTGCTCTTCCATTCGCCGCCGCAATTCCTCGAACAAGATTCGCTCGTGGGCCGCGTGTTGATCCACCAGGACCAGGCCATCCGCATTTTCCATCAGCACATAGAGCTTGTTCAGGATACCGATGATTTGAAATTGCTGCGGAGGACGTTTTGTTTGCAGGGCGGGCGCTCCGTCTGCCGATTCGACCGGCCCCGGCAAGGTCCGAGCCGGACTGGCAGTTTGCGCTTGCCCTGCAATTTCAGAGGGGTGAGGAAATTGTGGGCGAGCTTCGATAGAGCGCTCGCCGCGCAATCCAAACTCCCTCTCGAATTGCGGAAGGTCGCAGGGAGGGCTTCCACCCAGGGAAGTTTGGGACACGACGGCGCGTGTCCCTTCAGGTTCTGGAACGGGGCCGCGAAACTTTTCCCGCCAATCCTCCCGACCGCCGGCCAGCGTTTCCTGAAGAGCGCGGACGATCGCTTCCCGAACGCCGTTTGGATCACGAAATCGGACTTCGCGTTTGGCGGGATGCACGTTCACGTCAACCGCGCCCGGATCGATTTCGAGAAACAAAAAGGTGACCGGATACTGTCCCTTCATCAGAGCAGTGTGATAACCTTCACGAATCGCACCAGTGAGGAGCGGGCTTTCGATGGCCCGGCCGTTTACAAAAACAAGTTGCTGGGAGCGGGTCTGCCGGCTAAGGCCGGCGCGTCCAATCAGTCCGCTAATTCGAGTCGCAGATGATTTCCCGCTTTGGATTGGAAGAAGTTGATTGAGCAAATCGCTCCCAAAAAGATCGCGGATTCGATCCGCCAGAGTTGCGGTGACCGGCAGCTGGAAAATCAGGCGGTCGTCTCGCGCGAACGTAAACGCGACCTGGGGATGACCGATCGCCTGTAAATGTAATTGGTGCTCGATGTTCCGGCTTTCGGTGTTTTCTGCGCGCAAAAATTTGCGGCGCGCCGGCACGTTGTAAAAAAGCGAGCGCACTTCAACCTGGGTGCCGGGCGCTTCACCGCCGTCGCGAACGACATCTATTTTGCCGCCATTAACCACAATCTCGGTTCCGGCAACGGCGTCGGGTTGGCGAGTCGTTAGGCGAAAACGCGATACGCTGGCGATGCTGGGCAACGCTTCACCGCGAAAACCGAGGGTCTCCACCGATTCCAGGTCGGCAGCCGATCGGATTTTGCTGGTGGCATGGCGCTCCAGCGAAAGCAGCGCGTCGTCCCGGTCCATCCCGGAACCGTCGTCAATGACGCGCATAAAGGAAATTCCGCCGCGGCGGATCAAGACATCGATTTTATGGGCGCCGGCGTCGATGCTGTTTTCGACGAGTTCTTTTACAACCGAGGCCGGCCGTTCGACTACTTCTCCCGCCGCAACCTGGCTGGCGACGGTTTCGGACAATAATCGAATTCTGCTCATCCAGCCGCTATTGTAGGGCAGGCGCGTCGCCTGCCAAGGTTATGAAGGCCAAGCGGAGGATTTGCCGACAATTTCTCAAGCCTGGGTGGAACGTTGAATGGGTAGGTCCGACCCCCGTTTTTTGACTTAGAGCGCCGAAATTGTAACTTGCGGGTACATGATCAACGTGACCGAGAACGCGGCGCGAGAGCTCCGGAGTCTGCTCGAAGCCCAGAAGCAAACCACGAGAAAAGGTTTGCGGGTGCAGATTACCAAAGGTGGCTGCTCGGGTTTGCATTACGAGATGACCCTGGACGAAAGCAAAAGCGGCGACGAAGTGGTTGAGCGCGACGGCGTCCAGTTTTTTATCGACAACGAAAGCGCCGGATATCTCAGCGGCGCGACCCTCGATTTTCACGGCGGACTTACCGGGACTGGCTTTCAAATCACGAACCCGAACGCCAGTCGCACCTGCGGATGCGGGACATCATTCGAAGCGGCGAAGGAAACTCCGGTCCAGTCGGGACATTGAACGCGCATCCACGAAACTTGTCGCCCGTTTAGATGGACTACGGTCTCTATCGTTACGACGAACCTTATTCCCGACCGGTCAGGCGCCGGATCAACTATTTCGCATGGACGGTCGCGATTTTATTGCTAACCGGGTTCGCGTTTGCCGCCTGGCTCGGGAGTTTCTACATCTTCAGTCAACCGGAGCGGCCGGACAGTTATCGGATCCTGCAAAAGCTGCACAAAGTCGACCCGCCAAAACGTTTTGAATTAACTGCAGCGCCGCCGGGCGAGTTTCTCAGCGCCAAACAACTTTACGATCGCTACAACGCGATGGGCTCGGCCGAGTTCGCGAAGACGAATGCCGAGTTGGCCCGTAATTACATTCGTAATTTCCAACAAGTCCGTGGCCTCATTCCTTACGTGGTGGGACGTTACGTGATCGAGGAAGCGCGCGAATTAACCTCGAGCGATCTGTTCACCAGCGGGATGGTCGCGTTGACCGATTCAGTTGAGAATCCCGAGCTCTTGATGGAGCACGTGTATCCAGCGGAGCCGCAAACCGTGCCGATGATCAAGCAGACCCTTAACACCGGTTTGGAATTGAAACTGGACCGCGCCCATGATCTGTCGGCCATCATTCACGTCGAGCGATTCAACGACGGACGAGTCATGCTGACTGCGGTCCCGTTGCTTTACGGAACCTACACGGTGATGCGCGGCACCGGCACGTTCAGTCTCGAACCGCCATTGAGTTTGAATCTCGAAGCAGGCTGGCCGCTGTTTAAGGAGCAATCGCGATTGCGCGCGGAAATGCATTTTACTCAGTTTAAACAAGGACATGGTGTCCCGCAGGCGCGGACCCAGGTTGCGATGCCCGGTTTTGCTCCATCGGGAACGCCACCAGCAGAGAACCAGCTCATACGAGTCGAAGCCGCCAAACCGGTTGAGACGCCCGCGATCGTGCAGGTTGGAAAGAAAGGGAAAGCCGGCGCAAAACCGACGCCGGCGCCAAAGGGCAAATTCGCAAAAGGCAAACCAACACCGAAGACTGCGCCTTCTGCAACGCCGGTCGTTCTCGCCGAAAATGTGCCGTATTCGCCACCTCCTACCTCGTCTTCATCAGTCCCCGAAGCGTCAGCGGCCGCCGCGCAGAAATCGACGGTTGCTAAAACTCCAGGAACTCCGGCGGCGGCGCAATCTGTGCCTGAAGCCGCGATGGCCCAATCGGTCCCTACTCCAGGACGTGCCCAACCGGTCCAACCGGCGGGCCCTGACATGGGCACATTGGCATCAACAACGGGCGGCGGAACGTGGAAAACATTTCCTGCGGGAAAAATGCCGCTCGGCCGGCTGATTGGCACAAGCGATCTCAAGGAAATCGCCGATCAAGGGACGGGCGGCGAACGGATTTACCTGAAAGGCCAATTCGTGGTGAACTTTTCCGACGCGAACCGCGCGGTCCTGCGTCCTCGCGGAAAATTAACCGATTCCGTTCTGCATTTCGGTTCGGCCCCGACCCGGATCATCGT
>JAICWQ010000027.1 GCA_025934755.1 Chthoniobacterales bacterium | reverse complement strand
GATAACAAAACACCGGCGAGCGTCCTTCGAAAATGCATCAAACTGTCCAACTCCCAGCCCGAGGGAGCGCGACTTCGCGTTCACCCATCATCGGCATGAGCGTGAAAAATCGCAGCGATCAAGGAGCCGTCTGAGGATCGCGTTTGGGCAAGATTAATGCGGCGACGATACCAATCAGGACGAACCCGACGACTTGGGTGATCATTTGCCCGATCGTGAAATCCTTGGGGAAACCATACCAGTTGGCATAGGGAACGTTGGTGGTGATGGTCGCGAGGATTCCCGCCGTCAAAATGAAGCCAACTCTGCCGCCGAAATTCAAAATGTTTGTTCGACTAAGAAGATAGACCGCTAACAGCGCTTCAATCACTTCAGTCACGAATTCAATCCCGAGCCGCTTGGGGAAGTTAAATATGCGTTTAGGACGATAAACCAGGACGCCTGCAGCGCCTGCGGCCATTTGTTCTTCTGCCTTTTTCATTGCGGCTTTTTTTTGCTCTCCGGTCGCGCCGGGGGTCAGGCCTCCGCTCGGGAAAATATAGAAGCCGCCATTATCACCGAGATTCGTCTGAAGTGCGCCGGTGACGGCGTCTTCATTCGGGACCATTCGGACGCCCATCTCGCCAATCGGCAGCAATTCGTGCGCGACGAAACTCCAGATAAACATGACGATACCACCCAAAATTCCGGCGAAGAAAATACGAGTGCTCATGGGCAACAGAATGAGGGATTTGGGGCCAGGGATGAAGCACAAAATGTCACCCAAAGGGCCGCGATTTAATGCTTGCTCTGGCTCGGGGGGATGGACATTCTCGCGTTCGTTCAGCTTAACCACACCTATGAAAACATCTCTTGTGACTTTTATCACCGCGCTGTCGACCGTCGCGTTCCTGAGTTCCTGCGCCCAGAAGAAGGAAGAGCCAATGGCCACGTCCTCTGCTACCACCACTCATGCGTCGACGACCAAGAAGAGTTCGAGCACCAAGAAGAGCTCGAGCGCTTCTGCTGAAGCGTCGCCGGCTGCGAAGAAGAAGTCGACCGCGAAGAAAGAAGCGTCGCCTGCCGCTTCTCCATCCGAATCGGCCTCTCCTTCACCGACTCCTTAATCGGAGTTACAACGCAGATTTAAAAAGCCGGACCAGAAGTCAGACTGCGAAGCTCTCGCCGCACGAGCAGTGCGCGACCGCATTCGGGTTGGTGACTTTGAATCCGCCTTTTTGCAGGTCCTCGCTGTAATCGAGGACCGAGCCACTCACAAAGAGCGCGCTTTTCGGATCGACCACGATGCGAACACTCGAGGTCGGAACGAGAATGTCGCGCTCTTTTGGGCCTTCCACCAGGTCCATCGCATATTGCAATCCGGAACATCCGCCGCCAACCACCGCCAGACGTAAGGCGCCGTTCGGATTTCCTTTTTGCTGAAGCAACGACGCCAGCTTGTTCGCGGCCTTTTCGGTCACGCGAATCAACTTCTCGTTGCCGACTTTGTAATTTGAAGCAGCAGTTTCCATCTCAAACCTCAAGGAGCGACGCTCTCAGAGCGTCGTTGCTTTTTACTTCGACGGCTGGGAAGCCGCCGGTCTTTGCTATCTCTTTGGCCGCGATGCCGGTGATTTCGGCCAGCGTCGAAACCTGCGAGAATTTTTCACGGAGACGTTTCGCTTCCGGCATTGATTTGGAATATGCCATCAACCGTCCCCGCATGGAACGGATCGCGGGTTCTTCCAAGCCCCACTCGACGACAAGCAGTTCGCAATGTCGCACAATCACCTTCCATCGCTCCTGCAGTGATGGCGGGTTGATGATCGAGCCGTTCGCGAGATAAGCTTTTGTCTCGGCAAAAATCCAGGGCGTGCTCATTGCCGCGCGGCCGATCATCACTCCAGCGATCCCACTCTCCTCGCGCCGTTTTGCCACATCAGCAGCCGTCGCAAGGTCGCCGTTGCCAATCACCGGTATCGAAACCGCCGCCGCCACTTCCCCGATCACGTTCCAATCGGCGACACCGGAATATTTCTGGGCCCGCGTCCGGCCGTGCACGGTCAGGGCGGAAATTCCGCAATCGGCCAAGATTTTCGCAACCCGCACTGCATTTACAGAATCGGAGTCCCAGCCGATCCGGATTTTCGCCGTCGTCGGCAGAGGCGCGATCGCGCGAACCACGGACTCGGCGACGGTCGCGAGGGTCGGACAATCTTTTAGCAAGGCCGAACCGCCATTTTTGCAGACCACTTTATTCACCGGGCAGCCAAAGTTTAAATCGACGAAGTCCGGGCGGACCCAATCCACGACCTGTTTCGCCGCCTCTGCCATGTGGTTAGCGTCGCCGCCGAAAAGCTGGACCCCGATCGGTCGTTCAATCTCGTCGAATTCGAGATATTCGCGGGTCCGCTCGTTGCGGCGAAAAATTCCCTCGGCTGAAACGAATTCAGTCGTGAGAACGTCCGCGCCATACTCCTTGCAGAGTTGCCGGAAAATCTTGTCCGACACCCCGGCCATGGGCGCGAGGAAAAGCGGAAACTGATTCTGAAACCAGGGGAGCGGCATGTTTATCGTTTTATGGGAGCGGTTGGACGTGGCATTGGCTTCCAGCCAATGTCCCATCGGCAAGATGCCGATGCCACGAAATTCTAAGCGGCGCTTTTGAGCAACTGAGCCACTTCGTTTTGAACACTCTCCAGTTCGTCGAGTCGTAAACCCGGATCGGGGACGATGAAAACGTCACCGGTCGTGCCGTGCTCATATATTAAGAGGCGTCCTTTTTCGGCGCTTTCGGTCTTGATCTGTTTGAGAACGCGTTGCCGCTCCAGCATGGCCGCCAGAACGTAGCAGGCGTTGGCCGGCGGATTCTCGGCGGCGATCAGGCGCCGGAAAAGTTGCTCGGCATTTTCCTTGGCCAGCGGTTCGGTCTCAACCGGCAACGGCTCGTAACGCGTTTTCCAAAACGAGAACGGTTGAATATTTTCGTTACGGTTTTTCCAGGCTTCCTCGCTCAGGTCTTCTCGCCGGAAACCTTCGGCGTCGCGAAAGAGCAGGGTATAAAAGTATTCGCCCGGCTGAAATGGCCGCTCGGTCGCAGCGCAAGCATCCGCCCGGGACTTGATTGCCCAGTCGTTTGGCAACGGATTCATCGAGCGAATATACGCCGCGCCGCGGCGAGTTGGAAGCGCGGGGCTTCCCGATTCGTCGCGCGCAAGTAAAGCAGGTAGAGCCCGATCAGGGTAAAAATCACGTTCGGAGTCCAGGCCGCGGCAATTGGCGAAATCCGGTCACCTTCACCCAGCGCGAGAAAGAGATGGGTGAGAAAGTTCATTGAAAAAACCAGCACCACCGCGCTGGCGACGCTGGCCAACACGCCTCGCCGCGAATAACCGATTCCGAGAGGCGCGGCGATACAAACCACCACCAAACAAGTCCATGGCAATGCGATCCGATAATGCAAATGTGTCCGAAACGGAGCGAGCAAGGTGATCGGGAAATCGGAGTTGAAATGAAGATATTCCCGCAGCTCCGGAAAGCTGAGATACTCCGCGCGGACATTTGCGCTTCCCAAGCGGTATGGTGTTTCGCTCCAATGTTCGATCTTGAGTGATGGCAACATTTTTTCCCCGGTAATGTTTCCGGCCGCGTCGTAATGGACGACTTTCACTTCCTGGAGCTCCCACGTTTTGGTTTTGGCGTCGTAGATTGCGCGCGCCGCCAGATAATTTTCCACAATGTTGTCGTGCGCGTCCTGTTGCAGCACCTGAACATTGTTAAACAAATCATGTCCCGGCCGAAAACTTTGAATGAACCACGTCCGGAGATCAGTCCGATTGCGGAAGATTTGCCCCTGGACATTGATCTGATGGGCCCGCGCCGTGGCGATAAAGTTCTTCTTGGCCATTTCGGCGTGGGGGGCGAGCGAATAATTGAGCGCCAGACTGCCGCCAACAGTGAGTAATCCCATTCCGATCAACGGCGCCAGGACCCGGGGGATGCTTACCCCGGCGGTCAGCATCGAGACAATCTCGTTCGCCCGCGACATTCGCCCAAGGGCGAACAGGAGCGCCAGCAACAGAGAGACCGGCAGAAGGATGATAAAAACTTCCGGCACCTGGGTGAGATAGTAGCGGAAGGTCAGCGCGAACCCGAAATGTTCGTCGATGAAAGTCGAGATGTTGTCGCTGACGTCGAAGATCAACCAGATGGAGAGGAATCCGGCGATGCAGTAGATATACGCCTGCAAAAAATTGCGAATGACGTAGCGATCGAGGAGGCGCATCGGGTGCTAGGGAATTGGACTTAGTCTACGTTACGCAGCCGCCCCAAGATTGCATCTGCGATGCCGACGCGAAGCCCCAAATTCCAAAATCGAATCTCCAAACAAACACGAATCTTTTAAAGCTCCAATAAAGATTCTCGCGAGCTATTGTAATTTAGTAATTGGAGCTTTTTTGGGATTTGGGCTTTGGTGCTTGGTAATTCCGGCGCAATGATTGCTCTCAAAGACAACTTGGGTACTGAGTTTGTGGAGCGCGTGCGCTCTATCTTCGGCGCGGGTGGTTTGCTTTCGAAGGCCCAAAATTTTGAGTTTCGCCCGCAGCAGCAGGAAATGGCGGTCGCAGTCGCGCGCGCTTTGGAGGAAGACCGGCACCTGATTGTTGAGGCCGGCACCGGTGTCGGCAAATCCCTCGCTTATCTGGTTCCGGCGATCCTGTTTGGGCTCGAGCAGCACAAAAAGGCGATCATCTCGACGCACACCATTAATCTTCAGGAGCAACTTCTTAATAAAGATATTCCGATCCTGAAGAAGGTCCTGCCGGGGGAGTTTGAGGCCGCTCTAATGAAAGGCCGCCAAAATTATCTTTGTCCCCGGCGGTTGGAACGCGCCCTCCAAAGTTCCAAGGAACTGTTCACCGGTCCGGAAGAAACCGAGCTCGGCCGTATTGCCGAGTGGGCTGGCAAAACCCGCGACGGCACGTTGAGCGACCTGTCGATCGAGCCCGACCCAAAAGTTTGGGCCCAGGTTTGCAGCGAAGCGCACATTTGCACGCAAAAAACCTGCGGCCAAAATTCGCGCTGCTTTTATCAACAGGCGCGCAAGCGTTTGCTGGCCGCGGACCTGATCGTCCTCAATCACACCCTGCTCTTCATGCTCCTCGGCAGCCTCGAAGAACAGGAGGGCCGCGAGAGCGGTTTTCTTTTCCCGAACGATTTCATCATCTTTGACGAAGCTCACACTGTCGAACAGGTTGCCTCGAAGCAGGTCGGCATCGGCGTTTCCCAATACGGATTGCGATCGGCGATCCAACGGCTCTACAACACGCGGACCCGCAAAGGTCTTTTTACCGTGATGCGCGACGCCGAAGGAGTGCGGCTGGCCGCGGAATTGATTGATGATGTCGAGAAATTTTTCGATGCGGTCGAATCGAAAGCTGATTTTCGCAAAGGCCGCGAGTTTCGAGTGCGGGAGATCGACCTCGTTCCAGACACTATCACCGGCCGCCTGGTCGCGCTGCAATCGCGCATCTCCGAAGTTGTAAAACGCGCCGACGACGAGATCATCAAAGCCGAGCTCCAGGAATTTGGCCGCCGAATTCGCGACGCGCGCGACGGAATCGCGATTTTCCTCGAGCAAGCCGCGCCCCAACACGTGTATTGGATCGAGCGGACCGGCAAAACCGCGCAGTTTCTTTCCCTCAATGCGGCGCCGATCGATCTGGCGCCGGTCCTGCGTCGAATGCTTTTCCGCGACAATTGCTGTTGCGTCATGACCAGCGCCACGCTCGCGGTCGGTCGGCCGGACCTTGCCTATTTCCGGGAACGCATCGGAGCAGATGAAGCCGAGCCCTTGCAGCTCGGCAGCCCGTTTGATTTTCAAAAACAGATGAAAATGTTCGTCGTCCGAAAAATGCCCGATCCGCGGGATGCCGGTTACACCAAGGAGCTCGAGCTTTGGATCGCTCACTTTGTCGAAAAAACCGGCGGGGCAGCGTTCGTTTTGTTCACGAGTTATCGTGATATGCAAAAAGTGGCCGGGGAGATGCAGAAGTTTTTTGCCGAGAAAAATTTTAATTTGCTCGTCCAAGGTGGCGGCGCGCCTCGGACCAAACTTCTCGAGCAATTCAAGACCACGCCGCGAAGTGTTCTGTTCGGGACCGACAGTTTTTGGGGCGGGGTCGATGTTCCGGGCGACGCGCTTTCAAATGTGATCATCACTCGTCTGCCATTCGCCGTCCCCGACACGCCGTTGATCGAAGCAAAGCTCGAGCTGATCCAGGCGCGCGGCGGTGACGCGTTCACCGAATACTCATTGCCGGAAGCGATCCTGAAACTGCGACAGGGTGTTGGTCGCCTGATTCGCACGACAACCGACCACGGTATCGTCGTGATTCTCGATAACCGAATCGTAACCAAGCCTTACGGCCGGGCCTTTATGCAAGCGCTGCCGAAGTGCCCGGTGGAAATCATCTGAGTTCGTTAGAATAGGCCGGATTTGACTTGACAGTAACTATAAAAATCCTCAAAAATTTGACCCGCAATAAAACCAATAAAATCAATGCGTAAATCATCCAAACTCTTCCTCGTTGCTTTTGTCGGGCTCGCTGTTGTCTCTGTTTCTTACGCAGCCAGCGTTCACTTCAAAGGCGGTAACCCGACGTTCTCCGATCAGGGCACAACATTGCAGAGCTGCTTCTGTCTATCCGGTCTCGGCAATGCTGATGTCACCATCACGGTCAAAACCACCGGCACCGCGACCACCCTCTGCACCAACCCAGGCGGAACCGCGGCTCCGGGCCAAAACAAAGTGCCGGTCAAACCGAGCGCTTCGCAAACGTTTCCCGCCACCGAAATCAAGAACGGAAATCTTTGCGCGTGTTTAACCACTCCTCCGCCGCCGAGTCCAACCGCTAAACAAGCCGGTTGCCCGAATAACAACTGGTCGGCTTCGATCACAGACGTGACTTTCAACAGCGCTGAAGTCGTCGTCGTTCAGAGCGGCAAAGTTGTTCTCGATCAAAAGTTCAACCTCTAATTGCTCGCAGCCTTCGGGCTCAGGCAAAGTTCAGTTAAGAGCCGCGCCGCCGCTGAAAACGCGGCGGCGCGCGCTTTTTCTTTTGAGCCATTGGTGTAAAACATCAACAGGGGTTCAACCATGACCCATCCGAGTCGCGTTTGGATTTGCGTTGGCGCAAACGCGTTTGTAACGGGATTTTCGATCGGACGACTGGTAGTTACGAGCAAGCCAGCGCCGCCACCAAGTCCCGTTGCCAAAAATTCCACGGCGGCAACCGGCAGCGATAACGCGACAGGGCAGGAGATTTTTGGACAGAGCGGCCAGAGTCCAAAGTCCGCCGATGAAACTGCCAGCCGGGACGATGTTTATTCTCAGATCAAAGACGTTCTCGAAGCAAATGGAACGGCCCGGCTTTATGATTCGTTTGGAGAATTCTCTCATCTGATTAATCAAAACAATGTTCATGATGTGCTCGTCTTCGCGGGGAAGATTCAGCAAAAAGAGCAAAGGGAAGCTTTGACCTTGCTTGTGCTCGCGCGCTGGGCCGAGTTCGATCCAAAATCCGCACTCGCGTCCGCTCAAGAGACTTCGAACACGCAATCGCGGGTTTGGGCATTGGGCAGCGCTTTGAGCAGCTGGGCGCAACGCGACAGTCGCAGCGCCGCCGCCTGGGCGCAGCAAATGCCGGCCGGACCAGTTCGCGACCAGACTCTTCACGTTGTGCTTTCCAGCCTCGCTGAGAAAGACCCGAAAGCAGCGCTTTCGGTCCTGCAAAGTTTTCCGGCGGAGAAAAATCGCCAGCATTTCTATTGGCCGATCTTCAGTAAATGGGCGACCAGCGATCCTTTGACCGCAGCTGTCCAGGCCGAACACTTACCAGCCCGCGCCAGTCGGGAAATTGCGTTTCAGGCGATCGGGTCGACTTGGGGCAAGCAAGATCCGGAAGCCGCTTTGGCCTGGTCGAATAACCTCCAATCGGATCAAGAACGAACTCACGCGCAGGAAAGTATTTTCTCAACCTGGGCGACTAAGAATCCGGAGAGCGCGTCGCGGGCGGTGGATTTGCTGCCAGCCGGACCAGTCCGGGATCAGGCGATTTCAAATATCGCGCGGCAATGGGCGGGCAACGATGTGCAGGCAGCGCTCGAGTGGACCCAAGGTTTGCCTGCGGGCGATGCGCGCGAGAACGCGATGCGAAACGTGCTCACCAGCTGGATTGGGAACGATCCCGCCGGCGCCGGAAGTTTTGTCAGCTCGATGGCTCCCGGGAAATCGCGGGACAACGCCATCGGTTTTCTCGCAGTGCAATTGGCCCGCAACGATGTGCAGTCGGCGATCGCCTGGGCCCAAAAACTTCCGGAAGGTCCTGCGCGTCGCGGCGCATTGCAGAATATCACCGCGCAATGGAGCGAGACCGATCCACAAAGTGCCGCCGAATTCGCCTGGCGGTCCGACAACGGGGACGATCGCAATCAACTTCTCGATAATATTTGCCGGCAATGGGCGCGAACCGACGCCCAGGCTGCGCTGCATTGGGCTGAAAGTTTGGGCGAATCGGGCGCGCGCAGTTCGCTTTTGCCCGGAATCATCTCCGTGATCTCGGAGGACGATCCGCGTCAGGCCGCAAGCTTGTTGACGCGACTGCCACCGGGCCAGGCGCAGGCGAATGCTGCTGGCGGCATCGTTTGGAATTGGGCGGCGGGCGATCCGCAATCAGCGAGTAAATGGACCGCCGCCTTACCGGAAGGCGCGAACCGTGAGCGCGCCTGCCAGAATCTCATCAGTCGCTGGGCCCAATACGATCTCGCCGGCGCCGGCTCGTGGTTGGAAACATTGCCCGAAGGAAAATCGCGCGATGCGGGAGTGACGTCGCTGGTTCAGAAACTTATCGCGAGCGATCCGGAAACGGCGCTCGAATGGGCGCAAACCATCGGCAGTCAAAGTTCGCGCAACACTGAGCTCGAATCGATTGCCGCGGCCTGGCTGAAAAGTAATCCGGACGATGCCGCGCGCTGGATCGCGCAATCTTCCCTGCCCGGTGACGCAAAAGCGCGTCTGCTTCCACAATAATTCTGTTCTCTCGAAGCTCTGCAACGCTCAGCAATCGCTGACTTAATCCCGGTTGCCGAAATACCCGGTGGAGATCGTCTGAATTCCACTGCCAGCCGAGACCCCTTGATCTTTTAGAGTACTCCATTTGATTTTTTTCTGAGTTATTGAATGGTCGGCGGCAATCGAGCGTCTGTTGCGATTCGATCAACACTTTAACCCTCTGATTTTCGTTTTATTCCCCAAAAATCTCGCGCGAAACTTGCTTGATCTTCAGAGGTTTCATCGCGTCAACGCCCCTGATTTCGACCCCATTCCAACATCATGTCGTACCGTAAACTCACTCTAGCCACCGTCTTATTCGCCGTTTCCGCCATCACCCTGGTGTTCAGTTTCAGGTTGAGCGCAGATCCGACCATTGCCGCAGCAGATCAATCGCAGTCGATCGTGCAAACGTCTCCGCCATCGGAGCCTGATACCCACCACGATCTTTCGCCTCCGTTGTTCGCGATCCCTCCCGCGGCGCGGCAACCCGGTTTGCTAATCCACGACCACGAAAGATTGCCGCGTCCGCCGAGCTCGGCTTCGCGGGACCCCGTCCTGCAGTCGCAAGCCATCAACGCGGCTGCGCCAGCCACATCAACCAACTTCGACGGCATCGGTAACGGAGTTGCCGGGTTCTCGGTGAACTCTGCCCCGCCGGACACGAACGGCGATGTCGGCCCGAATCATTACGTCCAGACCGTGAACACGGATTTTGCCGTATATAATAAGAGCGGCTCGCTGGTTTACGGGCCGGTGCCGATCAACACCTTGTGGAGCGGATTTGGCGGCGGCTGCCAATCCAACAACGATGGCGATCCTGTCGTCGTTTACGATCGAATGGCAGATCGCTGGATCATTTCGCAGTTTTCGGTCAGCACGACGCCTTATTTGCAATGCGTCGCCGTTTCACAAACCGGCAACCCGACCGGCTCGTGGTATCGCTATTCGTTCTCCTACGCGAATTTTCCCGATTACCCGAAGATGGGCGTCTGGCCCGACGCTTATTACGTCACGTTCAACATGTTTTCGAACGGCGGTAATACTTTCGCTGGCTCGAGTGTGTGCGCCTACAATCGCAGCAAAATGTTGCTGGGGCAGGCCGCGACCCAGCAGTGCTTTAACACGAGCACAACTTACGGCGGTTTGTTGCCGGCCGACCTGACCGGCGCGCTTCAACCACCGAGCGGCTCGCCGAATTACGTCCTCGGGCTCGGCGCGACGAGCAGCACACTCGCGTTTTGGAAGTTTCATGTCGATTGGAACACGCCGTCGAATTCCACCTTCACCGGACCGACTTCTCTGAGCGTTGCTGCCTATTCGGAAGCGTGCGGCTCGACCGGGACCTGTATTCCTCAAGCGGGCACGACCCAGAAACTCGATTCGTTAAGCGATCGACTGATGTACCGGCTCGCCTATCGCAACCTTGGCGATCACGAATCGCTCGTCACTACTCACAGTATCACCGCGGGGTCGAGCGTCGGCCTTCGTTGGTACGAAATCAGAAATCCGGCGACGACACCGACCGTTTTCCAACAGGGCACTTATGCTCCCGATTCAAATTATCGCTGGATGGGAAGCGTCGCGATGGACCAAAGCGGCAACATGGCGCTTGGATTCAGCGTTTCTGGCAGCTCCCTGAATCCGCAGATTCATTACACCGGACGCCTGGCCACCAGCCCTTCTGGAGTGATGGACCAGGGTGAGGGCAGCATCATTAACGGCGCCGGCTCGCAAACCGGCTCCGGTCTTTCGCGATGGGGCGATTACAGTTCGATGACCGTCGATCCGTCCGACGATTGCACGTTTTGGTACACCACGGAATACATTCCGAGTAACGGTGCGTTCAATTGGAAGACGCGCATCGCTTCGTTCAAGTTTGCAACTTGCGGCGGCGGCACACCAAGTCCCACCCCAACGCCCACGGCGACAGCAACTCCTTCAGGGACGCCAACGCCTACTCCGACGGCAACTGTAGCAGGTAGTCCCACACCTACACCCACTCCGACTCCTTGCGGCAGAGGTGGTTGCGGTCCGAGCCCTACGCCAACCCCGACCCCGACGCCTACTCCAACTGCGACCGTGGCTCCCAGTCCGACACCGACACCGACTGCAACTATTGCTCCGAGTGCGACACCCACCCCAACAGCGACGGTAGTTCCGTCAGCGACACCAACGCCAACTCCTACACCGACTCCAACCCCGACACCGACTCCTACCGCGACGATCAGTCCACCGCCGACCGCTACACCGACTCCGACGCCGACAGCCACACCTTCGGGCATTACGAATGGCGGATTCGAAACCGGAACGTTGAGTGGTTGGACAACTTCCGCCGGAACGGCAGGGGTCGTCGCTGGCGGACACAGCGGGACTTACGCCGCCATGGTCGGCAGCGCGAATCCGACCAACGGCGATTCGAGCATTTCGCAAACATTTACCGCGCCCGCAGCAGGTGGACAGCTGTCGTTCTGGTACAAGATGACCTGTCCCGACACCGTGACTTACGATTGGGCGACTGCGACATTGCGCGATAACACGACCGGTACCACCACGACATTGTTACCGAACGTTTGCGCCACGAACAGTACCTGGGTGCAGATCTCGTCGAGTCTTATCGGCGGTCACGGCTATACTCTGACTCTGGTCAGTCACGACGACAATTACGTGGGCGACGCGACTTACACGCTGTTCGATGATATCGCGATCGGCGCCGTCCAAAGTGGCGGGATTGTGAACGGCGGATTTGAAACCGGGTCGTTGAGTAGCTGGACTTCGGCCGGGACCACGTCGGTCATTGCCGGCGGACACAGCGGATCTTACGCGGCGCGCGTTGGCAGCACGAGTCCGACCAATGGCGATTCGAGCATCTCACAAACGTTCACTGCTCCTTCAGGCAGCACGCAGGTTTCGTTCTGGTACAAAATGACTTGTCCGGATCTGGTGCGGTACGATTGGGCGACCGCGACGTTGCGCGATAATAATACCGGGACAACGAGGACAATGCTGTCGCATGTTTGCGCGACCAACAGCACCTGGGTGCAAAACTCAGCCAGCATCACAGCCGGCCACACTTACACTCTTACTCTCGTTAGCCATGACGATAATTACGCTGGCGACGCGACTTACACGTTGTTCGACGACGTCGGGACTCAGTAGAGCGACAGCGCAAGGTCGGGGGCTTTCATTTCGATTATCTCCCGCGGTTGTTAGTCATGTGAGTCACGCCTGCCAAAACTATCCGACTTTTTCTCAGTTTTTTCTTTACTTTAAACTCCGATTAATGAGAGGGCGGTCAAATCTACGATTCGCCTCCATCGCGGTGCGGTCGGCATCCGTTGTGGGACGACCGGTTGAAGCCAACCGGCTGGGTCGCAGTCATTCGTTTTGCCGCGGGCTAACGTCAGATCTGATGAGGTGCGAAGCTTGCCGCTGAAGTGCGATTCTCGACCCCGAGCTTTGGATAAATATGCTCGAGATGTTTACCGACCGTCGCGGGTTTGATTTCGAGAATTGCCGCGATATCGCGGTTCGATTTCCCGCGACTGAGCCAAAACAACACCTCAGCCTCGCGCGCGGTGAGACCATGATCACCGCACGACTGGTTCTTGGATTTGCGTACCGTTTGCGGCTTCGACACCGCTGGTTTGGGGGGCACAAGATAATCCTAATTTCGTAATCCGTGCTCTGGCAAGCAAGTTAGTGACGAATTCCATCGAGATTGCGGCTTTAGCGTCGCTTTGACCGGACTCGGCGGGCGTACGGCATTCACCGTATATACAAGTTTAATCAATCCCGACAACAATCAGCGCATGAATTCTCCCCAGAGCTCATGGCGCCCCTATTTATCTCTCACATCCCATCTTGCGACGCGACTGCATAGCAAGCCTCCTAAAGCTGTCGGTTTTCTACGCCGGTTTTCCGCACTCATAATAGGATTGGGGTCGGTCATCTCGGTGAGAGGTGACGTTCCTATCACCGCTTACCTTGCTCCCGAGCCCGCGGGGCAGTGTCCCAATGCATGCGAATGCGATGGAACATTTGACGGCGTGGTCTGGGATAATTTATACGTCGACTTGGGCCGCGGCTATGGGAGCGGGTTGTATGCTGTCCGTCTGCATTACTTCAATAGCGCAGGATTTCTGGGATGGACGGGTAACATTAATGTCAGTGTCGCGGCCGACGGGACGTTCACCGCTGGTCCTGAATTCGACTGGCCCGCGCTGTACGGTGGATACGCGCGTTACGATAATGGCTGGGATACGAATGGCGGCCCGGGCCCATTCTCAGTGGAAGGTGATGCGATGTATATCGCGGCGACGGTGTGTGGTGGGAACGCTCGAGTATTGCATGGCAGCGTCTCAATTCAGATTGGCGAATCGGCCGGCCAACACACCAAGCCGAACGATGCGAAACGTGGTGGAGATCAGTGCGGCCGAAGCGGGGATCCGGGCGAGTGGATGCCCATGGCGCGCTATTCGGCCCATGCGATGCTGGCGAGTCTCAATATAATAGATACTCCGCTTCGCTATGTTCCGCCTCGCGGACCAGCAGTCGATTTTAGCGTCAGCTATAATCAACGCGATAAACCATTATTCGGGCGTGTATCCTGGTCGAATTTTGGCCCGCAATGGAGCTTTAATTGGCTTTCTTATGTGAGCGATGACCCGGCGAATCCTTCCGCCAATGCAACAATCTTTCTCGCTGGTGGAGGAACCGAGGTTTATTCTGGGTTCGATGTCGCGACTCAAACCTATTTCCCCGATTTACAAAGTTATGCCCTTCTCGTTCGCACGTCTGCTGACAGTTACGAGAAGCGTTTGCCCGATGGCTCAAGAGTGATCTATGCCCAGAGTGATGGAGCAACAACTTTTCCGCGCAAAATCTTCATGACCCGGCTGGTGGACCCTGCCGGAAATGCCGCCACGATTACGTTTGATTCGAATTCCCGAGTGACGGCAATAACAGACGCGCTCGGCCAGGTCACCACGGTCTCGTATGGTCTGGTCGATGATCCATTTAAAATTACTAAGGTAACGGAGCCTTTTCCCACCGGCCGCTCTGCTCTGTTCGGCTACACCAATGGCCAACTCACGACGATTACCGATGAGATCGGCATCCAGTCACAACTTCACTACCTGCCGAATACCAATTTTATTGACACGCTAACAACCCCATACGGCACAAGCAGTTTCGCCACCGGCACAACCGGGAGCAATAAATGGCTGGAGATGACAGATCCCCTTGGTGGCAAAGAACGAGTCGAGTATCGCGATAAAGCGCCGGGCACCAACAGCTCGGAGCCGTCAGCGGCCGTGCCGGCCGGATTCACCAATTCAAATCTGGATTCAGCGAACACCTTTTATTGGACGAAGAAATCGATCGAAATGTACCCACCGGTAAACGGGGTTTATGATTACACAAAAGCGGAGATCGTTCATTGGGCGAAGAATTCAGATGGCTTAGCCGCTGGTGTTGTGGCGAGCGTCAAGGCGCCCCTCGAAAATCGAATCTGGTACGCTTATTCCGATCAATCGGACACTAATCACATTGGACCGAGCAGTAGCCCGGTAAAGATTGCCCGAGTCCTCGGAGATGGAAGCACCCAAGTAACGCAATATGAATACAACAGTCTCGGCCACATGACCAAAGCCATCGACCCAGTCGGTCGTGTTATGAGTTATATTTACGACACTAATGGCATCGATTTATTGGAAATTCGTCAGACAACAGGCGCCGCCAATGAGTTAGTCCGACAACTAACTTACAATCCGCAGCATCAACCTTTGACCGACCGTGATGCAGCCGGGCAGGTCTCCACATTCGCTTACAATGCTTACGGCCAGATTCTTACGCGCAAAAACGCAAAGGACGAAACGATAACATATGCATATGGAGACGGGACCTTGGGTCATCCTGTTGGCTATCTGAGCTCTGTCATGAGCCCGCAGTTCAACAACGTTTCGGCGGTTACGGCGTTTACTTACGATCTGGCCAATCGCGTTCGGACCGTTACCGACTCAGACAACTACGTAATCACAACCGACTACGACAACTTGGATCGGCCAACTCAAGTCACGTATCCCGACGGAACGAATCAGCAGTTTCAGTATTCGCAGGATTTCGGGCACGGAACGACGACAATCCTCGACCTAACCAGGAGCAAGGATCGCCGAGGCCTTTGGACGACCCGCCATTACAACCCAAACCGGCAAATGGATTCGATCACCGATCCCCTAAACCGCACCACCCAGTTCGGCTGGTGCAGCTGTGGATCGTTAATCAACATCACCGATCCGAAGAATCAGATCACGACTTTTAATCGCGATTTACAGGGGCGTCTTTACCAGAAGGTCTTCGCGGACAACACAAGCATCAGTTACCTCTACGAAGGACAGGCGGCTGCGAACACGGTTGGCGCAAGCAGTCGTCTCAAATCGCTCACCGACGCGAAAAATCAGCGAAGCAATTACTCCTATTTCGCCGACGATAACATTGAGCAGATCACCTACACCAATACCAGCAACCAGCCTCTGAATCCGCCGACGCCGGCAGTTAGCTTTGCTTATGATTCGAACTACAATCGCGCCACTCGGATGGTCGATGGTAGCGGGACAACTACCTACGGTTACAACCCAATCACAGTCCCGCCAGCACTCGGTGCTGGTCAACTGGCAAGCATCGACGGTCCCCTAACGAGCGACACAATTACATTTGGCTACGACCAACTCGGTCGAATGACCGGCCGGTCAATCAATGGCGCCTCCAACGCCGAATCCTGGGTTTTCGACAGTCTCGGGCGGGTGAGCTCCACCGCGAATAAACTGGGTACTTTCAATTACACTTACGTGAACGTGACTGATCGCGTCAGCAGCATGACCTACCCGGATGGAGCGTCGACGATTTACAGCTACTTGCCAAATGTTCAAGACAAGCGCCTTAACGAAATTAAAAATCAAACCAGCACCAGCGGGTTGATTTCACAATTCGATTATACCTATGACACGGAAGGTCAGATTCTCACTTTGGCCAAAAATTATCCTGGTTTGTCACCGGCGCCTCAGCGGTTCGATCTCGGTTACGACAACGCCGACCAGTTAATAACGGCCCCTCTCAAGAACGCGACTACGAACGCGCTGATTAAGCAATATGCCTATGGTTATGATGCTGCTGCGAATCGCACGTCGGAGCTTGTTGGTACGATCGCAACCACTTCGACCTCGAATAACGTAAACGAAATCGTGTCGCGGACCGGCGGCGCGAACCAAACCCTCACCTACGACCCTAATGGCAATCTTATCAATGATGGTTCCTCTCGTACCTTTGAGTGGGATGGCGCGAATCGATTGATCGCGGTCAATTACACCGGCACAAAAAATCGAACGGAATTCAGTTACGACGGGCTGAGCCGGATGGTTAAAATAGTTGAGAAATCTAGAAAAGGCATCACTTCTACTCGCAAGTTCGTGTGGTGCGGAATGGAAAGATGCGAATTCCGTGGTGCCAATGATGCCGTAACCCTGCAAGTTTATCCACAGGGCCAGGTTAGCGGCACAACGCCTTACTTTTATACGCGCGATCATCTCGGATCGATCCGCGAAATGCGCAGCACCGGCAAGAAAGGCGCAATAGTTGCTCGTTTCGACTACGACCCCTACGGAAGATCCACGGCCGTGATCAGCACGACTCTCCCAGACTTCAACTTCACCGGCCTCTATCGTCACGCCGCCAGTAATCTCGATTTCGCCGTCTACCGCGCTTATGACCCGGACCTGGGCAGGTGGCTAAATAGGGATCCGATCGGCGAACGTGGCGGCACGAACGCGTACAATTATGCGAAGAGTAACGTGGCGAACGCAGTCGATCCAAATGGATTGGATGTCATTATTTTATTCGCAAGTAAGGCGGTATGGGGTCAAGGTCACATCGCGACGCTTATCGGGAACAATGAAACGGGCTGGTATTACTACTCGCGAAATGGCTACGATAAGTGGCCGTGGTTTTTTGGTCCCGGTGACTTCAGTAAGGGTTACTTTCGTACCTTTGAACTTTTCAAACAGGGCGGCGACGCCGCCCGATATGATCAGGCGTACCGAATTAGGGCCGGGACGGATCGAGATGTAGCGATGATCGAGTATGGCGACGAGCATTATAATGAGCGTTATCACTCGATCATTCCAGATAGTAATAATTGTGCAGACCTAACGGAAGAAATACTCGAAGCGGGCGGGATCCCAATATCGGGAGATAATCAATACCCCGTATACAGCCCGTTTGGATACCTTGACCCCTTCAACGGTGGGTACATTGGCAGTCCTGAGGTTCCAAAATTCTTGTTCCAAAATATCCTCCACACAGGTGCGGGGCGACTGTGGCAAGTGCCACCGTGAGGCCCAAATGAAGTTAAGCAATTTGCAGATTCTTCTCCGAGTTGTGATTGATCTTGGGACTGTATTGAGCCTTGTAGTTGCTGCCATCGTTGTTTCTTGGCTGTGTTCATTTGATGGACCGCTTGAAATCGCGAATCGGTATGAACACGTAATCTGGGCTTTCTCGGTGATTGTTATCGCAACTTGCCGCGCCTATTGTGAATACCTTTGGCGGGTTTCACTTGATATGTGGTCGCGGATTGTTCTGTGGATTTTGATTGTGATTGTCACATATCTCTTACTGTGTTGGCTCGACACGCATTTTAATTCTCACGATACTTTTGTTAACGTCTTTGCTTTTGGCTTATTCGTTTTTCTTGCGCCAAGTTTACTAGTCAGCACTGCACTGTATGTGGCAATGTCAGATGCGATAGAGAGAAAAAACGAGTCAGACTTAAACGTTTGACATTGGTATAAGGCGTCGAGAATTGTCGGCACATTAGCGAAATCAAAGCGCGAATCGGCCAGCTATGAGAATTCGGGATATTACGGCACTTTCCCTCCTGGTCGTATCTGGTATTTCGCGGGCCGATCAGCCGGAGCGTGCAAAAGGATTATCCGTTCACATGCTTCCGGATCGCATCGCGCAGATTAATCATCAGACCGGTGGCTTCAGCATCAAAAGTGTTGACGGGATAGGCTCAACTTATCCCGATGCGATCCAGCTGATTGCATTTTTTCAGACGCTGCCAAGGTCCACTCAAGAAAATGGCATTTGGGTCGTTACGACCCACCCGAGTGCGTACTCCGAAAATGAACGGACAGAATTAAAGAAGCTTGTCGCATTGTGCGTCGAAAAGAAGATTTCGGTGTTTACTTGTCGAGGTTCGGAGCTTCCAGGTGGTTGGAAACGCTCGAATGTTCCGACAGGTTGGAACGATTCTACATCGATGTATTAGCTCTATAGACGGTAACTGTTCACTTGAACATATAGACTGATCTGCCGTAAATTAACGGCATGGGCACGGCCAAATCGACAGCGGCAGCAACGGAAGACGCCCAACGATGCGAGCCGCACTCGCAGTTAACATCCAACGCTCAAGGTTCAACGGCAGAGATCCTTCGGATCCTGCGCAACTGGGGGATTCATACCCTGGGGCAGTTGGCTGCTCTTGATAAAGAGGAGTTGCGAAATCGGCTTGGCGCCGAAGCGGTTCGGCTTTGGGAACGGGCGAACGGGACCGCCACCCGGTTGCTCAAATTTGTTCAGCCCCCGGAAACGTTTGATGAAAGTTTTGAGTTTGATCACGAGATCGAGACGGCCGACCCGTTGTTATTTATTCTCCGGCGATTTCTCGAGCAGCTCGCCCTTCGTTTAAGCAGCATTTATCTCGTCGCCCGCGAACTCACCCTCACGATCACATTTTCTAATTCACAACAAGACGAACCAACAAATGCCAGGGCAACGCCAGTCCGGCTCGGACCTCGGACTAATGCCAGTGCGGCTCGCACTTTCAAAATCCCGCAGCCGACCAACGACGTCGATCTGCTCTTTCGGATGCTCCAAACACATCTGGAAAATTTTAAATCGAATCATCCGATCGTTGCCGTCGCCCTCAGTGCGGAACCGAGCCGGCCGGCGTCCCAGCAATTCGGATTGTTTGAAACCGCGCTCCGGAATCCGCATCAGCTTTATGAAACGCTCGCTCGCCTGACCGCGTTGGTCGGGAACGATCGCGTCGGGACCGCTGTTCTGGAAGAGACGCATCGGCCGGACGCATTCCGGATGGAAAATTTTAGGTGGGAGGTAGGGGCGATTGCCCCCAATCGCCCGTCTCCAATTGTGGCTGAGAGAGCCGCGTCTAAAACAATCCGGGCGATTGAGGGCAATCGCCCCTACCTAAAACCCGCCCTGCGCAGGTTTCGGCCGCCGGCGAACACGAGCGTGTTCGTTTCAGATCATCGTTATCTTCAAAGCGACAAGATTCGCGGCCAAATTGTGAATCAAAGCGGTCCGTTTTTGCTTTCGGGAAATTGGTGGGACGAAAAAATGTGGTCGCGCGCGGAGTGGGACATGCAGCTCGAGAAGGGCGAGCTCGTGCGCGCCCATGAGAGTCCGCCTTCACAAACTTCCCATTCTGATGGGATCTCAACGTCTCAACGTTTCAACACCTTAACTTGGATGATTGATGGGATTTATGACTGAAAAGATGGTTGAGCAGTTGAGGTATTGAGTAGTTGAGCAGACTCGCATTCTTCAATCGCTAAATCACTAACTGCTAATTCGTTAAATGAATTACGTTGAATTACATGCTTCGAGCGCATTCAGTTTTTTGCGCGGTGGAAGTTTCCCCGAGCAACTCGCTCAAGTCGCGGGCGAATTGGAAATGCCGGCCATCGCGCTGTGCGATCGCAACGGCGTTTATGGGGCGCAACGATTTTCAGTCGCGGCCCGCGAAAACGGAGTGCGGCCGATCATCGGGGCGGAGTTATCGATGGAGGACGGCGGAATTTTGCCGGTGCTGGTCGAAACCCGGACCGGCTACAAAAATTTGTGCGAGCTCTTAACTCAGGCCCATCTCCGCAGCGAAAAAGGGAAGTGCGAGATCAAATGGGAGGAGCTGCCGCAGTTTGCGGCAGGTTTGGTGGTTTTATTTGGGTTGGGGAGCACATGCCCCTCGCATGCAGATGCCAGTCCGGCTCGGACTTCCGGCGCCCCCGCCGGAAATCTCCCGCCGTTTGGCGAGGCGCCGAACGGAGCACGCGAGGGCGCGTGCGCTCCTCGGAATCCGGCCGATCGCGCGCGGTTCCTTATCAACACGTTCGGACGCGAAAACCTGTTCGTTGAGATTCAGCGGCATTTCGTGCGCGGCGAGGAACAGATGAATCGGCGACTTATCGAGCTTGCGCGCGCGAAGGAGTTGCCGTTGATCGCGACCAATGGTGTTCTCTACGCGAAACCGTACGGGCGGGAAGTGCTCGATGTTTTTACCTGCATTCGCGAGCACACTCATCTCGATGCCGCCGGCAAACTTTTAACCCAAAACGCGGAGCGACATCTCAAGAGCGATCGCGAGATGCGCGAAATCTTTCGTGACCTGCCGGAAGCGATCGACAATACCGCGCGTCTCGCCGAGCGGCTGACGTTCTCGCTCGAAAATCTCGGCTATGAATTTCCGGATTATCCGGTCCCGGCCGGGCAGAGCATGGATTCGTTTTTGCGGACGATCGTCTGGTTCGGGGCGCAACAGCGTTATGCCGCGGTGAGCGCAAAGGTGCGGCGACAAATTGAAGAAGAGCTATCCCTCATCATTAAGCTCAAGTTTCCCGGTTATTTCCTGATCGTGTGGGACATCGTGAATTTTTGCCGCGAGCACAACATTATGGTCCAGGGACGCGGCAGCGCGGCGAACAGCGCGGTTTGTTATTGTCTCGGAATCACCCCGGTCGATCCCGTCAGCAACAATCTCGTCTTCGAACGTTTCCTGAACGAGAGCCGCAAAGGCTGGCCGGACATTGATCTTGACCTTCCAAGCGGCGATCGCCGCGAATCGGTGATCCAGGAAATTTATCGCCGCTATGGCAAACACGGCGCCGCCATGACGGCGAACGTGATCAGTTATCGCGGCCGGAGCGCGGCTCGTGAGATCGGCAAGGCACTGAATTTTTCGCCGAGCATTCTCGATCGCTTTTCACATTTATTCGCGAACGGCGATTTTCCGCACACGCTTGATCTCGAATCACAGATCGAACAGTCCGGTTTGCCGAAAAATCATCCACGAATGCCGGCGTTCGTCCGTTTGTATCATGCGATTTATGGATTGCCGCGGCATCTTGGCCAGCATTCCGGCGGGATGATCATTTGCCAGAACAAGCTGAGTTCGTTCGTGCCGCTTGAAAATGCATCGATGCCTGGGCGGGTGGTTGCGCAATGGGACAAGGACGATTGCGAAGATCTCGGCATCGTGAAGGTCGACCTGCTCGGCCTGGGCATGATGTCGGTAATGCAGGACGCGCTCGAGCTTTGTCGCGAACGCGGGCGGCCGCTCGACCTGGCGCACATTCCGAAAGACGACGAGAAAACTTTCGACATTATGCAGCACGCCGACACCATCGGCGTTTTCCAAATCGAGAGTCGCGCGCAGATGGCGACATTGCCGCGAATGAAACCGAAATGCTTTTACGACGTGGTGATCCAGGTTGCGATCATTCGGCCGGGACCGATCCAGGGCGATATGGTGCATCCGTATTTGAACCGGCGCGCCGGCAAAGAACCGGTCACGTATTTTGACGATCGATTGAAGCCGGTGCTGGAGCGGACCCTGGGCGTTCCATTGTTTCAAGAGCAGATGCTCAAAATCGCGATGATCATGGCCGATTTTTCAGGAGACGAAGCGGAAGAGCTGCGACGGGCGTTGAGTTTTCATCGCTCGGAGGAACGCATGAACAAGGTGAGCGTGAAATTGCGGATGGCAATGCAGCGCAAAAACATCACGCAGGAGAAGATCGACAAGATCATTCAAGCGATCACGTCGTTTGCCCTTTACGGATTTCCGGAATCGCACGCAATCAGTTTCGCGATTCTTGCTTATGCCAGCGCGTATTTGAAAGTGCATCGCGCGCCGGAGTTTTATGCGAGCCTGATCAATAATCAGCCAATGGGTTTTTATACCCCGGCGACGATTGTGAAAGACGCGCAGCGACATGGGGTGAAAATCAAGCCGGTTTGCGTGAAGAAATCGGATTGGCGATGCACCGTTCTGGACGACAACACGTTTCGACTCGGCTTTTGTGTTGTGAACGGCTTGCGGCAGGAGCACGGCGAGCGAATCGAGCGCGACCGGAACGATCGACAGTTCAAATCCCTGGAAGACTTCAAACGGCGGATTGCGCTTTCAAAAGAAGAATTGCGAACCCTGGCCGAACTGGGCGGACTCAATTGTTTCGCCAAAAATCGGCGCGTGGCGATGTGGAAAGTGGAGGAGCCATTACATGACGATTTGGTAGGGTCGGCGCGCTGCGCCGACCGGACATCGCAGCGCGATGTCCCTACCGAATCCCCGCTGCTGCCGATGACCGTGCAGGAGCGGGTGACGGCAGATTATCGGACAATGAATCTGACCGCCGGGCCGCATCCGATGAAACTTTTGCGGGATCGGTTACCAAACATCTGGCGGGCAAGCGACCTGCCAAAAGCAAAACACGGCTCGACCATTCAAATTGCCGGCAACGTGATTTGCCGACAGCGACCCGGGACGGCAAAAGGTTTTGTTTTCGTTAGCCTGGAAGATGAGACCGGCGTTTCTAACGCAATTGTCGATCCGGATTTATTCGAACGTTATCGATTGCTTATTACCGAAGAAGATTTTCTGGTGATTGAAGGCGAAGTCCAGAATTCGGAAAACACCGTGTTAATCAAGACCCGCGAGATCAAACCGTTGGCCCACTTGCCCGCAGTCGCTACAGCGCTGGAGGCGGGTGACGAACTCGTTGGAAGCGAGTCACACGATTTTCGGTAATCGATGTGGGGCGGCCTCAGTGCCGCGATTTTACTTTGCATTCGGGAGACCAAGGTCCCTCCCACATTAAAAATTACTCGCCGGCTTGATGCGGTTCGTGTGGTTTTGGTTCAGCTTGTTTTTCTTCCGGTTTGTGATCGGATTCGATCCATTCGGTGTGAAAAACACCCGGCTTATCCACCCGCTCGTAGGTGTGCGCGCCAAAGAAGTCCCGCTGAGCTTGCAACAAATTCGATGGCAAACGCGCCGAGCGATAACTGTCGAAGTAAGCGAGCGACGCCGAAAATGCCGGGGTTGCGACTCCGTATTGGACGCCGGTCGACACCGCAACTCTCCAGTTTTGCTGCGTTTTTTTAATAATATCGGTGAAATAAGAATCGAGGAGGAGGTTGTGGAGGTTTCGGTCGCGCTGATAGGCGTCAACGATGCAATTGAGGAATATTGCCCGAATGATGCAACCGCCGCGCCAGATCGTAGCGATGTCGCCGAAGTTCAGGTCCCACTTGTATTGTTTGCTCGCGGCGCCGAGCAGTTCCATTCCCTGGGCGTAGGAGACGATTTTCGAAGCGTAAAGGGCCTGCCTGACCGCCTCGGTTAGTTCTTTTGCATCGCCTGTAAATTTCTTGGGCGCCGGTTGCGGCAAAATTTTTGAGGCCGCAACCCGTTCATCTTTGCGCGACGAAATTACTCGCGCTTCGACGGCGGCGTTGATCGTCGAAATCACGACGTATTGTTGAATGGCCGATTGAAGCGTCCAAATGCCGGTGCCTTTCTGACCGGCTTTATCGAGAATGACATCGACCAGCGGCTTGCCCGTCTCCGGATCTTTCTTCCTGAAAATCTGCGAGGTGATATCGATCAGATAACTATTGAGCTCGCCTTTGTTCCACTCGG
>JAICWQ010000058.1 GCA_025934755.1 Chthoniobacterales bacterium | reverse complement strand
GGTTCGATTGGCGCAATTCCTGGTAAAACCCGGAGCGATCTCAGCACGTTGGATTTCCTGCAGCGGACCGCGCTCGACGCGCAATTGAGTTCCGACAAGGTCCTGGCAATCGCGCGCAAATATAAATCGACGGTGCCGTATCCGCAGGGCCAACTCGCAGCCAGCTTGAATATTATCGCGCGAATGATTGCCGGCGGATTGCCAACACGAGTTTATTACGCGAGCCAGGGCGGGTTCGACACCCACGCCGGACAAATTAACACCCATCAACGGCTGATGGGCGAGTTCAACGACGCGGTCACGGCGTTCGTTGCCGACTTGAAGCAGCAGGGAAACTTCGACCGGGTTCTGCTGATGACCTTCAGCGAGTTTGGACGGAGGGTTCAGGAAAATGCAAACGGCGGGACGGATCACGGCGCAGCCGCTCCCATGTTCATCCTTGGCGGCACGGTCAAAGCCGGCCTGTTTGGAAAATATCCAAGCCTGACCGATCTCGATCGTGGCGATCTGAAATTCAATACCGATTTCCGCAGCGTTTACGGAACAGTGCTCGACCGTTGGTTGAAAGCACCGAGTGAAACCGTGTTGGGACGAAAATTTCCAGGGTTGGGAATCGTTTAGGTAGCGGCGGTTCACCGAGCCGCCATGGAAATTGAGGTCAATCGCCTCTACCTAACATCCCTTCGAAAACCCGGAGCCAGTTCTCGCGTAAAATCTTCCCAATGTCACCGTCGCCGAACCCGCGCTCGATCAATTTGCGGATCAGGTTTCGTGCATGCGAGTGATTGGTCAGGTCGGGAATGAAATGGGGCGTGGTTAGTTTTGCCGCCAATTCTTTTCGCACGCTTTCCGGTAACTGCTCAAACAAGTATTCGCAGAAATCGAAACCAATCCCCACCCCGTCGATGCCGATCAAACTGATCACGTGTTCGATATGATCGACGTAGCGATCGATCGTGCTGTCGCCCGGATTTGGACTGACCAGGATCGCATTCATACCGATGACTCCGCCACGCTCTCCGATCATCTTGATTTGTTCGTCGCTGATGTTGCGCTCGATGTCGTAAAACTTTCGCGCGTTCGTGTGGGAAACGATCAGCGGTTTCTTCGTAAGCTCGACAATCTCTTCGAATCCCTTCGGATTGATATGGGCGAGATCGATGATGATGCCGAGCCGCTCGCATTCACCAACGACTTCCCGGCCGAAAGCGGTCAAACCATCTCGGGGCGATCCGCTGGCCGCGAAAATTCCACCGGCACCCGCGGCATTTCGGCGGGCATGAGTCAATCCAACCATTCGGAGCCCGAGTTGATGGAAAACGCGCAAAAGATCGAGATCATCGCCGAGCGGCTCGACGCCTTCCATGGTGATGATGAGCGCAATTTTATTTTCTTGTCGCGCTCGTTTGATTTCCTCGTTCGTTTTGCAAATCGCGAATTGATCGGAGTTATCGGCTTCTGCGTAAACCCGCGCGACTTGATCAAGGGCAACCCGCAGACCCATTTCCGGCAAATAACGGTCCTCGACGTAAAGCGCCGCGCCGATAACGCCGATATTTCCGGCTTCGAATTCCGGCAGATAATGCGAAACGAGCGCGCCGGGATGATTGCGTTTCTCGTAAAGATCCAGCGGCAAATCGAAATGCATGTCGACCAGCCCGCTCGCGTGGAGACGGTCGATTCGTTTCTCGATTGATTCTTTGGCTTGGGTCACGGGAGGGGCGGCGGAGCGGCAATAGTGACCGTTCGCGCCGCATTTTTGGGTTTCGGTAGAACAATGGCGGCCCCAACTGAAATCCAGGCCGCCCCCAGGGGAAGCCACGCCGGCAGCCATATTCCCCAGGCAGAAACAATTCCAAGAGCGATCAAACAATACGCAGCCGAAATGCGACCGCGCCGATGATCAAATCAATCCGCGAGAATCTGCGGACCCATCCGCTCAATAGCGCGACCGCCACGACCATGACGCAATCAAAGATCCAACTCACTCTACGAACAAATGTGTTCGCCTGGATCGAAGCAATCGCTGCCGCAATAAGATCCGGCGTGTTCGTTTCGGTGTGGGCAAAAACAAGGTGGGTCCGAATATCCTCAAGCCGAATTCCGGTAGCCGCGCCACTCTCATGTTGTTGCGCAGCGAGAAGAAGCTCGTCAATTGTGATGCGACGCGCGCGTTGGGTCATGCGAGGACTCACCAGCAATGTGCCGTCGGAGCGCACTGGAATTTTGAGGCCATTCGGGAAATCGATCGACGACCCGATCTCGATCTTCAGTTCATCGGGAGTAACTCGCAGCCAAAGCATGATCGCCTGAAGCGCAAATGCCGGAATGACTTCGCCGCGATATTGAAAAAGGAGCGGCACATGGAGATCATCGGCCGCGTCCGGAGGAAAATTCACGAAGCCGACCGTGGAAAGAACCCGGACGTCTTCACTTGGCTGATGTTCGATTCCCGAAAACTCCGGCAAATCACCGCGCCGGCCCGTGACCTGCGAAAAACCGGCAATTTCGGCGACCGGCGCATCCGGATCGGGCGACGCCGTGAGTTCCGCGCCCAGCAAAAGTTTCGGAACGCGCATCGCCTGATCCATGAAAATTTGCTCCTGGTCCCTGACCTGCTCGCCCCACTGCAAGACCGGTTCGAGGGCGATTACGGTCGGCTTGAATCCGAGCAAACCCTGCAACAAGAGCGCGGTTTCAAGCGGCGGCGGCGGATTTTCCTTTCCCATTTCAACAATTGTCAGCGGCACAGGTTTGGTCGCGGGCTGGGAGTGTCGCAACAGCCAGCGTAAAAAAATTTCCTCGGAACGCTGGAACCGCGGCTCACGCAAAAACAAAACGCCGAGCAGCAAAACAACGATGATGACCCAGATCGAAGGCCGTTCCATTCGGCAGAAGTGATAAGTGATGAGTGACCAGTGACAAGAATAAAGGTAGCGGGCGGTTCACCGAACCGCCATGGCCGTTCGGTGAATGGCCGCTACCTGCTCAGCTCCAGCATTCTCAAAATCGGCAACTCGGCGCGCGCACGGATTGATTCCGGCAACGTAATCTCCGGTTCCATGTTCAGGAGCGCGTCGTAGGCTTTTTGCAGCGTATTCTTTTTCATGTAGCGACACTCACCGCAGAAACAATTCTCGGTCGGGCCCGGAATGAATGTCTTGCCCGGGATTTCTTTCTTCAGCCGGTGCAGCATTCCCGCTTCAGTCACTACAATGATCTCCTTCGCCGGCGAGTCCTTGCAAAAGGCGACCATTTTCTCAGTTGAACAAACTTCATCGGCCAACATCCGAACCGCGTAGGTGCATTCAGGATGGGCGACCACCGGCGCATTTGGGAATTCTTCGCGAATTCGAGCAATGCTCCGCGCGGTGAACTCGACGTGGACGTAACAAGTCCCCTGCCACAAATCCATTTCGCGACCCGTCCGTTCCGTGACCCACGCTCCGAGATTTTGGTCGGGCACGAACAGAATATTCCGGTCCGGCGGCGCGGATCGCACGATTTTGTCGGCGTTGCCACTCGTGCAAATGATGTCGGATTGCGCTTTCACACCCGCGCTACAGTTGATGTAGGCAATCACGTAATAATTTTTGCCGGCGTGTTTTTTCAAAAACTCAGCCAGCTTTTCCGGTGGGCAGGATTCGGAGAGCGAACAGCCCGCTTCCAGGTCAGGAAGAATCACCCGCTTCGATGGATTAATGATCTTCGCCGTCTCGGCCATGAAATGGACCCCGCAAAACAAAATCACGTCGGCGTCTGTCCTGGCAGCTTGATAACTCAGGCCTAACGAGTCGCCCACAAAATCAGCCACGTCCTGCAGTTCGGGAACCTGGTAGTTGTGCGCCAAAATGATGGCGTTGCGCTCCGTTGCCAGCGCGCGCAATTCCTTCGCCAGGTCGGCGCTCGAGAGTTTTGGACTGCCGGTGAGACTTCGTCTGGATGCAACTTCAGGTTGCAAAATTACAGCGGGAGCTTCCATAAATTACTATCGCGGAAATCGATCCCTTCTCAAACTCTGTGTCATCCCCCAGCGCCACTCCAGTCCGGCTCGGACCGAGGGATCTCACAACCGAAAGGCGTATTACACAGCCGCACTTGTGTGATCAATCGCCTTGTGTGAGGTCCTTCACTTCGTTCAGGATGACAACGCATGAGTGAGTACCAACTTGGCTTTATCGGCACAGGGAAATTGGCGGGCTCGGTGATCCGTGGCTTGGTCCGTGCGAAATTTTGTGCGCCAGGCGAGATTATTGCGAGCGAACCAAACGAACAAACCCGCTCGACGCTGCAACAAGAAACAGGCATAACAGTGACCGCGGAGAACGCGGAGGCCGCAGAGAAGGCGAACGCTGTCCTTGTAGGGGTTAAGCCGGGAGTGGTCCTCGGAGTACTCCGAGACCTCCGACGGCCGTTAGAAAATAAACTCGTAATCTCGCTGGCCGGCGGCGTCCGGATTCCCAGCATGGAGAACATGGCGAACGCCCGGTTCATGCGGGCGCTGACCAACACTCCGTCGCTAATTTGTCGCGCGTCCACTGGAATTTCCCGTGGGACCCGGACGACAACCGCCGATGTCGATCGTGCGAAACGAATTTTTGGCGCGATCGGCGTGGTCGTCGAAGTCGAAGAACCGCAAATTGACATCATCACGGCGCTGAGCGGCAGTGGCCCGGCGTTCGTCTACACGATTATCGACGCGCTGGCCCAAGGCGGGGTGAAACTGGGTCTGGCAGAAAACATTTCCAGTGAGCTTGCCATTCAAACCGTGCTCGGCGCCGCTGAACTGATGCGAGACAGCAAAATGCCGGCGGAAGAATTGGTCAAAATGGTGGTCACACCAGGCGGGACAACGGCGGCCGGTCTCGCGGTAATGGAAAAAATGAAAACGAACGAAAGTTTAATTGCCGCCATCGAGGCCGCGACAAAACGCGGTCAGCAAATGGCGGAAGAGACAAAATCGTAAATTCGAATATCGAAATTCGAAATCCTAAACAATTTCAAATATCAAATGATCAAATCAGTTCACAGGCGATTTTGAATTTCGATATTTGAATTTGTTTCGATAATCGAGATTCGACATTCAGATTTAAGGCAGCGCGGCGCGCATCACTTCGATCGGCGCGGTCCGCTCGAACCAGATTTCAAACGCAAGAGCGCCCTGATGCAGCAGCATTGACAATCCGTTTGCTCCGCGGGCGCCGGCTTCGAGAGCTGCGGACTGGAGCGGAGTGCGCGCGCTTGAATAAATCGTGTCATAAACCATCAAGTGCGGCGCAAGCAAACGTGACGAGATGGGAGACGGATCGCCGCGATTCAATCCAACGGGCGTTGCGTTGACGACCAGATCAGCGTTCGCGATCTGAAATTGAAATGCCGATTCTTCCCAGGGAATCGCTTGCAGTCGCGGCACCGGCCCAAAAACTTTCGGGCCCTCGAAAAAACGGCGTAGTTTCTGGGCCAATCGTTCCCCTTTCTCGAAGGTACCGTTTGCGATGACCAGCCGTTCGCATTGCGACTTCGCGCATTCGAGGGCGATTGCTCGCGCTGCTCCGCCCGCTCCGAGAATCAGCACCTTCAAGTCTCGGAGATCGACCGAAAATTCCTCGCGGATCGCTCGGGCAAAGCCGCGGCCGTCGGTATTGAAACCGCGCATTTTGCCGTTCCCGATCTTGATGACGTTGATCGCGCCGATCTGCTTCCCATCATCGTCGATCCGATCCACCAACTCCCGAGCGGCAACTTTGTGTGGCAGAGTGAGATTCAGTCCAACGAACTTGAGCTCGCGCATGCGTTCCAGCGCTTTACCCAAGTCGTCAGGCGAAATGTGAAATCGGGCGTACTGCATGCCGATCTTGCAATGCTTGAGCGCGGCGTTTTGCATTTGTGGCGAAAGCGAATGCTCGACCGGATCGCCAAAAACGCCGAGTCCAATTGGCGGATCGAAATCGTGCCAGCTCTCCAAATCCGCCAGCGTGTAAACCTCTTTGATACCGATGCGCTTCTTCATATGGAGGGGCGCGCCCCGTCGTGCGCCATTAATTTAGGAACGCGACGGCGCGCGTCCCTCCAATTCGTCTTCATCTTGCGCCGAACTGCGCTATCGCGCGGTCAAATCTTTTCAGGACGCGTTCTTTGCCCATCACTTCGAGCATGTGATAGAGACTCGGCCCAACGCTTCGGCCGCTCGCCGCGACGCGCGCGGGGTGAACCAGATCGCCTGTCTTGCACCCAAGTTTTTGGGCGAGCGACTTCAAGGTGGATTCCAGCGTCTGCCAATCCCATTTGTCGACTTTGGCAAATTCATCGCGCAATGTTTTTAATCGATTCGCAGCCTTGGGATTATTCCCGAACACTTTTTTGACCGCTTCCGGATCGAACTCGTAATCCTCGATGAAAAAGTAACTCGTCCAGTCCGGCAATTCCTTGAGGAGCTTGATCTTCTCCTTAACGATCGCGAGCACCTCGCGGGTATATTTTTGGTTGGAAGTATCGATCTTCGCCTTTTCCAAAAACGGCCTCGCCAATTCCACAAACCGATCGAGGGACATTTGCGCGATGTACTGGCCGTTGAGCCAGAAACATTTATCGAGATCGAACGCCGCATTGCGACGATTGATCTTCTCGAGCTCGAAAAGTTTAATCACCTCCTCGATGTCGATCTTCTCGCGGTTGTCTTTCGGCGACCAACCAAGCAAGCAGAGATAATTTCGGACTGCTTCCGGCGCGTACCCTTGCTCGATGTAGGTCGCGATCGACGCGCCTTCATCGCGCTTGCTCATCTTGGACCCGTCGCGATTCAGGATCAGCGGGATGTGGGCAAAGTTTGGCGGGGTCGCGCCAAGCGCTTTGTAAAGTTCGATATGTTTCGGCGTGTTTGAAAGATGATCTTCACCGCGGATGACGTGCGAAATTTTCATCTCGATGTCGTCGATCACGTTCACAAAGTGAAAAATCCACGAACCGTCGGGCCGGCGGATAGTCATGTCCGGATGGGTCCCCGGATTGGTGAGGTCGAAATCGATCTTGCCGCAAACCAAATCGTCGACGATCACGTGTTCGCGCGGAGAACGAAAACGCAACGCGCCCTGGTCTTCAAAAATGTGGCCGGCATCCTGAAGCTTTTTCAAGTAACGCTCGTAGATTTCCGTGCGCTGGCTTTGAAAATACGGCCCGAAATTTCCGCCGAGGTGTGGACCCTCGTCCCAATTAATTCCCAGCCACCTCAACCCGTCGTAAATTGCGGCGGCGGCTTCCTCGGTGTTGCGTTTGGTGTCGGTGTCTTCAATTCGCAAAACCAATTTGCCGCCGTGATGATGGACAAAGAGCCAGTTAAACAGCGCGGTGCGGGCGCCGCCGATGTGCAAATAACCGGTGGGCGACGGGGCGAAACGAACGCGAACTTCAGGACTCATTTCACAGGCAGTTTATCCACAGTTTACACAGATTACACAGATTCCTGCAGGGACGCAGCCTGCTTCCCATCGGATGCTAACAGCGTCCCTTCCAAAGTTCGGCAACCTCGTCAGCCTGCGAGAGCGGTCCTTCTGCGGGTCTAGCCGGTGATAAAAATTTTCTTTGCCCGCCGCCGGGCATGTCGATCCTCGGCAAGGTTCACTTTCGCAATGGGCGAGCCAGGATCGAGCAGCGCACGAATATTTTCAACGACATCGAAACTGACGTTCCCAACATTGCGCGCCCGCAACCATTTCAAAATTTCACGCCGCTGGAGAGCCACCGGTAGCTTGCGCAATTCCAGAACCGAAAGTTCCGCCCCGGTCCGATCAGGCAGTTGGGATTCGATCCAATTCTCTTCCTCGGCGGCGATAACCGCCGCGCGCCAAATGCTGTGACGAATGTTTCGACCGACGGCCTTTTCCAGATACGGGACAATCCGCCGGCGCACACGGTTGCGAAACAACGACAAATCGGCATTCGAACCGTCCTCCCGAAATTTCAGACGATGCTTTTGAACATAATTATCGATCTGGGAGCGCCACAGCGCGATAAATGGGCGAACGATCGTAAGGTCGACATTATCTATCCGGCGTTTTGAAACCTCGCGAATCGCGGCCAGGCCGGCTGGTCCCGAACCGCGAAACAAATTGATGAGGAAAGTTTCCACGACATCGTCCGCGTGATGCGCAAGGAAGATTGTTCGAATACGCTTTCGCTTCGCAACGCGCGCGAAAAATTTGTAGCGCGCTTCGCGTCCGGCGGCTTCGATCGACATTTTTTGTTTTGCAGCAAGGCCGCGAACGTTTGCCGATCCCACGACCAAATCCAAATCGTAACCAACGACAAGTTTTTGAACAAAACGCGCGTCGGCCTCGCTCGCCCTGCCGCGGAGGTGATGATTCAAATGACACGCGATCAGGTTTTGGTAGCCGGCCTCGAGCAACCAGTGCAGGAGCGCGACCGAATCACGGCCGCCTGACAGGCCGACCAGGTATCGTTCGTTAGGCGGAAACCGGCGAAGAAAATCAGGTTGAATCCGATTCATTGTCCCATCGCATCCAAATATTTGAACGCTAACGATAACCCGCGGTCAGTTTAGACAAAAGGGGACCTCGGAAGCGTTCTGAGGAAAGGGAAACATGAAAAACAAATACACTTACAGGTTGCTGGTGCAGTCGGAAGAGAAGAGCCGAAACATACTCGAAATGGGGATTTACGCGCTGGTGGCGCTCAGCGCGCTGGTGTCGATCTGGCAATTTGCCGAGCAAACCAAAAGTCTGCCGCGGCAGCAGATTGGCAGAACAATCCAACAGTCGGACTTCGTGCGGTTTCCCTCGTAAACCGGGCGAAATTTGACAATGAATGAACGTTCATTCATTGTCTCGCCTCGATGTCGCAGACTCTCGCAGAACCCACAACTCTCGATCGTCGGACCCAGATTCTGGAGGCGGCAGTTGTTTGCTTCGCCAAACGCGGATTTCACCAGGCAAGCATGCACGACATCAGCGCTGAAGCCGGGATCAGCGTGGGCCTGATCTATCGCTATTTCCAAAATAAGGAAGCCGTCATCGCCGCTATGGCCGATCGCCACAAAAACGAGATTTCGGACTTGCTCGAGCGGGCGGGCCAGGCCCCCAGTTTGCTCGAAGCGCTCGAAATCATTTTCACCGCGCATTGCTGCGAAGATTCGCCAAAGGTCCTCTCCGCGTTCGTAGTCGATCTTTATGCCGAAGCGTCGCGAAATCCGGCCGTGGCCGATTTGGTGCGCGATGTTTTGCACACCGCGATGGACGGCGTAACTAAACTGATTGCCCGCTCACCGGAAGGACAAAACGCGGCTAACGGGCAAACCCCGCGGGAACTCGCAGAACTGATCTTCGCCGTCGCGCGCGGAATGTTAATGCTCGATATCCTGCAGCCGCAGGAAATGACGGCGGCCGAACGCCGCGGAAAACAACTTGGGGTAACTCGAAGACTTTGGCGGTTGTTGTTCAAGTCGGAGACCGAAGCAAGTTATGCATGACGTGGCAAAAGACATTGCAACCGATAGCAAAGTGAGACCACGTCGCGGCGCGGTGGGCATCGCGGTTGGTGGATTGGTGATCCTGATCATTCTGCTCGTCGGAGTCAAAGTCATGCAGATCAGCAAAATGATGAGTACGCCGAGGACGATGCCCCCAACGACCGTCTCAAGCACTGAAGTCAAAGAGGAAGATTGGGCGCCGGTCTTTTCGTCAATTGGATCCGTTTCGGCGGTCCAAGGCGCAGTGATTGCGGCCGAGCTCGGCGGCGTGGTCGCGCAGGTTAACTGTCAAAACGGTGGTGAAGCGAAGAAAGGCGAAGTGTTGGTGAAGCTCGACACGTCGTCCGAAGAAGCGCAACTCCATACCGCTGAGGCCGACCTTGAACTTGCCCGGACAAATTTGCTTCGGACGAAGGATCTGGCCGCCCGCAAAGTCGTTTCCAAGCAAGAGCTGGACGCTGCCCAATCCGCATTTGGCCAGAAGCAGGGCGTAGTAGATAATATGCGCGCGTTCATTACTAAAAAAGAGGTGCGCGCCCCGTTCGACGGGCAGCTTGGCATTCGCCAGGTGAACGTCGGTCAATCGATCGATGCGCGACAGCCGGTGGTGCAGCTGACCGCGCTCGACCCGGTCTATGTCGATTTCGCTTTGCCGCAGCAGGACCTGCCGCAACTCGCGACCGGATTCGAGACTCATGTCCGAACCGACGCCGTGCCGGGCCGTGAATTCAAAGGAAAGCTGACCGCCATCAATTCGATGGTCGACACGGTGACACGCAATGTCGGCGTGCAAGCGACTCTGGAAAATCCAGACCACGCCCTAAAACCGGGAATGTTCGTAAACGTTCAGGTCATGCTGCCAGAGAAAAAAAAGACGCTGGTAATTCCCGGGAGCGCGATCTCGTACGCGCCCTACGGCGATTCGGTTTACGTCATCGAAAAGAAGAAGGACCCGAAAACTGGCAAAGAATCCCAAACGCTTCGACAGGCATTTGTCCGAATCGGCGAATCACGCGGCGACTTTGTTTCCGTCACCGACGGGGTGAAAGCCGGTGACGTCATCGTAAGCACTGGCGTGTTCAAGCTCCGCAACGGCATGCCGGTGACAATCAACAACGATCTGGCTCCGAAACCGCAATTGAATCCAACTCCTGCCGATTCCTAAAAACAAACTCGAAATCCGAATGTCGAAATCCGAAGCCATTTTCAAAATTCCAATGACCAAAGCGCGCTTCGCCCGAGCTTTGAATTTTGAATATTCGAATTTGTTTGGAGCTTCGGGTTTCGGATTTCGAATTTCGTCCTCGCCAGCAGCATGAAGAGTTTCACGGACCTATTCATTAAGCGCCCCGTCCTGGCGATGGTGGTGAGCTTTGTGATCCTGATCGCCGGTTTGCAGGCGATGAAGACGCTCAATGTGCGGCAATATCCGCGGAGCGACATCGCGGCCATCACCGTCACCACGGTTTACGTCGGGGCCGACGCCGAGCTGGTGCGCGGTTTCATCACCACCCCGGTCGAACGCGCGATCGCTGCAGCCGACGGAATCGATTACATCCAGTCGCAAAGCCAGCAGAGCGTCTCCACAATTACCGCGCGACTGAAATTAAACTACGACGCGAATAAGGCGCTCTCCGACATTAGTTCGCGAGTCGACGCGATCCGGAACAATCTGCCGCCTGAATCGCAAATTCCGGTCATTGCGATTCAAGCCGCCGATTCGCAATTCGCTTCCGCCTACCTCAGTTTTACATCCAATATTCTGCAGCCGAATGAAGTCACGGATTATCTCGTCCGGCTGGTTCAGCCCCGTTTGACGGCGCTCGGCGGCGTGCAAAAAGCGGATATTCTTGGCGGCCGCACCTTCGCCATGCGGATCTGGATGAAGCCAGATCGCATGGCGGCGTTGAACATCAGTCCCTCGCAGGTCCGGGATGCGCTAAGCAAAAACAATTTTCTGGCGGCGGTCGGAAACACCAAAGGTTCGCTGCTTCAGGTGAACCTGACTGCGAACACCGACCTTCACACCGCCGACCAGTTTAAAAAACTCGTTGTCCGGCAGGACAAGAACACACTCGTTAGGCTGGGCGACATCGCCGACGTCGTCCTTGGGGCGGAGGATTACAACACTGAAGTCCGTTTCTCCGGCGAAAAGGCGGTGTTCATGGGAATTTTCGTTTTGCCCAACGCGAATTCCGTCGACGTAATCAAACGCGTGCGGGCGGAGCTCGAGCAAATTAAGAAGGAATTACCAAGCGGCATTAAAGCTCAAATGGCCTACGACGCGACGGCTTACATCAACGACGCCATTCACGAAGTCGTAAAAACTTTGATCGACACGTTGCTCATCGTGATGGTCGTGATCTTTCTCTTTCTCGGGTCGTTCCGCTCCGTCATCGTGCCGGTGGTCGCGATTCCGATTTCCCTGATCGGCGCTTTATTTCTCATGCAGGTGTTCGGTTTTACGGTGAACCTGCTCACCCTCCTCGCGATCGTCCTTTCGGTCGGATTAGTCGTCGACGATGCGATCGTTATGGTCGAGAACGTCGAACGTCACATCGCTGAAGGAATGTCGCGGATGAACGCGGCCCTGGTTGGCGCACGGGAGCTGATTGGCCCGATTATCGCGATGACGATCACTCTGGCCGCGGTTTACACGCCGATCGCGCTGCAGGGCGGCTTGACCGGTGCCCTTTTCCGTGAGTTCGCGATGACTCTGGCCGGCGCGGTCTTTATTTCCGGCGTGGTCGCGTTGGTGCTTTCGCCGATGATGTGCTCACACCTGTTACCCCCTCATCATATCGACACGGGCTTCAAAGGCTGGGTCGACCGCACATTCGATCGGTTCCGGGACTGGTACGGCGAACATCTGGACCGAACCCTTAATGCGCGTCCCGCAGTTTACATTGTTTGGGCGGGAATTTCCGCGCTCGCGCTCTTGATGTTCATGGCCATTCCAAAAGTCGCGACCAAGGAACTGGCGCCGAAAGAAGATCAGGGTGTGATCTTTGGGATCATCACCGCGCCGGCGAATGCAACCATTGACGATACGATTCGTTATGCCGACGCGGCCGGGAAAGTATTTAAAGATATTCCCGACACCCGTTTCACATTTCAAATTACATCGCCCAGTAGCGGCTTCGGCGGAATGGTTTTAAAGCCGTGGGGAGAGCGCAAAACGCCGACCAAAGACTATTTGCCGATCGTCCAGCAGAAACTGGCCGCGATTCCAGCAATTCAAATGTTTCCGATCATGCCCGAAGCGTTGCCGGGATCGGACAATTTCCCGGTGAGTTTCGTCATCGCTTCAACTGCCGACCAGGAACGAATCCTTGAAATTGCCAAGGACATATTCTTGAAAGCGATGCAGGCCCACGTGTTTCAGTTTGGTGACGTCGACACCAAGATTGACCAGCCCCAAGCAGAGATTGTCATCAACCACGACAAAGTCTCAGCGATGGGACTTAACATGCAGCAGATCGGAGCGGACCTGGCGGCCAGTATTGGCGGAAACTACGTCAATTGGTTCAACATGGACGGGCTCAGCTACAAGGTCATTCCGCAGATCAAGCGAATTGATCGATTGAATCCGGAGCAGTTGAACCAAATTTACGTGACTGGGCCTAACAACCAGCTGATTCCACTCAGCACAATCGCTCGCATCGAGCATAAAACTGTCGCTCGATCGCTGAACCGAATGCAGCAGCTCAATGCCGTCACCATCAGTGGCGTACCGGCAGGATCGGTGGATGCCGCCCTCAAATTCCTTGAGAACGAGGCCCACAAAGTGTTGCCGGCCGGATATGTAATTGACTACACCGGCGGCTCCCGACAACTCCGGCTGGAAGGGAACAACTTTCTCGGAGTTTTTATCCTCGCTGTCGTGCTCATTTTTCTTGTTCTGGCCGCGCAGTTTAACAGCTTCCGCGATCCGTTGATTATTTTACTCGGGTCGGTACCACTCGCTCTCTTCGGCGCTGCCGTGTTCATGTTTCTGAAAATGCCGTTCGGCAAATTCTTCACCGATGGCTGGACGACTTCGTTTAACATTTATTCGCAAGTCGGTCTGGTCACGCTGGTCGGGTTGGTTTCGAAGAACGGAATCTTGATCGTGCAATTCGCCAATCAATTGCAACGGGACGGACGGACGAAGCTGGCGGCCGTTGCCGAAGCGGCCCGTATTCGTTTGCGCCCGATCATGATGACAAGCGTCGCCACCGTCGCCGGTCACTTTCCCCTCACCCTCGTTACCGGCGCCGGTGCCGCCGCACGAAATTCAATCGGTCTTGTCCTGGTCGGGGGAATGACCATCGGAACGATCTTCACATTGTTCATTGTCCCATCGCTCTACATGTTGATCGCTAAAGAGCACCACGAGAAGTCATTGATGGATCCGGACTTCGAAGGTGCGCCCGAAGAGGTCGATCTTACGCCGCAACTGACGCCCGCGCTCGCTGATGGAAACGGCAACGGCTGGAAACAAGGTTGATAGGCCGGACACCGTCCAACCCTGGCGATCTCGGAACGACATCGTCACAATTGGGGGAACGAATCGCACGGTCTCTTCGGATCGATCACGGAGGATTCCTCCTCGTCCACAAATCCGAAGTAATCTCGTGAAAAGCGGCGCGAAGACGCGCCGCACTCCAACCGCCGCCGAAGCATCTGTTAGTTGGATGCAACGTCACGTTGCAAAAAAAAGCGCGGTCCGGCATCGGCCGGACCGCGCGCTGAAGCTTGAGGAGTTAATTCAATATCAGTTGTTGAGCTCCAAGCTTGCGGCGGTGTTAAAGCAGCCGCAATGCCACCGGCTTTTAATCGTTCAAAACACCGCAAAATTCGTTCGCCCTAATAGAGATCCATCCGGTAACGCTGATTTTTCGGCGGCAACGGCTCATCATTTCGAAGCAACCAGCGGGGACGCCCGAGGGTTCGGGGCTCCGCCGCAAGATCCACGAGAGGATCTATATAGAGAGCCGGTTTGCGGCCGTTGATTGCGACATAAATCCGGGCCTGAACCTGCAGCGGCTTGGGACCCGATCTCGGCAGAACGTCGGCCAGGTGATGGGCAAATTGCAGCGGCAGGTCAGGCAGATAACCCATCTGGGGCGCCTGGCGCGGAGACAGAAACTCTGAAAGGTCCACCGGTCCGCTGTTCCCGGTATTCGGGTCGGTCACATAAAAATTGGCTATGGAAGCGTAAGTCCAGACAAACATTCGCCAGCTGAACCGATGTTCCGCCCAAGTCCATTCCGCTCCGCCCCGCCATAGAAGGGGACGCAACGGGAGAAAAATTTGAATCGCGGCGTAGATCGCCAGCCCGGTCACGATCAGCGCGCGTTGCGGGACAGATGGAGATCGAGATTCCTTAATCACTTTTCGACGCCGAACGAGTTCAAGCTTTTCCAGAATACGTCGCGGCCAGTCCGGCGGGAAAAACAGCGCGCTCGCCGCGATCGCCAGCCATGGAAACATTCCGATGACTGCCCAAAGCGCGTTGATCACATGAAAAAGGACAACCGCGCAAAAAGCGACGGGGCGCGTTCGCCTCCACAACAACATGGGAACGACAGACAAGTCGAAAATCAGCCCACCGTAGCTCATCAGATAGACCATCCATTCGTGCCCGAAAAATTGACCCACCAGCGGCGCATCGGTGGCATGCGCTAATCGATAACGCATCGGTTCACCGTGAAGCCAGTCCGGCGAAAGTTTTATGAGTCCGGCAAAAATATAGACCACCGCGATTTGGAATCGAAGCAACCAAAGCGACCAGGCCGGCGCGGTATCGGACCGCAACGAAGGACGCATCCGGGCATCAATTGAAAATGAGCGATGCGCCGGAACAATCGCGACCAGCAGACAGTACAGACAAATCAGATAGGTGTGATTGACGTAACGCGCTTCATCGAGCAGGAAAAAATAAGCGTAGCTGAGGAACATCAAGGCTGCGCTGAGGCGGTACAAAAATCCGAAGGCCACGAACAAGGCGAGGACTCCAAGCGCGGCCCAGTGAATATAAAGCCAGTTTCCCGGCCAGGGGTGGACCCACGAAAAGCCGTAGTATTTGAACAAAAATTTTGGCTCGAGCCAGAAATGATAAATCGACTCGTTCCTAAAATAACGGCAGACCTCCCATGCCATCAGCAGCCCAAAGGTGATTCGAAAAAATACCAGGGCCGCGATATCCACCGGCGCG
>JAICWQ010000013.1 GCA_025934755.1 Chthoniobacterales bacterium | reverse complement strand
TGCGTCCGCCCGTGACGCACCCGTAATCATGTTCTTCAAAAACTCTTTATGACCGGGCGCGTCGATAATGATGTATTTGCGCTGCTTCGTTTTGAAGCGGATCTCGGTCGTATCGATCGTGATGTTCTGGCTTTGTTCTTCAAGGAGCGCGTCGAGAACGAAGGCGAATTCGAACTCCATTCCTTCCGCCTCGCAGGCCTTCTTCACCATCTCGAGTTTGCCTTCGGGAAGACTGTCTGTGTCATGAAGGATTCTTCCAATCAGCGTCGACTTGCCGTGATCGACATGACCGACAAAAACGATCCGCAACGGAATACCGGCGTCTCGCTGTTCGTCGTTGATTCGACGTTCAGCCTTGGACGTTGAGCGTTGGACGTTTGCTTGTTGCATTACATAAATCCGCGCGCCCGCAGCTTCTGCATCGCATTGCGCTCGTAATGGTCCTGGGCCCGGCCGGCCCGTTCTCCAACCTTTGTCGATTCCAACTCGGCAATGATTTCCTCGATGTTCGAGGCATTGCTTTCGATCGGATGGGTGATCGGGCTGCAGCCTAACGAACGAAACCGCTTACCGTTTCGCGCGTAATACATCCGGGGGATCGGAATTTTCTCGCGCTGGATATATCGCCACACGTCCACTTCGGTCCAATCGAGCAACGGTTGAACGCGCACGTGTTCGCCTTTGGCCGCGCTGGTCGCGAATTGTCCCCAAAACTCCGGCGGCTGATCTTTGTAGTCCCATTCGAACTGAGCGTTGCGCGGCGAGAAATATCGCTCCTTTGCCCGGGTCGGATCTTCGTCGCGGCGAATCCCGGTAATCAACGCGTCGAATTTGTGCTCGGCCAGCACTTGTTGGAGGGCGACGGTTTTTAGTTCGTGCGTCACGGTCACCGGATCGTGCGTCTCGTAGCCGACTCCGCGCCCGCGGGCTTCAGTGTTGATCTTCACAATCAGATTCAAACTGTGATGCGTTTTCGCCCACTCGCGGAACTCGATCATTTCCGGAAATTCGTAGGTGGTGTCGATATGCAGAACTGGGAATGGCACCCGTCCGAAGAAAGCTTTTCGCGCCAGCCAGACCAGGACGTTCGAGTCTTTTCCCATCGACCAGGGCATGCAGACGTTTTTGAACGCGTGATAGGCCTCGCGAAAAATAAAGATGCTCTGGTTTTCGAGCGCGTCCAAATGAGTGCGGGTCGGTTTGTTCATCGATTCTCTCAGGTAGGGGCGGTTCACCGAACCGCCCGCCACACGAGCCATGACAATCACCGAGCGGGCGATTGAGGTCAATGGATGGGCCAGAACTCTCATTAACACCTCTCTTCAGACCGGCGGGACCTCGCAAGAAATCACAAGCCGTTTAAACGCCTTTCGGTCTGATGCGAGCCGCAAATCCTGGCTGAAGCCAGGTGTTAGTAAGATGTCGATCTTGCGCGCGGAATCCTGAACGTTAATGTTTCGGTATGCCGCAAAGTCATTCAACGGCTTACGATTCCAAAATCGAGGGCAACATCATCTTCACCCGCATCGACGCTGCCTTCAATTGGATCCGCAAAAACTCCCTTTGGCCGATGCCAATGGGTCTGGCCTGCTGTGCGATCGAACTGATGGCAACGGCCGCATCAAGGTTCGACATCGCCCGGTTCGGAGCCGAAGTGATGCGATTTTCGCCGCGGCAATGCGATGTCATGATTGTCGCCGGCACCGTCACCTACAAAATGGCCCTCGCGGTGAAACGGATTTACGAACAGATGCCCGATCCGAAGTGGGTCATCGCCATGGGCGCCTGCGCCTCTACCGGCGGCATGTATCGCTCCTATGCTGTGCTTCAGGGAATCGATCAACTTCTGCCGGTGGACATCTACATTTCCGGCTGTCCGCCGCGCCCGGAAGCGCTGCTTGCCGGGTTGATGAAACTCCAGGAAAAGATTTCCGGCGAGAAATCGTTCGCTGCCCAGAAACCGGAGTGGACCAAGAAGTTAACAGGCGCGGTCGCATGAAACTTCTGTCATCCCGAACGGACGTGAGGGACCTCCCAAAAAGTCCTGGATCAGACAATCTATTAAGTGTGACGCTCACTTCAACTGCGGGGTTCCTCGCTCCGCCCGGAGTGACCGCGCTGTTGTTTTTCTTTCATCCTTCATCCCTCAACCTTCATCCTTTCGCTCGATGACTGGTAAAGAGCTGCTCGATTCAATAGGCAAACTGCTCGGGCCAAAGCTTCAGACGAAGACAGAATTTCGCGGCGAAACGACTTACACCATTGCCCCGAGCGACCTGCGCGAAATCGCCAAGCTTTGCCGCGAAGACCTCTCGTTCGACTATTTGCTCGATATCACCAGCGTTGACAACGCAGGCGCAGAGCCAAGGTTCGAAATCGTTTACGAACTTTATTCGATGACCCTGGCGGTGCACCTCCGAGTGAAGTTAAAAGCCGGCGAGGAAGAACAAGTCGACACGATTTCCGATATCTGGCCGACGGCGAATTGGCACGAGCGCGAGATTTACGACATGATGGGAATCAAATTCAAAGGCCATCCCGATCTCCGCCGGATTCTGATGTGGGACGGCTATCCGTTCTTTCCCTTGCGGAAGGAATTTCCGTTGGAAGGTCTGCCCAGCGAAATGCCCGACGTCGCTTTCACCAAGTCCGCGCCGCTCGAAGGCGGCCCGTTCGTCACTCAACCCAGCACCGCCATCACCAAATTCCGCGAACCGCGCGCGCGCCCGCCGGAAATCTAATTCAAGTATTCATTTCGGAGCCCTCGCCGAAATGCTTTTCAAGTTCGCGCTGGCCGGCCGCCACCGCCAGCATCGGCGCGGCATGCGTTCCCTGGGAATCAGAGTGCGGCCGACATCACATAGCTCAGCAACTTTGCAAAATCGGCAGCTGCTTTTTTTCCAACTTCCAAAACTTCATGATGACTGAGCTTTTCTTGGGAGAGGCCGGCGCCAAGATTCGTTAGGCAGGAGAATCCCGCAACTTCGAGACCGAGCGCCCGGGCCTGAATCACTTCGAGAACGGTCGACATGCCAACGGCGTCGGCGCCGAGCTTTTGTAACATCCCAACTTCGGCCGGCGTTTCATATTGCGGACCAAAATTGCCCGCGTAAACGCCTTCGTGCAGGACAAGATCGATCCCGCCTTCGCTTGAGCTACGCCCGGCAAGCTTCTTTGCGGCGGCGCGGAATTTTTCCTGAAGTTGTCGCGAATAAGGTTCGCTCATGTCGACAAAGGCAGGGACATCGCGCGGCGATGTCCGACGGCCGGCGCAGCGGGCCAACCCTGCCAGTGGACTTGTGCCAGTGAGATTGATGTGATCGGTGATCATCATCCAATCGCCCGGCTTGAATTTGGGATTAAGGGCGCCGGCGGCGTTGGTGACGATGAGTGTCTTAATTCTAGCTTCGGCCAGGACGCGAACGATCGAAGTGACGTCCCGTGCCGAGTGCCCTTCGTAGAGATGAACCCGGCCTTGCGCGAAAATGATTTTCGTCTTTTCGATTTCACCAAGAACGAATTGGCCGACGTGGCCGGAAACGGCCGGCTCGGGAATTTCCGAGAACCCGGAATACGGAATGACCCGGTTTTTGTTTGGATCGCCAACGAGCGAACTGAGACCGGAGCCGAGAATGATGGCGGTGTCGGCCTGGTGGTCACGGAGGCGTTCGAGTCCTTTTGCCATTCTGGCCAATTGTAGGGCAAGCGCATCGGTTGCCGTCCATTAAAATCGCAGGCGATGCGCCTGCCCTGCAATTTCAAATTCGAAATCCGAATATCGAATCGCGAAACAAGCCCGAATCAATCAAATCCGAAATTCCAGATCCGCATCGACTTCGAACACTCGAGATTGTTTCGGATTTCGGATTTTGGATTTTGCGGCTTCAGGCCGCCGACACCGGCGGCGCCGATTCCGGCTTGCGCAGCGATGCCATGACATCCGGTCGCATCCGCACGGTGTCGTCTTCCGTCGGCGTGAATCGTGATTCGCCCTTCGGATATGCGATGCGAGTGTGCAGCATGGTCATCAGAGTGAAGCGGAACCGCTCGGCAATGACGCGCAAGTTCCCGAGAGTGAGATCGCATTCGTCCAACTGACCGTCGGCGATCCGTTCTTCGATCAGTTCGTTCACGAGCTGCTCAACTTTTTGCGGCGTCGGTTTTTCCAAACTCCGCGACGCGCTCTCGACGATATCGGCCAAACTGACGATCGCGCTTTCTTTGGTTTGCGGTTTCGGTCCGGGGTAACGGAAGCTTTCCTCCTGGACCTCTGGAATGTCTTCCTCGCGGATGTTCATGATCTTGCCGCCGGCCCGGGCGTCCTCCTGCTGCTGAAGGGCGCGTTGATAGAAATAATAAACGAGTGAGGTGCCGTGATGCTCCTGGATGATATCGACGATGCGCTGATTTAATTTGTGTTTGAGCGAAAGATCGACGCCTTCTTTCACGTGCGCGATAATGATGAGCGCGCTCATGCTCGGCGCGAGATCGTCGTGGGGATTGCGCTCGAAGCTCATGTTCTCGGTGAAGTATTGCGGCTTCACCAACTTGCCGACGTCGTGGAAATAGGCACAGACGCGGCACATCGTCGCGTTGGCCCCAATCGCTTCGGCGGCGGCTTCGGCCAGATTCGCGACCACCAAACTGTGGTGATACGTGCCGGGCGCTTCAATTGTCATTCGCCGCAATAACGGATGGTTGAGGTCGGACAATTCGAGCCACGAAATGTCTGTCGTCACCTGGAAGAGATGTTCGAGGAGCGGTAACGCGCCGCCGACGATCATTGCCGTGACGATTCCATTGCCGAGGGCGAGGGCGCTTTGGATTCCGATCATTCCCCAATCGTTGTCGGTCGGCGGAAAGAGGTTGATGGTGATCAGTCCAAAGCAGAGTGACGAAAGCCAAATCCCGACGCCGACACCGAGACCGGCTCGAATAAGCTTCCCGCGACGCCGCACCTGCAGGGTGAGATACACCGCGGTGAATCCGCCGATCAGACTGATGACCAAAAGCGGCGCATCGATTTTTACAAAGAGAACACTGCTCCAAAAACTGACAAAGAAGGCCGCGTAAAGTCCGTGATTGCGCCCGAGCAAAACGCTGAGCACGAGCGGCGCGAAGGCGTAAGGCGCGAGCAACCATCCCATTTCGGGCGTGAGAAATTTGAATGCGTGCTCGCTGCACAGCATCAGGACCAGCTTGATCGCCGCGAGCTGTATGAAGATGGTGCCGAAAATCAGGAACACCCGCGAGTTTTGGATAAAGGTGGCCGGATGATTAATCCATAACGCCGCGACCGCGGTGGCGAAAAACAGGAGCGCGATGATAAAGCTTTTTGTCGGCTCGGGCTGCTGCCCGCCAAAGATCAGGAATGCCAACCCGGCGACGAAAGCGGCGAGAATGACGACTTTGACCGACTTCGCCACTTCCAGGCTCTGCAGCAATTCGTTGCGGGTGCGGCGGCGGCGTTGCTTCTTCGAAGCGAGCCCGCGTTTCAACAGCCGTCGGCGTCTTATGAAATCAAACATGATTTATTTGCGCGATGACGGCGCAGGCGATCGATGTTGTTGGTAAGCGGTGATAATGGAACGGACGAGCTCATGACGTACCACGTCGCGCTCATTTAAGTAGACAATTGCGATCCCGTGAATGTTTTTCAACGCCTGCAAAGCTTCTACAACCCCGGAGCGCTTATTTGGCGGAAGATCGATCTGGGTCACGTCCCCGGTAATCACGCATTTGGAATTGGGACCGATCCGGGTGAGCAACATGAACATCTGCTCGGTCGTGGTGTTTTGGGCTTCGTCCAGAATCACAAACGCGTTGTTTAAAGTCCGTCCGCGCATGTAGGCCAGCGGCGCCACTTCAATGGTCTGCCGCGCAATCGAACGCTCGATCTCTTCCGGCTCGAGCATGTCGCGGAGCGCGTCGTAGAGAGGACGCAAATAAGGCGCGATTTTTTGTTCGAGTTCACCTGGCAAAAACCCGAGCGCTTCGCCGGCCTCGACCGCGGGCCGGGTCAAAACGATTCGGCTGACCTGATCCTTCTTTAACGCTGACACCGCCATGGCAACGGCAAGATAGGTTTTACCCGTTCCCGCCGGGCCGATTCCAAAAACAATGTCGTGTTTCTCGATCGCCTCCAGATAACTTTTTTGACCGGCCGAGCGGGCGACGATCGGCGCCTTGCGCGACGACGTCGTAATCTTCATCGAGACGGCGTCGGTCAGATTATCTGCCCGCGATTCATTCACCGAATTCAGGGCGTATTGGAATTCATGCTTTTGGATCGGCACACCCTTCTTTTGCGCTTCCTCCAACTGGTCGAACACGCGCTGGGCCTTATCGATTTTTTCCGGTTCGCCTTCGATTTTCACCCAGCCCTCGCGGGTTGTGACTTTGACCCCGAGCGAATCCTCCATTCGCTTCAAAAGCTGGAGATCGTTCGCGTAAAGTGATTGCACCTGGCGGGCGTTATCGAAATGCAGCGTTCGCGTTTCGGTCATTTAAAAATATAACGCTTCTGCGCCATGGCGCGCAGGCATTCTGGAGGATGGACAATCACTCGCGATTAGCGGAACCCGTAAACCAGCGCCCAATGGGTCCGTTCCTCGGACGACTCTTCCACCGCGACAATGATAAAATAGCTGCTGGTGGCTTTGGGGATCACATGGGCCGCGGCGAAATGGCCTTTTTCCCAACTGTCCGGTTGCTCGGCCAATTTTCCTTCGGAGTCATAAATGTGGACCGATATCTTTGCCCGCTCGACTTCGGTCCCCATCCAAAACCAGTATTCGTTGCCCTTGAATAGCTGCTGGCGCACGGCTTTCTTTTCGCCCGATCCAAGATCACCGCCCCAGTAATCTTCACGCACCTGAAAACCCTCTTTCACGTAGGGCTCGGCCGCTTGAAGGGCGAATGATTGGGCGTCATCGACCGTGCCACCGGCCCCGCGCGGCAAAAGCAAACAAACGAGAACGATCAGACTTGCCCGCAAACTGAATTTAATGGAGCGATTCATGGGAGGGCGTTCAATCCTTCGTTACGATCCCGCTATCGAGTTTCGTGGTGATATCGTTAATCTTTCGCACCGACTCCGCAGAAATATGGGTGGAACCGCCGACGTCTACCAGCGGTTTGACCTGGCCGAGCGCAGTCTGAATATCGTGAATGATCGGCAGATTAAATTCCGGCATGCCTTGCAACTGGGTTTGGAAATGCACGAGCAAATCAGGTTGATGGAGTAACTCGGCACCGTCGGGTGAGAAATGTTTCGTCACAACCGAGGTCAACACCTGCGTGCCCCGCAACCAACCGCCAAGGCTCACCAGTTGCGACAGTTTTTCGTCGTGCACCTCATTCATTGCCGCCTGGACACTGCTTTGGGTCCGGTCCAGTTCCGTTCGAACCTCTTCCCATTTCCGCTTGTCCGCCGCTTCGGTGATCGCTTTGGCGTGCGGGGTTATGGAATTCCCAACGCCAATGCCTTTGGACAAATTCAAGACCCGCTGGCCAATCTCCTTCACCGCGGGAGCGTCTTCCGCTTGAACCGCGATAAAACCATCGGCGATCACCGTTCCCAACAGCAGGGCGATTCGGGGCCGTTCGGTAAAATTGCTGGTTTTCTCGGTGCGAACATATTCCCGCCAGTTGACCGAGCCGAGTTTGTTCAGCGCGCCAAAGATTTCGTTCGGCAGAGGCACCACTACGTTCTCCACCTGCTTCGACATCTGCTTGACGTCGATGTGTTGCGGGGCCTGGGCGGCATGGGCGCAAAGCGTCGACCCAAGAAGGGCGCTCGCGCTGATTTTTAGAGTTTTAGAAAAGGCTATCATCGGCAGCTTCGACTGTTGATTTCGGCTTCGTATTCAGGATTAATGAAGCCATTGTAAGCAGAACCTTGGTTCTGCACAAATACCTGCGCCTTGCAATTTTGAGTTACCCACGCCCACTTCTTTCCGCTCCAAATCGCGTCTCGCCGCACCTATGGACTTAAAAAGGCTCCGTCAAATTCTCGACCGCACCTCGTCCAAGCGCGTTCTGGTCATCGGCGACCTCATGCTGGACGAGTTTATCTGGGGCAAAGTCGGCCGGATTTCGCCAGAAGCCCCGGTGCCGGTGGTCGAAGTCACCCGCGAATCCTATTTCCCCGGCGGCGCCGCCAACGTCGCCCGCAATCTCCGGGAATTTGTCGATCATGTTTCGGTTATTGGTTTGGTCGGGAAAGATCGCACCGGTCAGCAACTCCGCGATTTACTCGGCCAGTGCAAAATCGATGTGTCCGACGCGGTCGAGGATGAGAAATTTTCTACGATCGTTAAAACCCGAATCATTGCCCGCCATCAGCAGGTGGTCCGGGTTGATCGCGAAAAAATCGCCGCGCTTTCGGCGAGGCAGATCGCGAAGGTCGCCGCCGCGGTGCGAAAACGATTGAAAGATTTCGACGCGATTATCTTCGAAGACTACGGCAAAGGATTTTTAGCTGCGGAGCTGGTCGCGCAAATCGCCCGCGACGCACGGAGGGCGAAGAAGATCGTTACCGCCGATCCGAATCCGCACAATTTGATCGACTGGACCGGGATTACCGCGGTGAAGCCGAACCGGGCAGAAGCGTTTCTTGCGGCGGGTATTCCAAATCGCGACGCTGATCTTGCGCCAAAAAAGGATGTCGACCTTGTGCGCACTGGAAAAGCCCTGCTCGAGAAATGGGGCGTCCAATATCTTTTGGTCACCCTCGGCGAACAGGGCGTGATGTTTTTCGAAAAAGGAAAACATCCTCACCACATTCCGGCTAAAGCGCGCGATGTCTTCGACGTGTCCGGCGCAGGCGACACCGCGATCGCGATATTTACTCTCGCCCTCGCTTGTGACGCAACGCCGCTGGAAGCGGCTCAAATCGCGAACCACGCCAGCGCGGTGGTGGTTGGAAAACTCGGCACCGCCACGGTGACGCGCGACGAATTGATCGCTAGTTTCGAACATGAGGCGCAGTAGAGATTTTGTTAACCCCCCGCTTCAGCCGGGCGGCAGTGGCAACGATGAACCGAACCGCTTTAGCGGCTTCTCTTGGTGGAAAACTGTTAAAACAGTTTCGGTCGCGCCGTCTGTAAATCACCGGACCGAAGGCCGGTGTTAAATCAGAGGCTATGTCGTCCAATAGACCAGGATCGCCAGCAGTCTTTGTCGATCGCGACGGCACTTTGATGCACGATGCTGATTATTGTTCGCGACCCGACCAGGTGCGGGTTTTCGACGGCGTTGCGCCTGCGTTGCGTAACCTCAAGAACGCCGGTTACAAAATCATTGTCATCACGAACCAAAGCGGGATCGGTCGCGGCTTTTTCACTGAAGACCAATATCGCGCCGTCGAAGCGGAAGTTTCGCGCCAGCTGGGCAATGGATTGATCGACGCGACCTATTTTTGCCCGGATGTTCCCGGACAACCGTCGGAGTGCCGAAAACCCGCTCCGGGAATGGTCCTGCAAGCCGCCCGCGATCATAATATCGATCTTGCGCGTTCATTTTTGATCGGAGACAAGGAGATCGATGCCGAATGCGCGCATAATGCCGGCGTCCGAGCGATCCGGGTCCGAACCGGCTTCGATAAGATGACCAACGGAAGCTGCGCCGACTGGGTCGGGGAAGATTTCCCGGCGGCGGCGAAGATCATTCTTAATGAAACGCGCAACTAAAGCGGTAGGCATAATTCCAGCCCGTTGGGGTTCGACGCGTTTTCCGGGAAAACCGTTGCATCTTATTGCAAACAAGCCGCTTCTTCAACACGTCTGGGAACAATGTTGCCGAGCCAAGAGCTTGGATTCGGTCCTCATCGCGACGGACGACATGCGGATCGCAAAGGCCGCGTTCGATTGGGGCGCCGAGGTAGCGCTGACCTCGAAAAGTCACCAGACCGGGACTGATCGGATCGCTGAGGTGGCCGGCAAGAGCCCCCATTTCGATTTTGTTCTAAATATTCAAGGCGACGAACCGCTGGTCGAGCCAGCCCTCCTGAATCGTTTGGTTGAAACTCTGCGGTCAAATCCCAAGATCGGCGTGGTCACCGCGGCGCATCCATTCGAAAACGCCGCCCAAGCCGCTTCACCCCATCAGGTGAAGGTGATTGTCGACCTTGATGGCAACGCTCTTTACTTTTCGCGTTACGCGATCCCCTTCCCGCGGAATCGATCGGTGGCGATCAAATATTTACGGCACCAGGGTGTCTACGGTTTTCGGCGAAAAACATTGCTCGACTTTGTGAAATGGAAACCGAGTCCGCTGGAACGCGCGGAATCGCTCGAGCAATTGCGCGCGCTGGAAAATGGTGTAACGGTTCATGTGCTTCTCACGAAACATGGATCGCCTGGCGTAGACACGCCGGCCGACGCAAAAGCGCTGGAGCGAAAGCTGGCTCGCGCAAACCGAAAACGTGGCATCGGCATCCTGCCGATGAAGACTTTGGCTGGAAGCCAATATGACGATTCAAGATGAAGTACATTTTCGTCACCGGCGGTGTGGTTAGTTCGTTAGGCAAAGGCCTGGCCGCGGCGTCCCTTGGCACTCTGCTGGAAGCGCGCGGACTGCGCGTTGTTCTCCAAAAATTCGATCCCTATCTCAATGTCGACCCAGGGACGATGAATCCGTTTCAACACGGCGAGGTTTATGTGTTAAATGATGGCGCCGAGACCGATCTCGATCTCGGCCACTACGAGCGTTTCACCAATTGCGTGCTGTCGCGCCACAACAATCTGACCAGCGGCCAGGTTTACGAATCGGTCATTCTCAAAGAGCGCCGTGGCGATTACCTGGGCAAAACGGTCCAGGTGATTCCGCACGTCACTGACGAGATCGAAGACCGGATCCGCGAAATTTCCGATGAATCCAAATACGACGTCGTGATTACCGAGATCGGCGGAACGACCGGCGACATCGAAGGTCTGCCGTTTTTGGAAGCAATCCGCCAATTCATTCTGGAAGTCGGCGCCCAGAACGTGGTGAACATGCACGTCACGCTTGTGCCGTACATCAAAGCGGCGGCCGAATTGAAAACGAAGCCGACCCAGCAAAGCGTGGCCAAGCTGCGCGAAATCGGGTTGCAACCTCAGGTGTTGATTTGCCGGAGCGAGAAACCGATCGATCGCGAACTGCGGCAGAAACTGTCGATGTTCTGCAGCGTTTCAGAGAAGGCGGTGATCGAAGCGCGCGACGTCGAGCACACCATCTACGAAGCGCCGCTGATGCTGCACGAGGAAGGTTTGGACAAACTCGTTTGCGATTTGCTTCACCTGAAAACTCCGGAGCCGAACCTGACGAGCTGGAAGAAATTTGTCGATTGCGTCATCAATCCGCGAAAACGGGTCAAGATCGCGGTGGTGGGGAAATACATTCACCTGCAGGACGCTTACAAAAGTATTTACGAATCGCTCACCCACGCGGCAGCAAGCCAGGATTGCGGCATTGAACTGAAGTTGGTCGACGCCGAATCGCTTCAGGATCGAGTCGGCGCCCAATTGCAGGACGTGAATGGGCTTCTGATTCCCGGCGGATTCGGCGAGCGCGGGGTTGAGGGAAAAATCAAAGCGGCCCGCTACGCCCGGGAGCACGGCATGCCCTTTCTCGGTCTCTGTCTGGGAATGCAAGTGGCGACAATTGAATTTGCCCGCAATGTTTGCGGCGTTCAAAACGCAAACAGCACTGAGTTCGATCCCGAAACGCCCGACCCGGTGATTTCTTTGCTGGAGGAGCAACGCGAAAAAATTCAGAGCAAAGGAGGCAGCATGCGGCTCGGCACCTGGCCGACCAAGATCGCGAAAGGCACCCTGGCCGAGAAAATTTACGGAGCCCGCGATGTCATGGAACGGCACCGGCACCGTTACGAATTCAACATGCAGTATCGCGATCGAATGGCGGACAAAGGTTTCGTGATCTCAGGAACCTCGCCCGACGGGACCCTGGCGGAACTGATCGAGCTTCGCGATCATCCCTATTTCGTCGGCTGCCAGTATCACCCCGAATTTCAAAGCAAGCCGAACAAGCCGCATCCATTGTTCAAAGGATTCATTGAGGCCTGCCTGAATTTTGATCCTAAACGTGCGACGCGCGAGTCAGCCGATCCAAAATCGCAGCCCCGAGTCCCTGAGAAGGAACTTGTTCTGCAACGATAAGATCGAGGCCGAGGTCGTCGAGCTCGCGCAAATACCGAAACAGATTCGCGGCCGCTTCCCGAAGATCCTGTTTATCGCTCAAATTTCGAATCGCGACGAAACGCTCGTCCTTCTCGACCGGATTCCAGGCGAGTAATCCGCAGCGTTGGCTGGACTTGAACGTTGTTAAGTGGTCAACAAGGCGAAGGGGTGTTTTTGGCGCGTAGTGCGATGGCAATTGCCCCGGCGCAGAGACTCTTGTGGCATCGGCTTCCAGCCGATGAGCTTCTATTCCCAAGTCGGGGCGGCTCGCCCACGGCCATGCCTTGAGCCCAGCTTTCGTCGGATTTTCAATCACGTAACGGATTTGGTTTTGGAAGTCGTCCTCGTCGCATATCAAGTGATCGTACGACTCCGGCTGCCAAAATTGACCGCGACGATTCAGTATTCGATTTGCTTCCTTTGCAGTAAATGATTTCCAGGCGTGCAGGATGTCAGAAAGCGAATGGCGGGGTTTTGGTCGAACAACCGCATGGACGTGATTAGGCATCACGCACCACGCTGAAAGATAGTAACGTTCGCCGTCGAAATGAAGAAGCGCGTCACGGATTACCTGGGCAATGCGGGCGTCTTGCAGCCAGCACCTTCCATGGCCCGCATCCAGATATTTCTCAACCTTTTCGGAAAATAGTTTAGCTAAACGTGATCGTTCCATGTCCGTGAGTTGGCGGTTATGCTGGCACGCGGTCAAAACAATATCCCGACGTTCAGATTTCCATTCCCCGATGACGCGCTGCGGCAGCGCATCCGCGAGACGAAAAGTCACTGAATAAGTCGCGCCTTCCTGTTGCCAGTGCGGCAGATTTGCCCCGTCGCGAATCGAGATGTCTTCCTGGGGATTCATCGGCTGGAAACCCATGCCACGAAGCTGTTCGGACGTGATCGGACCGCGCCGCAAAATCTCTAGTTTGCTGTCCGAGACACGCACGATGGTCGATTCAATCCCATGCGTGGTCGGGCCGGCGTCGATAATCAACGGAACCAAATTGTTGAGTTCGTCCATGACGTGTTTCGCCGTCGTCGGACTAATTCGACCAAATCGATTTGCGCTCGGCGCCGCCAACGGTTTTCCAAATTTCTGAACGATTTCAGCAAAAACCGGATGGGCACTGATTCGAACGGCGACCGTGTCCAACCCGGCAGTCACGATGTCCGGAACTTCTGCGACTTTTGGCAAAACAATTGTGAGCGGCCCGGGCCAGAATTTTTCAGCGAGCTTTGCAACGAATTCCCGATCGCGCGGCGAAACGTCCGCGATCTTCTCCAGCCAATCGCGATTCGGCAGATGAACGATCAACGGGTCGAAGCGCGGCCGGCCCTTGGCCTCGAAAATTTTCGCGACGGCAATCGGGTCAAGCGCGTCGGCCGCGAGCCCGTAGACCGTTTCGGTCGGGAGCGCGACGACTTCGCCTTTGCTCAGCAATTCTACCGCCCGTATTGCAGCATCGGCTTCCAGCCCATGATCATCGGCAGGATGCCGATGCCACGCGGCCAGAATTTCCGTCTTCACTTCGGGAGTTTCGCGGAAAGAACGCTTTCGGATTGTTTCTTGCGAAACGCTTCGAGCTTTTGCCGAAGTTTTTTGTCAGTGGTAGCGAGGATGGCCACGGCAAGAAGGGCGGCGTTTTTTGCGCCGGCGTCCCCGATTGCGAGAGTTCCAACCGGAATCCCGCCGGGCATTTGGGCGGTCGACAAAAGTGAATCCAACCCTTGCAACTTCGATTGAATCGGCACCCCAAGCACCGGCAAGATGGTATGGGCAGCGATAACTCCTGCTAAATGCGCGGCCCCGCCTGCGCCGGCAATGATTACCCGTAGCCCGCGGTCGGAAGCTTTGCGCGCGAAATCTGTGGTCGCTTCCGGCGTGCGATGCGCAGATAACACACGGGCCTCGTTAGGCACGCCAAGCTCATCCAGTGTCTCGGAAGCGTGACGCATGGTATCCCAATCCGATTTGCTCCCCATGATGATCGCGACCAGCGGTTTCGATTCAGCCATGTTGCAGTTTGGTCGGACACGGCTTTGCCGCAACTTCTTTCAGCACTGTATTCTCATTAACACCGCGCTTCAGCGCGGTGCAATGTCTACGCGACCCGATAACCTGTTTAAACGGATTGCCTATTTAGCCGGCTCGAAACCCATCTGGCTGAAGCCGGTTGTTAATGAGATATTTCGCCGTGAATGCCGCCAAATCGATCGTCCTCATCGGCATGATGGGCGCCGGCAAATCATCGGTGGGTCGAGTGCTGGCACGGCGAACGGGTTTGGGCCGAATCGACACAGACGAAGCTGTTGCAGCACAGTTCGGAATGTCCATCGCGGAAATTTTTGCAAAACATGGCGAAGAAAAGTTTCGTAACGCGGAAACCGAACTGCTCGGCCGCCTTGCGCCAGGTCGGGCGTCGATTATCACGACAGGCGGCGGAATCGTGCTCCGTCCCGAGAATGTCGAACGTTTGAAGCGGCTGGGCACGATTGTTTGGTTGAATGCGGATGAACCGACTCTCTTCGAACGGGCTTCACGACGGAACACGCGGCCGTTGCTTCAAAATAGCAATCCGCGTACAATTTTTTCCGACCTCTTCCGTCAGCGGGTGCCCCTTTACCAGGCGGCGGCCGACTTTGAAATCAACACCGCGAGCGTGAATCACGACCAGATCGCTGACATGATTTTAGTCAAGATCGAACACTTGGCGCAGCCATGAACGCGATAAAACAAGACATTGGTGGAACGCTCCAGTCCGGCCCGGACTGCAGCGATGGGGACAGTGCCATCCGCCTAAAAACGCGGCTTGTCGATTTTGCGCATCAGCTTGGTTTTGATTCGTGCCGCGTCGCACTCTGCGATCCCCCTCCGCATGTCGATGAATTTCAGGCCTGGCTGGAAAACGGCGCGCACGGCGAGATGCAATATATGGCGCGCGGTGAAGAAAAGCGGCGCGATCCACAGCAGATTTTGCCCGGCGCGAAATCGATAATCGTTTTGGCGCTGAATTATTTTCAGGGTGAACAAACGGGCATCGGCTTCCAGTTGATGCCACATCGGCAGGATGCCGATGCCACGGCAGATGCCATGCCCGCCAGAGGAAGGATCGCGCGCTACGCGTGGGGGGATGATTATCACGCTGTTATAGAGGCCAAGCTGAAGAAAATCGACGAGTTCCTCCGCGAATCTGGCGGCGCGCAAAAATGTTATGTCGATACCGGACCAATTTTGGAACGCGATCACGCAGCCCACGCCGGAATCGGATGGCACGGAAAGAGCACGATGTTGGTCGACGAAAAACTCGGGACGTGGTTTTTCATCGCCGAAATTCTGACGACGATTCAACTTCCGCCGGATGAGCCAGTGCGCGAGCGTTGCGGAACATGCGAACGCTGCATCAACGCTTGCCCCACCGGCGCGATCACCGCGCCCCACAAACTGGACGCGCGCCGCTGCATTTCCTATCTCACGATCGAATTGAAAGGTGCTATTCCCATGGACTTGCGGCCATTGATAGGTGACCGAATTTTTGGCTGCGATGATTGTCTGGACGCCTGTCCGTGGAATCGATTTGCCAAGACCTCTCGTGAAAGCGCGTTCACCGCGCAACAATCGACAACCGGATTTGCCTTGCGCGATTATCTGCGACTGACTGACGCCGAATTTCGCGCGCTATTTCGCAACTCGCCGATCAAACGAATCAAGCGACGCGGCTTTCTGCGAAACGTTTGCGTAGCCCTGGGCAACGTCGGCACCCGGGACGATTTGGCCGCCCTCGAGCGGAGCACAACCGATCCCGAGCCGTTGATCGCCGAACATGCGCAATGGGCCGTTGGCCAAATCCGCGCCCGGCGGCTTGCTCAGTTGAATCCAACCGGCGCGGTTCCTGCATCCCAGTATGGACGGTGAACGCGTTGCGTTGGCAAAGGTCTAAAGTGAGGTAATTTCCGACGTTTCCCGTTCCCTGAGTCGCCATGCACCAAGCCTTGACCACGCCCGAGACTTCGCCGCAGGCAGCGCGCAAGCAACGCGCTCGTCGCCGCAAACAAATCATTTGGGGCGCGGTTGGATTGTTTGTCCTGTGGTTAATCGTTTCGATTGCGCTTTCCAAACGAGAAAAGCCGATCCCCGTCACCACCGAAAAGGCGGTGCGGAAAACAATTCTTCAAACCGTGTCGGCGACCGGCAAGATTCAGCCCGAAACTGAAGTGAAGATCTCGCCGGAAGTCGCGGGTGAGATCATCGAGTTGCCGGTGGAAGACGGTAAGGCAGTCAAGAAAGACGACCTTCTGGTTAAAATTAAACCCGATTCCTACAAGGCGCTGCTCGAACAGCAAGAGGCGGCGATCAGCTCGGCCAAGGCCACAAACTTGCAACAGAAGGCGACGATGTTGAAGGCAGCTCAGGATCTGAAACGGGCCGACGACATGTTCGCCAAGAAGACGATTTCGATCCAGGAATACAACGCCGCCCAGGCCGCGGCCGACGTGGCCAAGAACACCTACGAAAGCTCGGTTCACGAGATCGAACGGGCGGAGGCAGGTTCAAGTCAGGCCCGGGACCAACTTTCCAAGACCACGGTCTATTCGCCGATCGACGGAACCATCACAATGCTGAACAGCAAACTTGGGGAGCGGATCGTCGCCACCGGACAATTTGCGGGAACGGAGGTAATGCGCGTCGCCGACCTCAATCACATGGAGGCGCGCGTCGATGTGAACGAAAACGACGTCGTCAATGTGAAGGTCGGCGACAAAGCGAATGTGAAAATCGATGCTTACGGCGATCGCAAATTTCACGGAACGGTTTACCAGATCGCCAACACCGGGACGACCACCGGCTCAGGCACACAGGAAGAGGTGACGAATTTTCAGGTGAAGGTCCGGATCGACGATCACGATGTGCCGTTGAAACCGGGATTGAGTTGCACCGCCGACATTGAAACAAACATGGTGAAGGACGCGGTGGCGGTTCCAATGCAGGCAGTCACGATTCGGACCGGTGAGAGCAACTTGAGCCCGGAAGAAATTGAAAAGAGGAAACTGAAGGCAAACGCGCGCGATAAGGGCGATAACAACGCCGATTACGTCAATGAGAAGCAGGAGAAAGCGGCCCAGAAGGAGGAACGCGAAAAACTTTCGAAGGTGGTCTTTTTGAAAAAAGGCGGCAAAGCCCAATCAGTGAAAGTCACGACTGGAATTTCTGACGACACCTACATGGAAATCAAAAGCGGGGTTCAGGCCGGCGATGAAGTCATTTCCGGCAGCTACAGCGCGATCAGTCGCAAACTGAAAGATGGCGCAAAGGTCGCTTACGATAAAGAGGCGTCGAAGTGACGGGTGACGAGAGTTGGAATACAACTCATGGTTATGCAAACAAGCCCCCGCAATTACCAAGATCTGATCGTCTGGAACAAAGGAATCGAGCTCGCCAAAGTTATCTATCGACTGACGCAAGACTATCCGGCTGAGGAGAAATTCGGCTTGGTATCGCAAATGCGTCGCCCAGCCGTCTCTATTCCATCAAATCTCGCGGAAGGGCAAGCACGCCATACTACTGGAGAATTTGTCCAGTTTATCTCGGACGCTGAAGGCTCGGTCGCAGAACTCGATACCCAATTGAGCCTAAGCATCGAGTTAAAGTTCTGCAATGATGCGAATACCGAGCGAGCTTTGCAGCTGATCACCGACCTGCGCAAGATGTTGAATGTTTTGCGACGCCAACTTATCTCTCGTGGATAACTCGTCACTCACGACTCGACCGCCCGGAGCGGTGGTCATCGACATTGAAAACATCACCAAAGAATACGTGATGGGAGAAGAGGTCGTGCGGGCGTTGCGCGGTGTGACGTTACAAATTCGCCGGAACGAATATCTCGCGGTGATGGGGCCGAGCGGCAGTGGCAAATCCACCTTGATGAACATGCTCGGTTGTCTCGATACCCCGAGCTCGGGCCGATACGAGTTTAACGGACGCAACGTCAAAGAAATGGATGACGATGAACTGGCGGCGATCCGTAATCGGGAGATCGGTTTTGTTTTTCAAACGTTCAACCTGCTTCCGCGCGCCAATGCATTGCGTAATGTCGAGCTTCCCCTGATCTACGCGGGCATGGATCCGGATACGCGCGGGCAGCGCGCCGAACAAGCGTTGATCGATGTTGGACTGGGAGACCGCATTCATCATAAGCCTAACGAATTGTCGGGTGGCCAACGCCAGCGTGTCGCCATCGCGCGCGCGCTGGTCAACAATCCTTCCATCATCCTGGCGGACGAGCCGACGGGTAATCTCGATTCAAAAACCGGCGACGAGATCATGGCGTTGCTCGAGGACCTTTATCTGCGCGGCAACACAATTATCCTGGTCACCCACGAACGCGATATTGCGGCGCATGCTCGCCGGACGATTCATCTTCGAGATGGGGTGATCGAAGCGGATCAGGTGGGATTTGGTGGCACCGACATCTCGTCGATGGACCATCGGCTGGAACCCGATGCCACGATGACGACATGAAACGTTTTCTCTACGAGCTGGAGGAAAGCTGGAAGATCGCTGCCGCGCAGATGCGCTCGAACATGACCCGATCAACCCTCACCGCCCTCGGCGTTATCATTGGCATCGTCGCGGTCACGTTGATGGGCACCGCGATCAGCGGAATTTCGATCGGGTTCGACAACAGCATGTCCGTGCTCGGCGACGATGTCCTGTACGTCACCCAATGGCCATGGAAGCCGGTAGACGATTGGTGGAACTACCGCGACCGGAAAAAAATCGAGACTGATTACGCGGAAAAGATCAACCGGATCATCGCCTCCACGCCGAATTCAAACCTGATCGTCGCAGTGCCAACCTCGAGTCTGATGCGCTCTGTGAAGTCTGGCGGCAACGAGGTAGACGGCGTCTTCACCCTCGGCACGACTTCCGATTTCACGGTGACCTCGACGATCGATTGTAAAGAGGGCCGCTTCTTCAACGAAATCGAATCGCGCGAGGGCGCCCAGGTCGTGGTGGTCGGCTACGACGTGGCCGACGCGTTATTTCCGTCGGCGAGCGCGATCGATAAAACCGTTTTGATCAATGGACAGAATTTCAAGGTGATTGGCGTCAACGCGCGGCAAGGGACCTTTCTGGGATTGTTCAGTTGGGACTCGATGGTCGCGATCCCGTTGACGGCGTTTAACAAATATTTTAGCTCGAAAAGCGCTTCGGACGCGCGGCTTGGCGCCGCATCCACCGAGTCCGACGTGAGAGTGAAAGTGAAGGACAAAAAGAAACTGGCTGAAGCCAAAGACGAGCTCACCGGAATTATGCGCCGGGTCCGCGGTCTTTCCCCGGAAAAAAAGGATGATTTTTCGATTAACGAGCAGCAAGCCTTCAAGAGCACGCTCGATCCGGTGAAAAATACGATTGCGATCGCCGGACTCTTTATCACCGGCTTATCACTCTTCGTCGGCGCGATCGGAATCATGAACATCACTTTCGTGAGCGTAAAGGAGCGCACCAAGGAAATTGGGACGCGTAAAGCGCTGGGCGCGCGCCGACGCACGATTCTCCTGCAGTTTTTGATCGAATCGACAGCACTTTGTTTGCTGGGCGGATTTATCGGACTGGCCTTCGCTTATCTGCTTTGCTTCGGAATCGGCAAAGCTTTCCCCTCGTTCCCGATCCAGTTTTCGTTCGGTCTGGTGATCGCCAGCATGTTTGTGTCGGTGCTGACGGGTTTGGTCTCCGGTTTCGCGCCGGCCTGGACCGCGTCGAGGCTCGATCCGGTAACGGCGCTGAGGTATGAGTAGAAATTCGAAATCCGAATCTCGAATTCCGAAACAAATTCGAAAATCAAAATTCACCCCCAACAACAATGCAGACCCGTGAAGTTAAATACGACCTCGAAGAACGTACATTTCAATTCGCAAGCGCGAGCCGCGTCTTTGTTAAGAAGTTGCGACGAACCATAGCGAACATTGAAGACGCGAAACAATTCATCCGCGCCTCTGGCTCAATCGGTGCAAACTACATTGAAGCCAACGAATCGATTGGTAAGAAGGATTTTGCGATGAAGGTAAAAACCTGTCGAAGGGAAGCAAAAGAAAGCCGTTATTGGTTGCGCCTACTAGACATCGAGACTGACTCCATATCTGACCGCGACTGCCTGATAGCTGAAGCGACAGAGCTGATGAAAATTTTCGGAGCAATCGTGCGCAAAACTGAAAGATGCGTTTGAATTTAACATTTCGAGTTTGTTTCGGATTTCGATATTCGACATTCGAATTTTGATTTATGCGCTTTAGCGAAATCATCGCCATGGCCCTGAGCTCGTTGGGCGTGAACAAACTGCGTTCCGGCCTGACTATGTTCGGTATCACCATCGGAGTCTTTTCCGTCATTTCGGTCATGACCGCGATCGGCGCCCTGCAATACTCGATCGAGAATGGCATCAGCTTTCTCGGTTCGAATATTTTTCAGTTCGCGAAATACCCGGCAAATGTCAGCGCGGGAGGTGATGTAAAGAAAAAGTATCAAAACCGCCGGAACATCACCTATCAACAGGCGGTGCATTATCAGAAGCTGATGGAAGGCAATGCCCGCGAAATTTGCCTGAAATGTTTCGGTTACGAAGTAAAAGGCCAGGCGGTCTACAATGGCGTGAAGACGACCCCCAACCTGCTCGTGGTCGGAACCAATCGCAGTTTCCTCACCGCTAACGCCTATACCCTCGGTTACGGCCGAAATCTTAACGACGAAGATGTCGATCTCGCCCGCAACGTAATCGTCGTCGGCAAACTGGTTGAGAACCGATTATTTCCCCACGAATCGCCGATCGGGAAAATAGTGCGGGTCAGCGGTCATACTTACACGATCATCGGAATCCTGGCGGAGAAAGGGACGGCGTTTGGCCAGAGCCAGGACAATATTTGCATGATGCCGATCACCCGATTCTTTGAGGATTTCGGGTCCGCCCGACGCACCGTGAATATCGCCACTCAAGCGCCTTCGACTGAAACCTACAATGCGACATTCGACAAAGCAGTCGGAGCAATGCGGATTGCGCGCGGGTTGCGGGCGACTGACGAAAATGATTTTGAAATCTATTCCAACGACTCCCTTAAAAGCGCATTCGTTTCGGTCGCCGGCATTGTCCGGGTGGGAGCGTTCGTAATCAGTTTCATCGCTCTGGTGGCCGCGGGTATCGGGATCATGAACATCATGCTGGTGAGCGTGACCGAGCGAACGAAAGAAATCGGCGTGCGGAAATCGATCGGGGCGCGCGGCAACGATATTTTGCGACAGTTTTTGACCGAGGCCGTTTTTATTTCCGAGGCCGGCGGCATTCTTGGGATCGTTCTTGGAATCGTGATGGGCGATCTGATTGCCATCTTGTTGAAAGTCGACACGATTTTTCCTTTCGGTTGGGCAATTGCAGGCCTTGTCGTGTGTTCGGCCATAGGCATCGGTTTCGGCTTTTACCCGGCATATCGGGCGGCCAGCCTTGATCCGATCGACGCCCTGCGGTACGAATAAGCGCCTGCGGGAAGCCAACAACCTGCAACCCCCAGGACCTTCCCTTTGACCAGCGCTTCCGCTTTGTCGTACCCTAGAAACCTCAAGGGTCTTACAAGGTGCCGGCTCGTCCCAAATCCACTCATACAGGCGTATCGCAGCCAAACATCATCCTGCTCGAGGAGTATGATGCGTTGGCTGCCGCGATCAGCTCCGCGCTCAAAAAATTTGCCCCCCAACATGTCGGAGCCATCGCCCGCACAGTTAAAGAACTTGAAAAGCTCAGCGCGGAATCAAGTCCCGAGCTCTTCATCCTCGATGTCGATCCGCCGTGGTCGGGGATCACGACATGTCTCGAACAACTCCGCGATTCGCACCCTGGCGCGCGGGCTCTTGTAATTGGAACGGTGATTCCTCCGGAAATCGCCGCCGAACGCGGCTCTTTCGGGGGGCTTCAATTTGTCGAAAAGCCGTTTGAACTGGCCGCGTTCGGCGCGGCGGTGCAGGCGTTGCTTGGCCCGTGGCGGGAAAACGAATCCCGCGGCACGTTGCGCGCTGTCGGCACGATTGACCTGGTGTTGCTGCATTGCGCCGCGGGCGCCAACGTCATTCTCGAGGTCCGCTCCCGCGCTCGAGTTGGCGAAATTCATATCGCGGCCGGACAAGTCTCACACGCCGACACGGGCAAACGCAAAGGCGAGGACGCTCTCGCCGAAATGTTGACCTGGCCCAAGGTCCACCTCAGCGAGAAAAAGCTGTCGGGGCCAAAACGTCGAACCATTGGAAGTGAATGGCCGGCTTTAATCGTTGAAGCGTTGCGAGAATTTCAGGCGGAAGCTGTAGAACCCGCGCGACCGCAACCGCGCGTAGCTGAACCCAAAGTTGGTAAGAAAATCGTCGTCATCGACGACACCGAGATGTTGTTGATTTTCGTGGAGGACGTCCTGGCGAGCGCCGCACCGGATTGGCAGATCACCACCGCGACGAACGGAAACGAAGGCTTGCGGGAAATTGAGCGGGTTAATCCGGACCTTGTCCTTCTCGATTACAGCCTGCCCGATTTCAACGGCGACGAGGTTTGTCGGCGGATGTTGGAAAACCAGCAAACCGCGCGCGTCCCGGTTCTCATGATGTCCGGTCACGTTCAACAGATGGCCGCGACTGCTGCGCGGTTTCCGAACGTCGTCGCGACCATCGAAAAACCATTTCTATCCGACGCGCTGGTCGATCTTGTCCGACGGACTCTGGCGAGCGGTAAACGAGTGATTGAAGGAGTGCCGCCGCCGCCAGCTTACTCGGCGCCAATCACCGAACCAGTTGTGCCGGCGCCGCCAAAAGAAGAAGTCGCGCCGGAACCGCTTGTTCCACCCCCCCCTCCGCCGCCACCAAGACAGGTGATTTCGCTGGAACCAAAACGTCGCGTCCGGCCTGAGCCAGTCGCCCCGCCTCCAGCGCCAGCACCAGTCAAGTTGGCAGAGAAAATCTCTCCTCCCGAGCGGGCACCGGGAGTAGTTACGACCCCGACGCTTGCTCCAACCCAGGCACATTTGGAGCGACATGTGCCGATACCGATCACCCCTCCCACGGTTCGGGTTGCTCCAACTGATGGTAACGGGGCCATCCTCGGTCTTTTCCTTGAAGTGCTTTCCATGCAGTTGACTTCGCAACTTCAGATGGGCGCGATTCGGGCACGACCGGCTTCGTTGACTGCTTCGCTCCGATTGCAATCCGCCGCAGCACGTAACGCGATTCCCGCGGAAATAGGATTTCAAATTGGGACCGCACAGTTCAGCGGCGAAGGACGAATCTCGGCCCTTCGATTGGTGCCGACGTCGAAACCGCTGCAACCGACCCAAATGAGAAACGCTTTTGAGATCGGCGGGGTGGCAGTCATACCAAATGACACGCGCGCGCGTGTTCAGCTTACCCCTGCCGGGACCACTCCGATGACGATGGAGTTAATCGCCCATCTGGAACTAAGCGCGGTTGAATTGAACTCGAGCTTTCAAGTATCGCAGTTGCTCCTGGATTGGCCGACGAACGCAGTTCGAGTCACCCTGAATCCTAAAGCGCCGGAACAGACAGCGGCCAAGTTCGAAATGTGGGTCGAAAAACTCGATAGCACCGGACGGATTGCCGAACTTCTTTTAAGTCCGATCAGACCGGCGCGTTAGTCGAGGCCAAGTGCCTTGAAGGTTTCCTCGACGTGTTTGAAATGAGTGTCGAGCGAGCAGAGGCGCTCGATTTCCGCTCCGGAAAGTTTGGCGGTGATCTCGGCTTCTTTTTTAGCGTTCTCGGCAAAACTCCCCTCACCTTTCCATGTTTTCATCGCAGCGCGTTGAACTGCTTCATAAGCGGGTTTGCGCTCGGCGCCGGCGCGAGTGAGGGCGAGCAAAATCGATTGGCTATTATATAACCCTTTGGTTGATTCGAGATTCTGCTGCATCCGTTCCGGATAAACCTTCAATCGTTCGACCAGATTGCGCAGGTCGTTCAGCATAAAATCCATCAGAATGCAGGAATCGGGGAGGATGATGCGTTCCGCGCTCGAGTGGCTGATGTCGCGTTCGTGCCAAAGGGCGACATTTTCCAATGCCACCAGAGAATTTCCGCGGATGACGCGGGCGAGGCCGCTCAAACGTTCGCTGGTGATCGGGTTGCGCTTGTGCGGCATGGCCGAGCTGCCTTTCTGCCCTTCTCCAAAATACTCTTCCACCTCCAAAACTTCCGTCCGTTGAAGGTGGCGGAATTCAGTCGCCCAGCGATCGATGCTCGAAGCAATTAGGGCAAGAGTGGTCATAAACTCGGCATGACGGTCGCGTTGGACAATCTGAGTCGACAAGGTCGCCGGCTTGAGTCCAAGCCTTTCGCAGACCGCGCGCTCCACTTTTGGATCGACGTGCGCGTGGGTCCCGACTGCGCCGCTGATCTTGCCGACGCGAACGCGTTCGCGCGTTTGGTTCAGCCGCTCTTCTGCGCGACCGAATTCGTCATACATCAACGCCATTTTCAATCCGAATGTGATCGGCTCGGCATGAACCCCGTGACTGCGCCCGATCATTGGAGTCATTTTGTGGCGCCGAGCCTGGACCGCGATCACGTTGCGGACCTGTTTCAAACCGTCAGCCAGAATGTCGATCGACTCGGTAAGTTGAACCGAAAGGGTCGTGTCGAGGATATCGGATGAAGTGAGACCTTGATGGATCCAGCGCGCCGCCGGACCGACAGAGCCCGCGACATTTTCCAGGAACGCGATGACATCATGATTAGTGCGCTTCTCGATCTCGAGGATCTCTGGAATCGAGAACCGCGCTTTTTTGCGAATTTCGGCCGCGTCCTGTTTCGGGATTTGACCCAGCTCAGCCATCGCCTCGCAAGCGAGGACCTCGATCTCGAGCCAAATCTGATATTTGCGCTCGTCCGACCAGATTTGTCGCATTTGCGGACGGGAATAACGATCAATCACGCGGCCAAGATAAAAGCGTCTCGCAAAACGAAAAGAGGTTTGTTGGTCCCGTTAACATCACACTTCAGCGCGTTGCTGCGACTTGACCGCTTTCGAAACAAAGAACAAAAAAAATCGCTCCGGCAGACAATCCACCGGAGCGATTTTGAAATTCGGTTTATTTAGGACCCTAGCAAACTTTGGCGCGAAGGAATTTGCCGTCGCTCTGGACGCGGACCTTTCCGCTGCCGAGCAGATCAGCCACAGTCGCGACTGTCTCCTTGGTGTTGGTGGTGCACGAGCTAACGGCGAGAATCAAATCGCCAAGCGAAAGTTTGGTTCGAGGCTTTAGGATGAGGCTGTTTTTCTTCATTGCTGTATGTCTTTCGACAGCATCTTCGGTGCCTTTGTTCAATCTTACTTGGGCGGCCGGCAATTCGCGGGCCGTCTACTCGCGACGTTATTCCGCCTTCCGCTTGGAAAGCCACATCGATAAAACGTAAAGCACTGCAAATGCGAGGACTACAAGAAGGAGCCACTTGGTCTGGCTTCGGACAAAACGGACCAATCCCTCCGGATCCTTCAGTAAATCGGGAGCGACATGCTGCGCCCGAACCCCCAAATAAGCGAGGATGTAACATGAAATCGCCGAGCCCAGCACGGTCATTATGCTGAAGACCCTGAAATTCATTTTCACGATCCCGGCGGGGATGGAAATCAAGTGTCGCACCCCGGGCAGAAGTCGGGCAAAGAAAATGCCGCCCGCTTCGTAACGGGCCAGCCAATGCTCGGCCTCTTCCAATTTCTTCGGTGGAAATAGAATGAATCGCCCAAATCGAACGACTAACGGTCGACCCAGCCAAAGTGAGAGCCAATACATGAGCGCCGCTCCGAGATACGCGCCAAAAGTGCTTGCCAAAACTACGCCCACCAGGCTCAAGCGTCCTTGGGCGGCAAGAAATGCAGCCGGCGGAACGACAACCTCAGCCGGTAACGGGATCGGCGTGCTTCCCATCGCCATCAAAACAATGATGCCAAGGTAGCCGCCGGTCAGAACCCATTCCGACCAGATTTGAATCAGATGATGCATATTGTCATTCTTGGCGAAGTCGAAGAACCTTTCAGTCTTGGATGCCGCCCTAGTTCAATCTGAAATTTGAAATCTGCAATCTGAAATTCCGATGTCGATCTACCGCCGCGTTCTTCGCTACTACCGGCCGTTTCTTCCCCAAACAGTCATCGGACTTTTGCTGTCGATCGTCGGCATTGGCCTGAATCTGCTAAAACCGTGGCCGTTCAAGATCATCGTCGACGATATACTTGGAAGCGGGACGCAGTTTCGGAGTGAATTTTGGGTGATCGAGCCGAAAGGCCGGGCAATCGTCGGTTTATGTCTCGCCCTCGTGATTATTCAATTTCTGTGGGGCGTCATCAACTGGATTACCAATTACTTGTTGGTAAAGGTGGGTCTGCAGGCGCTGCTTAAACTTCGCACCGACCTCTACGCCTATCTCCAGTCGCTTTCGCTGAAGTACCACGACGTTCGCCGGTCAAGTGACTCAAGTTTCCGGGTCGCCTACGATTCGCAATCGATCCAAACGATCTACAACAAAGGTTTCACCGGAATCTTTGGATCGATCATCACCTTGATCGGTACATTCGCGGTGATGATTCGGCTGGATTGGCAACTGACCTTGCTCTCACTGGCGATTGTTCCGTTTATCATCGTGGCGATTTATTTCTTCGCCCACCGGATTCGCCGCGAGTCCACCTTCATTCAGGAACACGAAAGCGCAGTTCTGACCCAAGCTCAGGAAGGATTGAGCTCGATCCGGATGGTCCACGCGTTTGGTCGCGAGGAATTCGAAGTCCTCCAATTTCATCAGCGAGCGCAGCAAAGCTTGCAGGCAAATCTGCGGTTGACCCTGACCAACGTAAACAGCGCGCTGGTCATCAGCACATTGATGGTGATCGGCACCGCGGCGATGTATTACGTCGGAGCTCTCCACGTTCTGAACGGAACGCTAACCCTCGGAACCCTGCTTGTTTTCACGGCATATCTTTTGATGCTTTATCAGCCGATCGAATCCCTCACCTACACGGCGTGGGCAATGGAAGGCGCCACCGCCGGCGCGAGACGTTGTTTCGAAGTGCTCGATCGACCTGACGACGTGGTCGATTCGCCGAATGCGGTCGAGATCGAATCGGCGAAAGGCGCGATCGGATTTCAAAATGTGTCGTTTGGCTACGCGCAGGACCGGCCGGTCTTGCACGAGGTCGATCTTTCGGTCGAGCCGAATCATATGATCGCGATTGTTGGCGGCACCGGCGCCGGCAAAAGCACGCTCCTCAGTTTGGTCCCGCGATTCTACGATCCAACTTGCGGATTCGTAACCCTCGATGGTCGGGACGTTCGCCAAATCAAAAAGAAATCGCTGCGCGCCCAGATCGGAATCGTCCTGCAAGATACGTTGCTCTTTTCCACCACCGTTCGCGAAAATATTGCCTACGGCCGGCCAGACGCGACCGAGGACGAAATCGTCGATGCAGCGAAACGCGCGCAGGCTGACGAATTCATCCGCCAAATGCCAAACGGCTACGCCAGCACCGTTGGCGAACGCGGACAGCAGTTGAGTGTTGGCCAACGTCAACGCATCGGGATCGCACGCGCTTTTTTGAAAAACGCGCCCATTCTGCTCCTGGACGAGCCGACGTCGGCCCTCGATCCCACCACCGAGGCCGCGATCATGGAGACAATCAAGGAGCTGATGCAAGGCCGGACGACCTTGATCGCCACCCATCGGTTGGCCACGATTCACGATGTCGACCGAATCGTTGTAGTCGAGGGCGGCCGGATCGTGGAACAGGGTCGCGGCGCTGAATTACTCGCGCGCGGCGGCGTTTACGCGAAACTATTCACCTCCGGAAAATTTCCAACGTGAGCAACGTCAAGCAAGATCGACATGTTCAGGACGATTGGTATCCGGAACCGATCCCGGCCAACGTCGACTTCGGCGAAGGCTTTTATTGCGAGAGCGCGCAGGTTTTTAAAAAGCTGCTCAGCAAAAATCCGCACGCCGTTGTGTTTGGCGATCACGTTTCGGTCTATGCCGGTTGTTCATTCGCCATCCACAACGATGGCCGTTGCGTCGTCGGCGATTTCACCCTTCTCAACGGCGCGATTGTTATGGCCGAGGAATTGGTGGAGATCGGATCGCATTGTCTGATTTCGTGGGGCGTTGGTATTGCCGATTCCGATTTTCACCCCCTCGAACCTGGCCAGCGAATGATTGATTCTCAGGCGCTGGCGCCATTCTTCAAAAATCGACCGCCCCGTCCAAAGCTGAAAACCGCGCCCGTAAAAATTGGAGACAACGTGTGGATCGGCATGAACGCCGTCATCTTGAAAGGCGTGACGATCGGCGAGAATTCGGTCGTGGCCGCCGGCGCGGTGGTGACGAAGTCGGTGGCTGCAAACACTATTGTTGCCGGAAATCCCGCTGTGGAAGTGAAGAAATTCAAGTGAAAGAAGCGGAAAACGCCCAACGCCCAACGCCCAAGGCTCAACGCTCAATTCAGAGTGTTAAACGTTGGGCGTTGCACGTGGGGCGTTGGACGTTGTCGCTTCGATGAAAAAGAAGCGAATAGTGGTGATAGGCTTCATGGGTGGAATGCCGATCGCGGGCGTGATCTGGCAGCACATCCACTACATTGTCGGCCTGCAGCGTCTCGGACACGAGGTTTACTATATCGAGGACTCGGCCCGGATTCCTTACAACCCCGAAACGTTCGAAGTGAATGTGGAATTCGATTATGCCGCGAAAACCCTTCGACGCCTCGCCAGCGAGTTCGATTTCAAAAACCGCTGGTCGTACTGCGCGCGTTACGCGAAAGAAAATCCGACGGCAGGCATGCCGCTGAAAAAGATCCGCGAATTGTATCGCAACGCGGACGCGGTCTTGAATATCTGCGGCACCCAGGAATTCAACGACGACCTTTTAAAGTCGGATCGGATCATTTATGTCGAAAGTGATCCCGGGGTTGAGCAAATCAAAATCGATAACGGCGTGACATCGACCGCCGAATACCTCGCTCGCCATCATGCCCTGTTTACATTTGGCGAAAATGTCGGCACGAAAAAATTTCCGGTGCCGTTGCATGGGTTCAAGTGGCACCGGACCCGGCAACCAATTGTGACCGATTTGTGGAAAACGGACCGCGCGCCGAAAAAGGCTGCAGTTTTCACATCGATTGCCAATTGGTCGACCAGCGGTTTGAAAGATATCACCTGGCGAGGCCGGAAATATCTCTGGAGCAAATCACGCGAGTTTTTGCGTTTTGTGACCGCGCCAAAGAAAGCAGGAGAAACGTTTGAGCTGGCGACAAACATTTCTGAACCGAGAACGCGCACAAAATTCGAACGCAATGGCTGGCGATTGGTCTCACCGTTGCAAATGAGCGTCGATTACTGGCTCTATCGCGATTACATCCAACACTCGAAAGGCGAATTCACGGTTGCGAAAGACCAGTATGTGCGACTCAACACTGGTTGGTTCAGCGATCGTAGCGCCTGTTATTTGGCGGCTGGACGCCCCGTCATCACCCAGGAAACGGGGTTCACAAAAAATTACGGAGGCGATGCCGGTTTGCTCGCCTTCAAGTCGTTGAATGATATCGCGGAAGCGGCAAAAATGATTCGCAGCGACTACAAAAAGCACTCGGGCGCGGCCCGGCGCATCGCGCGCGAAGTTTTTGAGGCTGAAACGGTTCTGAAAATGCTCCTCCAACGCGCTGGAATTTGAGCGGTTGCTTTTCGATCACTTCGTTTCATCTTCAAAACTCTCCGGCATGAAGGGCGTTCCCATTTTTGTTTGTGTTCTGGCGTTGTTTGCAGCGACGTTGTTTGGTCAGCAACCCCCTGCTCCTCAATTGCCTCCGTCACAGCAACGGCCGCAAAATGGAGGCGCGCCGCCAGAACCTTCCCCTCGCCAACCAGGACCGCCGGGACTCGGACCGAAGCAAACCCCGCCTCCAAATGTCGTCGCTGTTCCGATACCGATCGCGCCACCCCAGCCGAACGGGCCAGTCCAGAAAAGCCTGGTCCGAATCACGGCCACCGAAGTCGCGCCCGATTATCGCGCTCCCTGGAATGCAGGAATGCTGGGCCGCGGAATTGGCGCCGGTTTTGTCATCGACGGTAACCGGATCATGACCAATGCCCACGTCGTAAGCAACAGCCGCTATCTCACGGTCGAGCGCGACGGGGATCCGAATAAATATCCAGCGAAAGTCTTGTTCGTTGCCCATGATTGCGATCTCGCGCTGATCACAGTGGATTCGCCGACGTTTTTCAAAAAGATGACTCCGCTGAAATTCGGAGGCATACCCGAGCTCGAATCGACCGTTTCGGCCTACGGTTATCCCATTGGCGGCGAACGAATGTCGGTGACGACAGGCATCGTATCTCGAATCGATTTTCAGCTCTACACTCACTCTTCGATCGATCAGCACCTCGCGATTCAGATCAGCGCCCAAATCAATCCTGGGAACAGCGGCGGCCCGGTAATGCAAAATGCGAAAGTGGTCGGGGTGGCCTTTCAAGGCTACAGCGGCGACGTCGCCCAAGGCGTCGCCTACATGGTGCCGACGCCGGTGATTAACCGTTTCATCAAGGATGTCGAGGACGGCCGCTATGACGGATACGTCGATCTCGGCATCACTTTCGCGAAATTACAAAACCCGGCGCAACGCAGGTACCTCGGATTGAAAGACGATGGACGCGGCGTGTTGGTTGAAACCGTTGTCGCAGCCGGGCCATGCGCCAAACTTCTCCGGCCCGGCGACGTTTTATTGTCGATCGACAATCATCCGATCGCGAGCGACGGCAACGTCGATCTCGAAGGCGAGCACGTCGAGATGCCGGAAGTGGTCGAACGAAAATTCAAAGGCGACCACGTAAAATTCGATGTTTGGCGCGACAAGCAAACGATCAGCGGAAGCGTGCAACTCCAAACTGTGCCGCCATATTTGATGCAGAGCCACCGATACGATGTCCGCCCGCGCTACGTGGTTTATGGCGGACTTTTATTTCAACCGCTTTCCCTCGACTTGTTGGAAGCGTATCAGCCAAGCGATCTCCGGTTGCGCCACTTCTTCGATTTCTATGTGATCGACCAACTGTATCTTGAGCACCCGGACGTCATCGTGCTCACGAATATCCTGCCGGATCCGATCAATACCTATTTGTCGGCTTATCGCGGAGGAATTGTTGATGAAATCAACGGAAAGAAAATTCGGACCATGGATGATCTGGCCCAGGCATTCGCACAACCGGGCGATCGTTTGGTCATCAACATGATTGGAGACGGACCGCCGCTGGTGCTCGATCCGAAGCAGGTGGAAGAAGCGCGCGAGCGAATCAAGACCCGTTACAACGTGGTCCGGGAGGAAAATCTCCAGGAACAGCCGGGTACCAAACCGCCCGCGATGCAAACGCAGCTTTAAAGATGCGAAAGTTAATCGTTAGTCTCAGTTTGGTTTCAATCGTCGCAACCGCTGCCTTGGCAAAGAAGGAAGCTCCGTCTCCTGCGCCGGCCAACAGAGATATCAAACAAAAGTTGCTGTCGCTGGTGCGAGTGAATGTGACCGGCCAGTCATACGATAATTTTCGACCTTGGCAAAAAAAGGCGCCGATCTCCAAGCGCGCTCTGGGGGCGGTCCTCTCCAAGGGCCGCGTCCTTGTAACGGCCGATCTCGTTTCCAACCAGAATTATGTTGAGCTGGAACGGGCGGAGTCTGGCGAAAAAAACGCGGCCAACGTCGCGGTGATCGATTACGAAGCGAACCTGGCTTTGCTCGAGCCCACCGATAAAAATTTTCTCCAGGGAATTTCGCCGCTCGATATTGCCGGAGACACCGTGGTCGGTGATCGAATTGCCGCCTGGCAGCTGGAACCAACCGGTGCGCTGGTCGCGACCGAAGGGCTGGTCACGACGATCCAGATGACGAAATATCCGGCCGACGTCGGCCAGTTTCTTACCTATCGAATCAGTCTGCCGATGCAGTATCGCGAAAACAGCTACACCATTCCGCTGGTTAAAAACAACAAACTCGCGGGGTTGCTTTTGCGTTATGACCCGCGCTCCCAACTCATCGACGCGATCCCGGCGCCGATCA
>JAICWQ010000155.1 GCA_025934755.1 Chthoniobacterales bacterium | reverse complement strand
CGCGAATAATTGCTGAGCTTGTAAATCCTTGAAGTGGCCGGCCGCTTCAAGCGCGGCAAGGTCAACGACCTGATCACCGAGAGCGACACCAATCCGCGCCGTACCGTCCCGGGGTTTAAAAACGCCGAAGGGAAGATTTTCCAGGGGAAAGTGCGAATCCTCTGGAACGTCGATAAATGATTTGAGCATGGTAGGGACGCCGGGCTGCGGCGTCCTGGGGACATCGCAGCCGACCTCCCTACCTTACAATAATTCTAGCGCGCGCAAATCTTCCCGCGGATCGTCGAAACTGCAGCTGCCGAACGAAGTAATGAACTTTCGACGCGCTTTGATTCGATCGAGGGTGATTTCCCAATCACGCCAGGCGAACACGGTATCGTGAAATTCGAATGATTTTGCGGTTTGGTCCTCCAGCATGTCGACCGTCTGGGCTTCATCCCAATGATGTTCCGCGGACAGCACCCCCGCGCCGAGCACATTCAAAAACCCGTGCATCTCCGTTTTCACTTCATCACGAAACTGTCGAACCGGATGATGAAGGCCGGCGGTGAACTTGATCGGAACGTGATGTTTGGTTGACGCCAAAATCGCTCGCCCGATGTGGACGGAGCTGGGAAAAGCGTCCGCGGTGATCCCGCCTGTTCTCAACTTGTAACCAAAGGACGGTTGTTTCGCCCGGGCGAGTAAAGCGATGGTTTTCTCGGCGGACTCTGCGGACGTTTCCCAGAACGCTTGCAACTTCAAACCGGCGAGCAGGGCAGCGGCTTCGGTGAGTTTTGCAACGTCGACCTCGTCTGGAAGAAGCATTTCCAGCTGAGGAATCGATACGCGATCGCCATGTTGCTGCTGAAGAGAACGGATCGCTTCGACGGCGTTTTTCAATTGGACCTGAAAATTGGCGGCGTTTTCGGTTTTCGGCCCCAGAGCGGACACCCGAAGCGGGTGGTGTTTGTCGAATTGCGAAACCAAGTCGCTGGCGGCAGCAAACTTGCCAACCGGCAAAACGAAAGTCGAAAGCATCCAGGAATCGGTTGAGCGCGCATATTCCGCCTGGTTCGTGAGCGCAGGTTCCAACTCGAGACTGCAAGGCGGGAACATCCCGGCGTAATCGATCGACCGGGTCAGCAATGCTCGCAGAGATGCGGCTGGCATGTGAGCAATTCAGCGCAGAATTCTTCTTGGCGTCAACTCGTCAAACTCTTCCTTTTACGGGAACAGACCGCGGATTTTCTTCGCCCTCATTACCCGTTCAACGCCAATCGCCATCGCCGCGGTGCGGTGCGAAACCTTATGGGCTTTGGCCCGTTTGATGACTTGAGTGAAGGAATACTCCAGAATTCGAAACAGCTTGTCGGTGACTTCCGTTTCCGACCACATAAACGCCTGTTTCCCCTGGACCCATTCAAAATAGGAAACAATCACCCCGCCGGCATTGCACAAGATGTCCGGGATGACAAAAACCTCGTCCCAACGTTTGTCCAAAATCAAATCGGCCTCGGGTGTGGTTGGACCGTTGGCGCCTTCGGCGAGGATTCGGCACTGCAGCTTGTCAGCGTTTCCGGCATTGATCACCCGATCGACCGCGCAGGGCGCGAGAATGTCACAGGGCATGGTCAAAAATTCCTTCGGATCGACATGATCAGCCTCGCGGAACGAGCGCAAGTTGCCCTTTTTCAGAACATGCTGTTCCGCCGCCTCAACGTCGATTCCTTTGGGATTATAAATTGCGGCGTAAGCGTCACTGATTCCGATAACTTTGACCCCGCTCTTGTAGGCGAGGGAAAGCGCGGCGACGGACCCGACGTTTCCGAATCCCTGCACAATCGCGGTGCATTTCTCCGGGTCCATTTTCAAAATGTTCAGCGCGCGCTCAATGAGATAGACAACTCCGCGCCCGGTCGATTCACGGCGGCCCTCAGTTCCGCCGATTGCAACCGGCTTCCCGGTCACGATCTCGTTGACTGCATAACCGTGATAAACGGAATACGTGTCCATGAACCAGGCCATCACCTGCTCGTTCGTGCCCATGTCCGGTCCCATCACATCGGTCTGGGGCCCGACGAACGGGATCATTTCCTGCATGTACCGGCGCGAAACAGCCTCAAGCTCTGTTCTCGATAATTTGGTCACGTCGCAAGTAACACCGCCCTTCGCGCCGCCATAGGGAAGATTGGCCAGGGCGCATTTCCAGCTCATCCACATCGCCAGCGCCGCCGTTTCACCTATCGAAAGCGATGGCGCAAACCGTGTTCCGCCCTTGGTCGGACCGAGGGTCAAATGATGTTGAACGCGGTAACCTTGAAACGTCTTGGTGCTCCCGTCGTCCATGTGAACTGGTAGCGTCACGGCGACGGCGCGTTTCGGATACATCAGCCGTCCGCGGTCGTTCTTGTCGATGCTGAGGTAATCGGCGATGACCTGAAATTGGTCGCAGGCCATCTTGAAAACTTCGTCGTCGTCGTAAATCGTCATGAAGCGAAAGCGGAATCTAGAACATCCGCCACGAAAATGCAGATGCTATTTGCCTCGAAAATTCGTCGCGTCAACTCTAAAGCCGCAAGATCGACAATCCCGGCGGAATTCGTAACGTCTATCGCCAAATGAAAATCGAGACCCTCGCGGTGCATGCCGGCCAACGGATCGACCCTGCGACTGGCGCAGTTTCGCCGCCCATTCATCTGTCCACGACGTTCGAGCGCGACGTTGAAGGCACCTATTCGCGCGGGTTCATGTACACGCGCAATAACAATCCCAATCGCCAGGCATTGGAGGAAGGGGTCAGCGCGGTGGAAGGCGGAGCGGCTGCGGCGGCGTTCGGTTCGGGGACCGGCGCCACCGGCGCGATTTTCCAGGCGCTCGCGCCCGGCGATCACGTTCTCGCGCACGTCGACGCCTACTACGGAACGTCTCGTTTGCTTCGCGAGATTTTCGTTCGGTGGGGACTTCAGGCCGACTTTGTCGACATGAGCGATCTCTCGGCAGTGAAGAAAGGATTGCGCCCGAATACGAAGCTCGCCTGGATGGAAACGCCTTCCAATCCGCTGCTCAAAATTGTCGATCTGGCCGCTGCGGCAAAGGTCATTCACGAAGCCGGCGCGCTTTGCGTTTGCGATAATACCTGGGCGCCGGTAATTCAGCGGCCGTTTGATCTCGGCGCCGACTTTATTTTGCATTCGACCACGAAATACTTCGGCGGGCATTGCGATGTTCTCGGCGGAATCGTTGTCGCCAAACAGGAGAACGATTTGTTTCAACGCATTCGCGGCATTCAATACGAAGGCGGCGCCGTTCCCTCTCCGTTCGATTGCTGGCTGATTCTCCGTGGGATGCGAACACTCCCATGGCGAATACGGGCCCACTCTGAAAACGCGGCGAAAGTCGCCCAGTTTTTGTCGCAGCATCCGAAAGCCGAACGCGTGCATTACCCCGGTCTCGCTAAACATCCCGGTCACGAGATCGCCAAAAACCAGATGTCGATGTTCGGCGGCATGCTTTCGCTCGAAGTGAAAGGCGGCCGCGATCCCGCGATGAAAGTCAGCACCAGCACGAAAATTTTCACGCGCGCGACCAGTTTGGGAGGCGTGGAAAGTCTCATCGAACATCGTGCTTCGATTGAAGGGCCTGGCACACAATCGCCCGAAGGTTTGCTCCGATTGTCGATTGGACTCGAGAACGCCGACGATCTGATCGAGGACTTGGATCAAGCCTTAAGGTAGCGGCGGCTCACCGAGCCGCCATGGCGATTGAGGTCAATCGCCGCTACCTACGGATACGCCGTTTCACCAGATCGACCACGTCACGCACTTCATCGACCCGGAACAGAAACGCGCTTCCAAAGAACACTGCGGCGGCCACGCAAATGGTCAGAAGAACGCCAAAGACCTTTTGCCATTCCGGCAAATGGGCGCCCGTTTGGAAAATCGTTCCCAATGCCAGCCAGCAGATTCCGGCGAGCAAGGCCAGAGGAATTGCTATCTTGCCCAGCAATCCAAATAGCGTGCCCGTCTCCAGCGGTCCGGCATATTTTCGCATCATTATATATAAGAGCAGGAAGTTTGTGACGGCGACGATGCTCGTGGAAAGGGCCAGCCCGCGATGGCCCAGTCCCACCTTGAACATAAAAAACCAGTTCAGCGCGAAATTCACCACGATCGAGAAAATGCTGACCGTCATTGGCAGATACCGCCGGTCAATCGCGTAAAATGCCGGCGCAAGAACTTTCACGGCCGAGTAGGCGGCCAGCCCAATCGCGTAAAATTGTAACGCGGCGGCGGTTTGGCGCGTGGCTTCGGCGGTGAAACGACCGTGCTGGTAAATCACGCTGATGATTGGTTGCGCGAGCAGAATCAATCCAACCGCCGCAGGAATTGTGAGCAACATGACCAAACGAACCGCATGCGCCAACGCCGAACGGAAACCGGCCATGTCCCCCACCGCAGCCGTCCGCGAAACCAACGGCAGTGTCACGGTGCCGACGGCAACGCCGAAAATTCCGAGCGGCAATTGCATCAAACGAAATGCGATATTTAACCAGCTAACCGGACCGTCGATCACGTGACCGGCAGCGTCCGTCACCCGCGCGGCGAACGCGCTGTTGACCAGAACATTCACTTGCACCGCACTCGCCGCGATTACCGCCGGACCCATCAGGGCGAGCACCGTTCGCACTCCCTGATCGCGCCAGTTGAAATCCGCACGGTATTTGTAGCCGATCCGGCGCAGCGACGGAAACTGCGCGCTCAGCTGCCAGAATCCGCCAATCAAGGTGCCGATCGCCAATCCAATCAAGGAGCGCGTTCCGAAATGCGGATCCAACCAGTAGCCGAACGCCACCCCACCGATGATCGACCCCAGATTGAAATAACTCGACGCCATTGCCGGCGGGCCGAACACATTTTTCGCGTTAAGCATTCCCATCACCAGCGCGGCCAGGGAGACGAGCAAAATGAACGGCCACATGATCCGCGTCAGCAAAATCGTCGTGGCTGTCTTTTCCGGCGACCAACCGCCGAAGCCCGTCATCACGTAAATGATTTGGGGCGCGAAAACGATTCCGAGCAGGGTGATCACGCTCATAAAAATCGCGGTGAGCGTTGCCACTTTGTTGCCGAGTCGCCAGGCCGATTCGTCGCCTTCGGTCGCGATCCTTTTTGAAAACGTCGTGATGAAGGCGGTTGAAAGCGCGCCTTCAGCGAACAAATCGCGGAGCAGATTTGGAACGCGGAACGCGATCAGGAACGCGTCGAGGTTCTTGCCAGCGCCAAAAAGACCGGCGAAAACCTGCTCGCGAATCAACCCGAGCACGCGCGAGCACAAGACGGCGATCCCAACCACGCCGGTTGCGCGGGTGCTTACACGCTGGGGCTGCTCAGCCATCGGCGAACAAAGAACAACGTCCGCGAATTAACGAAAGCAAAAAGTGCGAGCCGCACTGGCCGTAGCCGGATCACGCCTTGGTCCGAGGCAGCAAAAATCGCTGGTAAACGAATGAGGCGACAATCGCGATTAGGGCCACGGCAATGAAGGCGGCGATCCGGTAAAGTTGTTCCAAGCTATCGAGGTCGTGCAGAAACAATTTTGCAAACGCGACCAGGAGCAGACCAATGGCAACGAGTCGAGGAGCGCGAACGCTTTTCACAATCCCGATAACGAGGAGGCAAAACGCAAAGAGCGACCAGGCGATTGTGTAGGTCATGTCGCGGGCAAAATTTCCGCTGAAGGAAAAGGTCAGGGTCGGGCCGATCGAAAAATAATCCGCGATCTCGATGTTCATTAGAAGGAACAAACAAATTCCACTCAATGAATACAAATAAAGAGAGGCATCGCGTTCGTAGCGCTTTTCCTTTGGTTCGCCAAACCAGCGCGCGCTGAGAAAAAAACAAATCGCGGCAATGCCGTAGGCGTAAAGGTACCAGTTCCAAATCGCAACATGCGTGCGCTGGTGATATTCCAACACCGCAGGATTGAGGGCGAGGCGCACGAACGCCCCCGTGAGAACAATCAAAGCGGCCGCGCGCAGCCGGCGATTTGGGATCCAGTGGAAAAGTAAAATCAGCAGAAGACCTTCAATTGCCCAACCGAGAGTGATCCATTCGCGGTGAAATTGAACTGGAAAAAGAAAACTGATCAACGCCACGACCGCTGCGCCTTGCGACGCTAACCGGCCGTCGCCAGATGCAAGATTGACATGATTTCTTTTGACGAGATACCAAACTCCGAATGCGGCCGGAAGAGCGAAAGCGAGGGGTACCAGCCAGAAGAACCCGCGTGGAAGTAACTGCGCAGGCAATTCGAGATACGCATACACAAACGCGAAGTGAATCGGAGCGGCAACAGCCGCAGCCATCCATGGCCAAAGTCGTTTGACTCCAACTAAGTAGGGCACGGCAGCGTAGAGCAGGAAAATGGTGATGTGCCGGAAGATGAACAACCCAAGATGGGGACGCGCTTCCATCGCGGCTCGATCGCTGTTCAAAAAAATTCCTGTGACATGGTTCCACGAAGCAAGGACATCGTCGCACCACAACCATTCGATGAAGCACGTAAGGATAAAGGCGAGTCCCGCCATTGCCGCCAGCGCCGGTCCTTTTTCGATGAATCGACGGTTGGCGGTGACAAAAGCAACGATGAGGGTGTTGCCAAGCAGCAACCACAGCATCAGATCGATCTGATAGAAAATCCGGGCGACCGAGATGCCGATGAGCGCTCCGACGCCGGCAATCCCTATTGCCACGATCGTCCAATTGTCGAGTTCCTTTTGCCAGGTCACAGCGAGACAGAGACAGAGAAAAAGTCCTTCGATGATAAGAAAAAGGATGTGAGATGCTGAAGGCTCCGACGAACCGCTAAAAACTCCACAGGCCCAGGCCGAGAGTAAGAGAACAGATAAAAATGCAGCAACGGCAAGAAGGTGGGTCCAGCGT